>JAFIEM010000069.1 GCA_020832555.1 Natronohydrobacter sp. | reverse complement strand
CCCAGCTCTCTCCCTGAAAGGCGAAGCTCATGCCTGCCCCTGCCATCGCCGGGGCTTGGCCGACCATCAGGCAGGCCAGCGCGGCGATGGGCGCGCGCCGTCTCACACCTCGACCCGGTAATGCAGGTTCGCGGTCGAGACCCAGGACAGGCGCAGCTCGATCGGCGCATCCGAGTAATCCAACGCCACCCGCCGGATATGCAGCAGCGGCGCGCCAGAGGGCAGGCCCAGTTCCAGCGCGCAATCGGGCGTGGCAAGGTCAACAGTGATTTCCTCGCGCGCCCGGTGGACTGTCGCGGCATATTCGGTCTGATAAATCTGATAGAGCGTGTTCGGCAGCACCTCGGGGCGATGCTCCAGCGCGCCGAAACGCGCGGCATCCAGCAGGATATGCTCATAGAGGATCGGCACCCCGTCGCCCTCGCGCACGCGGGTAATACACAGAACTTCCGTCCCGGCTTTCACGCCCAATGCCTGTGCCTCGTCCGCACTGGCCCTGCGCCGCTTCCGCGCCAGCACCCGGCTTTCGGGGCGCAAAGTGCTGCCATCGGTGCGGCGCAGGTTGAAGAAGCGAAACAGCACCGCGTCGCTGTCATGGCTCGCGACCACCGTGCCCTTACCCTGACGCCGCACCACCACGCCCTCGGCGGCCAGATCCAGCAGCGCCTTGCGCAGCGTGCCGACGGCAACGCCATAATCCTCGGCCAGTTTCGTCTCGGGCGGCAGATAGGTGCCGGGCGACCATTCGCCCACCTCGATCCGGGCCATCATCAGGTCGCGCAACTGCCGGTGCAGCGGCTGGGCAAAGGGACGAGGGGCAGGGCGGGTCATGGGGCAGCTTTCCGAAAAGGGGCGTTGACACTTCTCTATCATATAAACTATATAGTTTTCAAGCGACGCTTTGCCCGAGTCGTCCGCCCCACAGGAAGAATGATGACCACCCTCACGCTCCCCCTGCAAACCGCGACCGATCTGGCTCTTTCGGCCTTCACTTCTGCCGGTATGCCTGAAGCTCACGCCCTGCCTGCCGCCCGTGCGCTGGTTATGGCCGAGCGTGAAGGTCTGCCCTCGCACGGGCTGGCGCGGGTGCCGTTCTATGTGGCGCAGATGCGCGCAGGCAAGGTGCGGGCGGATGCTGTCCCGCAGATCGAAACCGATGGCGCGGTGATCCGCGTCGATGCTGGCTTCGGGCTGGCCTTTGCCGCGATAGACCTGGCCGCACAGGCCGCACGCAAGACCGCGCGCGATCTGGGCGTGGCCGTGGTCAGCGTGACCCATTCCCACCATTTCGGCGTCGCGGGTCAAGCGGTCGAACCCTTCGCCCGCGAAGGGCTGATCGCGCTCGCTTTCGCCAATGCGCCTGCGGCGATGGCCCCCTGGGGTGGCAACCGCGCGCTTTACGGCACCAACCCCATCGCTTTCGCCTGTCCGCGCGAGAGCGGCGATCCGTTGCTGATCGACCTCTCGCTCAGCCATGTCGCGCGGGGCAAGGTGATGCTGGCGCAAAAGGCCGGAAAACCCATCCCCTCCGATTGGGCACTCGATTTGTACGGCAACCCCACAACCGATGCCGATGCCGCGATGGCAGGCACGATGCTGCCCTCGGGAGGGGCGAAGGGCGCGGCGCTTGCGCTGATGGTGGAATTGCTGACCGCCGGTCTGGCCGGTGCGCATTTCGCCTATGAGGCCAGCTCGCTCTTTGACGACCAGGGCCCGCCGCCGGATCTGGCGCATTTCCTGCTCGTGCTGGACCCCGCGCGCTTCGCCCCCGGTTTCGCCACGCGCGCCGAGACGATGTTTCAGGCCATCGAGGCACAGGAGGGCGCGCGCCTGCCCGGCGCGCGGCGCATGCATGAGCGCGCCACCCGCGCCACCACAATCGAGATACCCCAGACCCTGCATGACACGCTTGCCGGGCTGGCCCATACCTGACTGACACAAGGGAGAGAAAGCACCATGATCGCAAATGCCCATCCGCAACTGCTTGTTCATGACAAGGCCGATAATGTCGGCGTCGTCGTGGTCGAGGGCCTGACCGCTGGCACCGATATGCTGTGTGTCTGCACCGAAGATAACAGCGATTTCCGCCTGACAGCGAAAGCCGATATTCCCATCGGCCACAAGGTCGCGCTGAAAGACCTGAAAGCAGGCGATACCGTCATCAAATACGGTGAAGACATCGGCAAGATGGTTGGCCCCGCTGAAACCGGCGGCCATGTCCATACCCACAATCTGAAAACCAAGCGCTGGTAAGGGGATAGACTCATGGCTTTTGATTTCACGCAAGAAACCGTCAAGGCATGGCGCCGCGAAAATGGCCGCGTAGGTGTGCGCAACCATGTGCTGATCCTGCCCGTGGACGATATCTCCAACGCCGCCTGCGAGGCTGTGGCCAATAACGTCAAGGGCACGATGGCCATTCCCCACGCTTACGGGCGTCTGCAATTCGGCGAGGATCTGGACCTGCATTTCCGCACCCTGATCGGCACCGGGGCCAATCCGAATGTCGCCGCAGTGGTCGTGATCGGGATCGAACCGGACTGGACCAAGATCATCGTCGATGGCATCGCCAAGACCGGCAAACCGGTCGAAGGCTTCTGGATTGAACAAAATGGCGACTTCGAGACCATCCGCCGCGCAAGCTGGAAGGCGAAGGAGTATGTCCATTGGGCCTCGGAATTGCAGAAAGAGGACTGCCCTCTGACCGATCTGTGGATCTCGACCAAATGCGGCGAGAGCGACACGACCACGGGCCTTTCCTCCTGCCCGGCGGTTGGCAATATGTATGACAAGCTCTTGCCGCATGGGCTTTACGGGGTGTTCGGGGAAACCTCGGAAATCACCGGTGCCGAGCATATCTGCGTCAAGCGGGCTGCCACGCCTGAAATCGGCGCGAAATTCATGAAGACCTGGCAGGCCTATCAGGATGAAGTGATCGAGCCTTTCAAGACCTCTGACCTGTCCGAAAGCCAGCCCACTGCAGGGAATATCCTTGGCGGCCTGACCACGATCGAGGAAAAGGCGCTGGGCAATCTCGAAAAGATCGGCCGCACCTCGACCTATATCGACGTGCTGGGCCCGGCAGAGGAACCGGCCAAGGGGCGCGGGCTCTATTACATGGACACTTCCTCTGCCGCAGCCGAATGCGTGACCCTGATGGGGGCGGCGGGCTATGTGATCCACACTTTCCCGACGGGCCAGGGCAATGTGATCGGGAACCCAATCGTGCCAGTGGTCAAGATTTCCGGCAATCCGCGCACGCTGCGCACCATGTCGGAACATATCGATGTCGATGTGACCGGCGTCCTGAAGCGCGAAATGACCATCGATCAGGCCGGTGACGCGCTGATCGAGATGATCAAGCGCACCGCCAATGGCCGCATGACCGCCGCCGAAGCTTTGGGCCATCGTGAATTTTCGATGACAAAGCTCTACCGCTCGGCCTGATCCGACGCTAGAGAGACGACGACCAACCAAGGCGGGCCGATTGGCCCGCCTTCCTTGTCCCGACCGAGGCCCAAATGACCCCTATCGCCCGCCTGCGCGCCTTCGCCACGCCCCTCGCGCCGGGGCTGATGCTGGCCGCGACCATCGCGGCTGCGGCGGCTTTCCTTGGCGCGCATTACGGCGCACCGGTCATGCTGTTTGCGCTGCTCTTGGGCATGGCGTTCAATTTCCTGCACGAGGACGGGCCCTGCCGCGCGGGCATCGAGTTTGCCGCGAAATTCATCCTGCGGCTGGGCGTGGGGCTTCTGGGCATCCGCATTGCGCTGGATGATGTGGCGCAGATCGGGCTTCTTGGCGCGGGCGTGCTGGCGGGGCTGATCGTGCTGACGATTGCCACAGGCTTCATCGCTGCACCGCTGTTCAAACGCCATTGGCGTTTCGCGCTTCTGACCGGGGGCGCCGTGGCGATCTGCGGGGCCTCTGCGGCACTCGCCATTGCCGCTGTGATCCCGGCCAATGACAAGACCGAACGCAACACGCTCTTCACCGTGATCGCTGTCACGGCGCTTTCCACCATTGCAATGGTCGCCTATCCGCTGCTGTTTCAGGGGCTTGGATTCAGCGAATTGCAGCAGGGCTTCCTGATCGGGGCCACGATCCATGATGTGGCGCAGGTGGTAGGCGCGGGTTTCTCGGTCTCGGATGCGGCAGGCGAGATGGCCACCATCACCAAGCTGTTCCGCGTGGCCATGCTGCCCGTGGTGCTGATCGCAATCGTGCTGGTGCTGCGCGCGACCGGCACCGGGGCAGGGCAGGGCAAGATCCCGCTTCTGCCGTGGTTCATGGTGCTGTTTCTGGTCCTCGTGGCCCTGGGCAGCGCAGTTGATCTGCCGGACCTGCTGGTGCTGAAGGTGGACAGCTTCTCGCGCGCTTGCCTGATCACGGCGATTGCCGCGCTGGGTGTCAAAACCTCGCTCAAGGCGCTGACGGCGGTGGGCGGCGGGCATCTTGCGATTGTGGTGATCGAGACCCTTGCGCTCCTTGGCCTCGCCATCGCGGCACTGATGGCCTTCAACCTCTTGTGACCGGGATTCCCGCTCGACATCACAGCGCGCTTGCCCTATAGCGCGGGGTTTGATGTGCACCTTGGCGGTGCCAGCCCCAAGGATTCCCGAACTGATGATCGCTACCCTGCAAGAAGCCCTCACCGAGCGCGGCTTCGACTCGATGACCGATGTGCAAGAGGCCGTGACCGCCCCCGAACTGGCCGATGCCGACCTGCTTGTGTCCGCGCAGACCGGATCGGGCAAGACCGTGGGCTTTGGCCTGGCCATCGCCGGCACGCTTCTGGATGGCGAAGAGCGCTTCGGCCCGCCCGCCCTGCCGCTGGCGCTGGTGATCGCGCCGACGCGCGAACTGGCACTTCAGGTGCAGCGTGAACTCCAGTGGCTTTATGCCAAAACCGGCGCGAAGGTCGTGTCCTGCATCGGCGGCATGGATGCCCGCGACGAACGCCGCGCGCTGGACCGGGGCGCGCATATCGTCGTCGGCACGCCGGGGCGTCTGCGCGACCATATCATGCGCGGGGCGTTCGACATGTCCGACCTGCGCGCCGTGGTGCTGGACGAAGCCGATGAAATGCTCGATCTGGGATTCCGCGAAGACCTCGAATACATGCTGGGCGAAGCGCCAGAGAGCAAGCGCACGCTCCTCTTCTCGGCGACGGTCCCGCCTGCGATTGTCGAAATCGCCAAGACCTATCAGCGCGACGCCGTGCGCGTGACGACGATTTCGCGCGGCGTGCAGCACAGCGACATCTCCTATCAGGTGGTCAAGGTCGCAGCCTCCGAGGCTGAACACGCCATCATCAACCTGCTGCGCTTCCACGATGCGCCGGCCTCGATCGTCTTTGCCAATACCCGCGCCACAGTCGCGCGTCTGGCGGCGCGCTTTGCCAATCGCGGCCTGTCGGTGGTCAGCCTCTCGGGCGAACTCAGCCAGGATGAACGCAGCCACGCCCTGCAATCGCTGCGCGACGGCCGCGCGCGGGTCTGCGTGGCAACCGATGTGGCCGCGAGGGGCATCGACCTGCCGAACCTTGATCTGGTGATCCATGCCGATCTGCCGATGAACACCGAAGCGCTGCTGCACCGCTCGGGCCGCACAGGCCGGGCCGGGCGCAAGGGCGTGTCGGTCCTGATCGCACCGGATCGCGCCGCAGGCAAGGCCGAACGCCTGCTGAAATGGGCCAAGATCAATGCCGAATGGGTGGGCCCGCCCACCGCCGAAGAAATCCTTGCGCTGGACGAACAGCGCCTGCGCGAAGCCCCGGTCTGGGAGGGCGATCTGACCGAGGATGAGGCGCGTTTCGCGGCCGAGTTGCTCACCGAACGCAGCCCCGAAGAAATCGCCGCCGCCTGTCTGCGGCTCTATCGCGCGGGTCTGTCGGCCCCTGAAGACATCGAACTGGCCCCGAACCCCAAGGCCCGGCCGGAACGCGCCGCTTTCGGCCCCTCGGTCTGGTTCGAGCTTTCGGTCGGTCAGGACAAACGCGCCGAGGCGCGCTGGCTGCTGCCGATGCTCTGCCGTGCGGGCAATCTGGACAAGGCCAGCATCGGCCGGATCAAGGTGCAGACCAGCACGACCGCTGTCGAAATCGCCGAAAGCGCCGCCCCCGCCCTGATCGCACGGCTTGGTGCCGATGGCGTGCTGGAAGAGGATATCACCGCCCGCAAGCTCGATTCTGCGCCCGAAGACAATCGCGGCGGCCCGCGCACGAACCCCCGTCCCGAACGCCCCGCGCGCCCGCGCGATACTGATGCCCCGAAACCGCGCTGGTCCGACGCACCGGAAGGGCCGCGCAAAGCCGCACCGCGCCGCGATGACGTGGCCCCGAAACCGCGCTGGTCCGATGCGGGCGACGCCCCGCGCAAACCCTACAAGCCGCGCCCAGCCGACGCGCCCGAGGGTCCGAGCCGCGCGCCACATCGCGCCTTTGCCGAAGACCGCGCCCCGCGCCCTGCGCGCGCACAATCTGACGCTGAAGACGCCCCGCGCAAACCGCGCCACGCGAAATCTGATCGCCCCGATACAGGCAAAAGCTACGGTGCGCCCCGCCCGCAGGGCGGCAAGCCCGGCTATCCGCAGGGCGGCAAGCCCGGCTATGGCGCTGACCGACCCAAAGGCCCGCGCTCCGGCGGCCCGAAAGGGGCACGCGGCAATGACGCGACCCCGCGCAGCAGTGACGCGGCCCCCGCGCGGGCCGAGGGCAGCAAATTCCGTGCAGGCGCGGCCAATGTCTCGCAACGCATGGAACGCCCCGGCAGCGCCAAGCCCAAACCCGGCGGCAAAGCCTATGCGGGCAAGCCGGGGGGCGCAAAGCCCGGAGCCGGGAAATTCGGCGGTCCGAAACCCGCTGGCTTCAAGCCGCGCGGGCCCAAGCCGGGCGGCGGCAGCACGCCCCCGCGCCGCAAGCCCTGAGTGACAAAGACAAATCCCGCACCAGCACAAAGCTGATGCGGGATTTTTCATGCTGATCGCATGGCTTTGCGACGCCGTGTGCTGGCCAAGAACCGCGCCTCAGCAGCAGAGTCCCGCCAGAACGACCCGCGCACCCGTCAGATTCAGTCTCAGCGCGACACAGTGCGCGCATTCTGCGCGCCGCGCACGATAATGCGGTTGACCCCCTGCAAGCGGGCAGTGGAAATCTTCACGCCTGCGGTCACAGTCCGCGAGGCTTCGGTCGAAACGGCGGTCGGCGCACCCGGTGAGGCCACGACGAATTCATAGATCAAGGCCCCGTCAAGGGGGCGCTCGTCATTCACCGGGCGCAGCTCGACATCCCACCAGCCCTGTGTCTGCGTCACACCGCTTGCGCGCACCAGGGCGCCGCCGGTGGTCTGGATCACCTCAAGCTCTGTCACCACAGGCACCAGCGCGCGCCGGTCCGCCGTCGTGGCCCAGCCACCACGCGGGGCCAGTGTCTCGGTGCTCGTGCGGCCAAACCAGTTCATCGGATTCAGGCGCGACTCGCGCATCGAGCCGCAAGCCCCAAGGGCAAGTACCATGGCCAGCGCGGCGAGGAGGGGCTTCGTCATGGTGGGTCCTTCCGATGGATCATGGAAAACGGCTTGGGCTTTTGGGTAGCGCAATAACGCCGCTTTGAAAAGTGCCTCGCAGCAGGGCTGCGGCTTTTGCGCCGCAAACGGGCCGGATGCGCAGGGCTCTGGACCTTTGGACCGCCAGCGCTTAGCTATCGGGCAAGAGTGACAGAAGGCAGCACCCATGGCCACAGCCCGTTTCGAGGATATCGCCGAAACCTTCGAGTTTCTGGACGACTGGGAAGACCGCTACCGCCATGTCATCGAGCTGGGCCGCGCCATGCCGCCGATGGAGGAGGCGCTGAAAACCCCCGCCACCAAGGTCGAAGGCTGCGCCAGTCAGGTCTGGATTCACCCGGTGCTGATCGGCGAGGGTCCAGAGGCGCAGTTTGATTTCGCAGGCGACAGCGATGCAATGATCGTGCGCGGGCTGATCGCGGTGCTGCATGCGCTCTATTCCGGGCTCACGCTGCGCGAGGCCGCACAGGTCGATGCGATTGCCGAACTGGGGCGGCTGGGGCTGGATGAACATCTCTCCTCGCAACGCTCGAACGGGCTGCGCGCGATGGTGGGGCGGATCACGGCACTGACCCGGAGCGCCTGAGACGCTGCGCAAGACAGCAACGGGGCAATGAGTATTTTTGGCAAGATGAAACGGCCAAGGCTTGCACCTGTGCGGGCTTTGCGTCTATGCCGTGCCGACAGGATTTTCAGGGGGGATCGCCATGAGCCGCGCATTTGTTTTTCCGGGTCAGGGGGCGCAGACGATCGGCATGGGCAAGGCCCTGGCCGAGGCCTATCCAGCGGCGAAAGCGGTGTTTGACGAGGTGGATGCCGCCCTTGGCGAGACCCTCTCGGCCCTGATCTGGGACGGCGATATTGCGGAACTGACGCTCACCGCCAACGCGCAGCCTGCGCTGATGGCCACCTCGCTTGCGGCCATGCGCGCGCTGGAAGCCGAAGGCGTGAAGGTTACGGATGCGGCTTTCGTGGCGGGCCATTCGCTGGGCGAATATTCGGCGCTGGCAGCAGCGGGCGCGCTGGATATTGGTGATGCCGCGCGGCTGTTGCGCATCCGGGGCCGCGCCATGCAAGAGGCGGTGCCGGTGGGCGTGGGTGCAATGGCGGCGCTTCTGGGGCTTGATTTCGCGACCGCGAGCGAGGTCGCTGTCGAGGCCGCGCAAGGCGAGGTCTGTCAGGCCGCCAATGACAATGACCCCGCGCAGGTCGTGGTCTCGGGCCACAAGGTCGCGGTCGAGCGCGCGGTCGAGATCGCGAAGGCGCGTGGAGCAAAGCGCGCGTTGATGTTGCCCGTTTCTGCGCCCTTCCATTGCGCGCTGATGCAGCCTGCGGCGGAAGCAATGCAGGCGGCCCTCGCGGATGTGACCCTGAGCGCGCCCGCTGTGCCGCTGGTCGCCAATGTCCGCGCCGAGGCCGTGTCCGACCCTGACACGATCCGCGCGCTCCTGGTCGAACAGGTGACAGGTTCGGTGCGCTGGCGCGAATCGGTGGCGTGGATGGCCGGGCAGGGCGTGAGTGAATTCTGGGAAATCGGCGCGGGCAAGGCGCTGTCGGGCATGATCAAGCGCATCGCGCGCGAAAGCGCGACACGCAATTTCGGCACCCCCGAGGATGTGGCCGCCGTAAACGCCTGATCCGGGTCAGGGGATGATGCGAGCGTATTTCACGCCTGCAAGCGAGGCGCCCGCCATGATCCCCGATTGCCCGAACACCACCGCAATGACGGGCGAGAATTGCGTCGTGGTCTCGGTTCCCATCGAGCCGCCCTGGGTGGGGGTTGCGTAGCGCAGATCGGCGCTGGCTGCCCAACCCGGTGAATAGCGGAAATCCGACAGCGCCTGTTCGGTCATGAAAAACAGCGCATGGGCATATTGCTGTGCGCCCGCCTGCAGCCCGAAACTGGCGCGGGTGGCGGAATAGTAATCCACCGTCGCATCATTGATCCGCAGCGCGCCGCGACCGTAAGCGCCGCCGATGAAAAGCCCGCCTTCGGTCACGACCGGGATATAGAGAATGCCGCGGGCATTCTGGAACAGATCGTTCAGGCCTGGAAAATTCGAGCGCAGATAATCGCGCGCCGCATCGACCCGCGCATCAAGATCGGCCGCGCCCTGGCTGCCCACAGGGTTGGAACAGGCCGCCAGCGTCGCGATTGCTGCCAGCCCGGATGTTGCGAATACCCGCCGGTTCATCTGGGTCATGCTCTGCCTCTGAATATGGTGCCTTGCGCACTCTCGATATTGTCAAGTGATAGCGCGAAATGCGGGGGTTGTCACCCGTCAGAGGCCCGGACGAGGCCGAATCGGCAAGGCTTCGCCGCGATCAGCCGCGCAAGACTTCTGCCACGCGGGGCGCGAAATAGCTCAGCACGCCGTCACAACCCGCCCGCTTGAACGCCATCAGGCTTTCCAGCATCACCTTCTCGCCATCGAGCCAGCCATTCTGCGCCGCCGCCATCAGCATCGCATATTCGCCCGAGACCTGATAGGCGAAGGTCGGACATTGGAAGCGCTCCTTCACGGCGCGGCAGATATCGAGATAGGGCATTCCGGGCTTCACCATCACCATATCCGCCCCCTCGGCCAGATCGCGCGCGACGCAGGCCAGCGCTTCCTCGCGGTTGGCGGGGTTGATCTGATAGGTGGCCTTGTCGCCCACCAGACGCCCCGAGGCGCCCACGGCATCGCGGAACGGACCATAGAAGCTAGATGCGAATTTCGCCGCATAGGACAGGATCGCGACATCGCTATGGCCCTCGGCTTCAAGCGCCATGCGCAAGGCCCCGATGCGGCCATCCATCATGTCCGATGGCCCAAGAATATCCGCCCCGGCTTCTGCCTGCGCGAGCCCCATTTTCACCAGCGCCGCGACCGTTTCATCATTGACGATCTCGCCATTCACCACGAACCCGTCATGGCCATTGGCATTATAGGGATCAAGCGCGATATCGGTCATCACCATCAGATCGGGCAATTCGGATTTCAGCAGCCGGATCGCGCGATTGGTCAGATTCTCGGGGTTCCAGGCCTCAGCACAATCCTCGGTCCGCAGACTCTGGTCGGTATAGGGAAAAAGACAGATCGCGGGGATGCCGAGCGCGTGGGCTTTTTCGGCGGCGTCGCGCATCCGGTCGAGTGACAGGCGGCTGACACCGGGCAGGGACGGGATCGGCTCCTCGACCCCCTCACCATCGCGGATGAAAACCGGCCAGATCAGATCGCGGGCGCTCAGGCCCTGTTCCTGCACCATCTCGCGCAGGGCGCGGGTGCGGCGCAGGCGGCGCATGCGGGCGGCGGGGAAGGGGGCAGGGGTCATGGTCCGGGCCTCTCGAACAAGTGTCAGGGACTTGGTGCCATGTGCGCAGGCGGAAGGGAAGCCCTGTCGATGGGGGTAGGGTGCGTGCTCAGCACGCACCCTACGACACTTCACGCGATGTTAACCTTTGTCCGCCCTGTTGGGCGCATGTCAAACTATAGTCGCCCCCGCATCCCCGGTGCCACTATTTTCTTCGAGGTGGTCCTTGCCGAGCGCCCCTCGGACCTGCTGATCCGCCATATCGACATCCTGCGCGAGGCGGTCCGGCTCACGCGCAGGGATCATCCCTTTGACATTCTCGCCTGGGTGGTCCTGCCCGAGCGGATGCTGTGCATCTGGGGCCTGCCCGAAGGCGACAGCGATTACTCCACCCGCTGGCGGCTGATCAAGGCGCGGTTTTCGCGCGCCCTGCCGATGGGGGCGCGGCGCCCCTCGCATCTGCGTCGCGCAGAGCGCGGCATCTGGGCGCGCCGGTTCTGGGAACATCACATCCGCGGGGATGTCGATCTGTCGGTCCATCTGCACCTCTGCCGCGAAAGCCCCGTCCTTGCGGGGCTTGTGCGCTCGGCGCAGGATTGGCCCTATTCGTCCTTCACATCCGCATCGTCTGGTAAGGTGCGTGGTTACCACGCACCCTACGGCAACACCTGCAACCAGATCCAGCCCGTCACCATCACCCCCAGCGTCCCGATCAGCACCGAAGACGCTGCCACCCGTTTCGCCCGCCCGTAAAGATTGGCAAAGACATAGGCATTCACCCCCGGTGCCATCGCCGCTGTCACCACAGCAGAGCGCAGCGCCTCGGTCCCCAACCCGAAGGCGCGTGCCAGCCCGTAGGTGATCAGCGGATGCACCACCAGCGACAACGCCACCACATAGCCGATGGTGCGCAGATCGCCCTCGGGGCGGTAGCGATAGAGCACGCCCCCCAGCCCGAACAGCGCCACCGGCAGCGCGGCGCGCACCATCATGTCCAGCGCCTGATTGGCGACACCCGGCATCGGGAACCCCGTCAGGTTCACGATGAAACCCAGAATAATCGCAATCACCAGCGCATTGCGGAACATCGCGACAAAGACCTGCCGCGCCGTGTCGCGCATCCGCCCCCCGCGATTGCGGATCAGCTCCATCGCGGTGATGCCCACGGCATAGCAGAGCGGCGAATGGATCGCGATGATCGCATAATTGGCCGCCAGCGCATCCGCCCCATAGGCGCGTTCCGTGATCGGCAGGCCCAGCAGCACCGAGTTCGAAAACAGCGCCACAAAGCCGATGGCCACGCAATCTTCCCAGTCGCGCTTGAACAGCACCCGCGCGCCAAGAAAGCCCAGACCAAAGCCCGACAGCGCGCCGGTATAGAAGGCAACCAGCAGCCGCCAGTCGAATTCCTGCGCCAGATCCAGCCGGGCAATCGCGACAAACAGCAGGCAGGGCACCGCGAAATTCTGCGCGAATTGCACCACGCCATCGACATGCTCATCCGTGATCAGCCTGCGCCAGCGCGCAACATAGCCAAAGCCGATGACCAGAAAGACCGGAAGGATGACATCCGCCAGCGCCTGCATGGCTCAAACCGGAAGTGTCAGGATCATGCCGTCATGTGCAGGCCGGATCTGATCCGGCAGTTCCGCGCAAAGCGTCGCATAATCGAGATCCACATGCATATTGGTCAGCACCGCCTGCTTCGGCTGCGCCCGCGCGATCCAGTCCAGCGTCATCTCCAGATGCGCATGGCTGGGATGGGGCTTGCGGCGCAGCGCATCCACGATCCAGATATCCAGACCTTCCAGCATCTGCCAGCTTTCCGGGTAAATCCCCACCACATCCGGCGCATAGGCCAGCCCCTCGACCCGGAAGCCCAGCGCATCGACCGATCCATGATTCAGCCGGATCGGATGCAGTACCATGGGCCCGCCCGCGCCTTCGACCGTCACCGCGCCCTCAATGGTGTTCAGATCCAGGATTGGCGGATAGGGCGAATTCTTCGGCTGCACAAAGGCATAGCCAAAGCGCGCAAGCAGCGCGTCCTGCGTCGGCCCATCCGCCCAGACCGAAAGCCGCTTGCCGGTGTTGAACACGATCTGGCGCAGATCGTCGATCCCATGCACATGGTCGGCATGGGCATGGGTAAAGACCACCGCATCCAGCTTGCCGATCCTGGCATCCAGAAGCTGTGCGCGCATATCGGGCGAGGTGTCGATCAGAACCTGTGTCCGCCCCTCCTCCGTGATCCGCTCCAGCAGTAGCGAACAGCGGCGGCGATGGTTCTTCGGCTCATCCGGGTCACAATCCCCCCAGATCCCGCCCAGACGCGGCACTCCCCCCGATGAGCCGCAGCCCAGAATTGTCACGCGCAACTCAGCCATCAGGCAGCCTTTCGAAACAGGCGGTTGAAATTCGCACTCGTCGCCGCAGCAAATTCGGACAAGGGCAGATCAAAGAGCGCCGCCCCGGCCTCGGCCGTGTGCACGGTATAAGCAGGCTCGTTCCGCCGCCCGCGCCAGGGCGGGGGTGCAAGATAGGGCGCGTCGGTTTCCAGCAGGATGCGCTCCAGGGGCGCCGCGCGGAAGATGGCGCGCAACGCATCGCTTTTCGGGAATGCCGCGATCCCTGACATCGACAGGTAAAACCCCAGATCGAGCGCCGCGCGCGCCAGCCCTTCGCCCGAGGAAAAGCAATGCATCACACAGTCATAGCTGCCTGCGCGGTGCTCTTCCGTCAGGATGCGCGCCATGTCGTCATCTGCGTCGCGCGCATGGATGATCAGCGGCAGCCCGGTCTGGCGCGCGGCTTCGATATGCACGCGCAGGCTTTGCTGCTGCACATCCTTGCTCTCGGCGGTGTAATGATAATCCAGCCCCGTCTCGCCAATCCCCACCATCTTGGGATGCGCGGCCAAAGCCACCAGTTCCGCGACTGTCACCATCGGCTCAGCCGCCACACTCATCGGATGGGTGCCCGCCGCAAAGAACACCCCCTCATGCGCTTCCGCAATCGCCTGCACGCGCGGTAATTCGCGCAGCTTCGTGCAAATCGTCACCATCCGCGTCACACCCGCCGCGCGGGCGCGTGCGATCACCGCCTCCAGATCCTCGGCCAGTTGCGGGAAATCCAGATGGCAATGGCTGTCAACGATCTCGGGCGGCATGATCTCTCCGGGCGCGGGCTCAGCTTTCAGAGGAACCTGCGCGCCTCTGCTTCGGTTTGCAGAACCATATCAAGCACCACAGCGGCAGGGTCAAGGTTCACCGCGCGCCCATGCCGCGCCCGTGCCCCCAGCGACTGCGCCAGTGCCGCATAGGCGCGCGCGGCCCCGTCATGGGGCGCAAGGCGTGCGAAAACTGCGGCTTCCCCCGGCACGGCCTCTGGCGGGGGGCCGGAAATGCCTGCCCGCGCCAGCCGCGCCATGAACAGATCATAGAGCGCCAGCAACATCGCAAAGCGGGTGTCATTGGCCTTGCCGGTGACTGATTCAGCAAGTTTGAGCGCCAGCGCGCGATCCACGCGCGGCGCGCCTGCGAAAATCTGCACCAGTGCTGCGTAAATCTCGGCCCCGCCGCCCTGCGCGAGCGTCACCGCAGCGCCGACAGACCCGCCGGAAAGCTGCGCCAATGCTGCGCTGTTCTCGGTGATCCCGGCTTGCGCCAAGGCTTCGGCGAAATCCGCCTCCGCCAGCGGCATCAGCCGCAGATCGCGGCAGCGCGAGCGGATCGTGGGTAAAAGCCGCGAGGGCTGATGCGCGACCAGCAGCAGAAACGCTTTTTCGGGCGGCTCTTCCAGCGCCTTCAACAGCGCATTGGCGGCATTCGCGTTCATCTCGTCCGCAGCATCAATAATCACCACCCGCCGCCCGCCATCAGGCGCAGACAGGCCGAAAAACCCGTGCAGCTTGCGCATCACACCGACCGTGATATCGCGCTGCAACTTGCCCTTGTCATCGAGCCCCCGCCGGATCACCAGCAAGCCCCCATCCGCGCCCGCGCGCAGACGTCGCGCGACGGGGTGATCCTCGGGAATGTCCAGGCTTTCGGGTGCAGGGGGCGCAAACATGCCCCCGTCATCGGGCGGCGTGGCCAGCAAAAACCGCGCGAGTTTCCAGGCGAGCGTCGCCTTGCCCACCCCGCGCGGGCCGGAAATCAGCCAGCCATGATGCAGCCGCCCGGAGTTATAGGCTTGCAGAAACGCAGCTTCCGCCTGTGCCTGCCCGAACAGACGCGCGGTTTCACGCGGATGGGGGGCACCCTCCAACTGATCAGGCGGCAGGATATCGTCGAGATCAGCCATCCAGCCGCGCCTTGACCCGCGCCAGAACATCGCGCGCCACGTCCTCAACCGCGCGAGCGCCGTCGATCATCTGGATACGCTCAGGGTAAGACAGCGCCAGATCGAAGAAACCCGCGCGCAGGTTTTCCTGAAATCCAAGGCCCAGTTCCTCGAACCGATCTTCGCCCGATCCGCGCGCCAGCCCGCGCGCAAGGGCCGTTTCGGGGTCCATATCAATGACAAAAGTCACATCCGGCTCGATCCCGATCACCAGATCATGCAACTGATCCACCAGCCCGCGCAGACTGGCCCGCGCCACGCCCTGATAGACCCGCGTCGAATCCGCGAAACGGTCCGTGATCACCACCGCGCCGCGCGCCAGCGCGGGACGGATCAAACGCTCCACATGATCGCGCCGCGCGGCATTGAACAGCAGGATCTCGGTCTCGGCCGACCAGCGCGCCGGATCGCCCTCGACCAGCAGGCGACGGATCGCCTCGGCCCCGTCAGAGCCGCCCGGTTCGCGCGTCAGCACCACCTCGCGCCCCGCGTCGCGCAGACTGTCGGCCAAGACCCGCGCCTGCGTGGATTTGCCGGACCCGTCGATCCCCTCGAAACTGATGAACAGGCCAGCAGGCAGGGACATGCCTCAGTTCATCGCGTCTTGCGCGCGCCCCATGACCATGCCCATCAGACGCTGCGCCGACGCCATCGCGCGCACACCAAAGCCACCTTCCGCGACCGATGCGCCCGCCAGCAGCGGCACCCGCATTTCGCCCAGTTCCGGCACATCGACCGCAACATGGCCCACCACATCACCGGCGGCTATCGGCGCGGGCAGGGGGCTGTCATAGACCACTGTTGCGGCCATATTGCGCTGCGCCATGGCCGGGATCAGGATATCGGGGCTGTCCCCCAGCACCAGCGGCACGGTTTTCGCCGCCCCCAGCCAGACCGGAGCCTCGCCCATCACCTGACCCGTGGTCCCGAGCGAGACTTTCTGGAATTGCCGGAACGCCCAGTTGATGATCGCCTCGGCCTCTTGCCGCCGCTCGGTCTCGCTGCCCAGACCCCCGAAGGCAAAAACGATCCGCCGCTCACCCTGCCGTGCCGATCCGGTCAGCGAATAGCCCGCCTGCGAGGTGAAGCCGGTTTTCAGCCCGTCCAGTCCCACGCCCGCGCCCAAGAGCGGCACACGGTTCTGCTGCGTGATCCCGTTCCAGGTGAACTCACGCTCGGCCAGATAGGGGTAATATTGCGGATAGGTCTCGATGATATGCTGCGCCAGCATCCCCAGATCGCGCTTCGACATCAGGTGATCGGGGTGCGGCCAGCCCGAGGCATTCGCAATCGTCGTGTTGCGCATCCCCAATTCGCGCGCGCGCCGCGTCGCAAGCTGCGCAAAAGCCTCTTCGGTGCCCGCCAACCCCTCGGCCACGACCACTGTCGCATCATTGCCTGACAGAACCGCGATTCCGCGGATCAGATCCAGCGCCGTGGGCCGGTCGCGCAATTCCAGAAACATGCGCGAGCCGCCCATCGCATGCGCCCGCTCGGACACGCTGAAGGTCGTGTCCAGCGTCATGCGCCCGTCCTCGATCGCCTCGAACAGCATCAGAAGCGTCATCAGCTTGGACATGGATGCCGGCGGCAAAGGCACATCCGCGCCGCGTTCCAGCAGCACGACACCCGTGGTCAGATCGCGTACATAGATCGAGGGCGCCTTGGGCTCAAACCCTGCAACCTGCGCCCCCGCAGGCGCAGACAGGCCAAGAGCGAGGATCGCCCCGGCGGCAGCCGATGTCACAGCATGACGGAAAACAGAACGCATGATATGCCTCTTTCGCTTCAGCCTAGCGCCGGACCGCATAGGCATCATTAAAGCCCAGACCCTTGACCCGCGCAAGCATCTGGCGCTGTTCCGCCTGCGTGCTGGCCGGACCGACGACCACACGCCAGAACTGGTTGCCAGAGGCCTGACCCGCGACCACGCGCGCATTCAGGCCCGCGCCGCTGGCCATACGCTCGGCATTGCGGGCATTGGCTTCGACGCTGAAAATACCAAGCTGGATAAAGGGCTGCGCAAGCGTGCTGGCCGGTGCCTGAGCTTGTGGCGCGGCTTGTGCCGGTGCCGGGGCGGGTGCTGCCGGGGCCGCGTCCGGGGCGAGTGACGCTGCGGGCACGGCCTGCGCATCATCCAGCACCTGCGTCGCAATCCCCTCGGACCCCATTGCCGGTGCAGCCTGCGGGCTGCGCCGTCCGAACACGCGTCCGAAAAGGCCGCCCTCACGACGTGGTGCCGCCGCTGTCTCAGACTCGGGCATGGCGATCAGCACATCCCCCTCGGTTTCAGATGCGGCCGCAATCTGCGGCGCGGGCGCGGCAGGCGCGGCTGCAATTTCTTGCGTTGCAGGCTCGGATTCAGCGGGCTCAGCCACTGCTGCGGGGGCATCCTCGATACGCAGC
Source organism: Natronohydrobacter sp. (assembly GCA_020832555.1). GTDB lineage: Bacteria > Pseudomonadota > Alphaproteobacteria > Rhodobacterales > Rhodobacteraceae > Roseinatronobacter. Next base: position 370 of record JAFIEM010000069.1, on the reverse strand, counting down.
GCCACGACCTCGATCATGGTCGGCGCACCGGCCAGCATGCCCACGGCATTGGCAGCTTCACCCGAAACCTGAAAACTCGGACCGGGATTCATCCGCTCGCGCCGGAACAGCGCGCCGATGGTTTCCTGACCGTTCTCAATGTTGCGGATGATCACCCTCTCGGGCGATCTGACATCAGGATGCGCCACCCAGACCCCGCCCAATGAGGGGCGACCGTCCCAAAGCCCGTTCTCGCGCTTGGAGAACACCCGTGGGTCTTCGATATCGCGGTCAACCGGGCCCGCGCTGAACGCCGTCCCGCCTGTGCCGGACCGGTTGCCCGTGCCCTCCATACAGCCTGCAAGACTGATACTGACCACGACCGCAAGGC
>JAFIEM010000068.1 GCA_020832555.1 Natronohydrobacter sp. | reverse complement strand
ACCAGCGTGGCAATCCCCAGCGCGCGGTAGATCTGGCGCAAGCTGTGGCGATGGGTGACATGGCCGATTTCATGGCCCATGACGCCCGCCACCATGTCAGGATCATCGGCCAGCCGCACCAGATCATCGGTCAGGATGATCGTGCCGCCGGGCATGGCAAAAGCATTCGGACCCATCGGACCAGAGCGGAATTCCAGCCGCAGGGGGGTATGCGCCTCGGACGCAGTAAGGGCGGCGGACAGACGGTCAAAATCCGCGCGCAGGCGGGCCTGCTCGGCCGCATCAAGGGTTGTCGGCTGCAACATCACTCGGTCGAAAACGGTCAGGGTCTGGTCGTCGATCACACGGGCAAATTGCGGCGGCGTGATCCAGACCGCCGCACTGACCAGAAGCGCCAGCCCGTAGCGCCAGACGACAAAAGCCGCCAGCACCGTCAGCGCGACAAAGCCGATCAGGCGCGGGCGAAAGGCTTCGGCCCCGTGCAACCCCTTGGCCGCACGCGAGGGGTTGAGCGCATCGAGCGCGGCATGCTCGCAGGTCTCGAACAGCGCGCCATCGGGCAATATGACCCGGCGCGGTGCGCGCCCGACAGGGGCCTCGAAGCGCAATTGCGCCAGATCGCCCGAAGCCCGCACCGTGTCGCTGTCATCCGACACCGTGAAGCGCCCCGACGCTACATGCAGAACCGCGTGCGTGACGCGCGAACTTCCCGGTTGCATCAGCTTGCCGGAAATTCGTGCATGCACAGGCCGGGTCAGATCCATCGTCACAGGCGCACCCCGTTCACACTGGCAGACCGACGTCGATGGCCTCCAGATCCGTATAGGCATCGCCGAATGCGCCGCCCTCGGGGATGATATCTCCGATGAAATCATCCAGATCGCCATTCACGATCACTTGTGTCTGCTGCGCCAGATAGCGTGCCATGCGCACCTTGGCCCAGGGCAGCATCAGCCCCAGCGTCAGGATGATCGCGAGCGCATTGGTCAGCGAAATCCACAGATAGCGCGGCACCGAAACTGTCGAACGCAACCTGTGCCCGCCCTCGATCCATGTTGACCCGAACAGAATGTTGCGAATGATCGCAGTATAGACGATCCCCGCGATGACGAACGCCGCGATGACCCCGATATAGGCCTGCACGATCAAGAGCATGTTGCCCAGAAGGAAGGCTTCATTCTCCAGCAGGCGAATGTCGCTGACCAGCGCCAAAAGGACCGGCATGGCGCTGGCAAGGCTCAGCGCCAGCACGATCAGAATGATCCCGAGAAAGGCGAAGAAGGCGGCATAGAATGGTCCGATCCCCGCATCCAGCGTGAAGCGCGACTGGCCCAGACTGTGATGGCTGATGGCAAAATTGCGTCGTGCACGATCCGCAAAGGGCCAGGCGAGAAAAAGCGTGAAGATGACCAGAAACGGATAGAGGAGGTAGACAAGGAACGCGCCCCCCGTCTTGCCGTGAAAATTGAAGCGCACATTCGACCAGGAAGTAACGCGCGCATTGAAGCGCAGCGAGCGCACCAGAAGCCACGGAAAGACAAACAGGAACGCCACCATCACCACAGCCAGCACAATCGGGACCAGCGCAAGAATCTGCACGGCAATGAAGCCAAGGACAATGATGATCCGCCCGATCAGGATCTGCCCGCCGGTCGCGTGATAGTCGAACCGGCGCCCACCGATTTCCGTATTCTGGTAGAAATACTTGTTTGTGCGCACCTTGGCCCAGGCCGAATAGATGCCGATGGTGACAATCGACAGCAGCAAATTGACGATCCAGATACCGAAATATTCGCTGGCGGTGCCGTGAAACACTACGGGAAAGCGTGTTTTTTCCATGTCAAATTCCTTGCTGCACAATAGCAGAGTGCGAAAACTCGCACAGAGACGTGACAGAATGTCTTGGCTCAATCAAGAAGATGTTGTGGCGGGGCTGTGGCACGCAGGGGTTGTGACTCGCCGCTGCGTCTAAGTTGACATGCTGCCAACGGTTTGCCCTCAATCTGCCTCAAGCGCGACCCGGTGGCGCAGCGCGCCGCTGGAACGATCATAGAACAACGCCTCACCCTCGCGCGTCACCACGATGATCCAGCTCTCCGAGAGCGTCAGCGCCTCGACGCGGGCGCCTTCGGGCAAGGAAACGCTATCAGGCAGCGCAAGCGGTGCCGGGGATAGCCCCAGACGGGTGACAAGCAGGCCCACAATGACTATCAGGCCCAGAATCATCACGCTTGTCAGCACCACGACCAGCCGCTTGATCAGGCGGACCTCGGGGGGCGGCGAATCCGGGGGCATCGTCATGTCTGAGGCACCTTTCAGCGAAATCACGGTCGTCATCGGGCCAGAGCCCCCTGCCCGGCTTGATAAGGCCCTTGCGCGCGATGTGCCAGAGGGTCTGGGGCTGTCACGCTCGCGGCTGATGAAGCTGATTGAAGAGGGCGCGGTTCTGCGCGATGGCGTAGCGGTGACGGATGCGCGCGCGAAGGTCTCAGAAGGCGAGGCTCTGGTAATCCGCATGCTTGAGGCTGCCCCGGTCGAGACCCGCGCGCAAGAAATCGCGCTTGATATCATCTGGGAAGATGACGACCTGATCGTGCTGAACAAGCCCGCAGGCATGGTCGTGCATCCGGCCCCCGGCAGCCCGGATCAGACGCTGGTCAATGCGCTCTTGCATCATTGCAGCGACAGCCTGTCGGGGATCGGTGGTGAGAAACGGCCCGGCATCGTGCACCGGATCGACAAGGAAACCTCTGGCCTGCTGGTGGTGGCAAAATCGGACCGAGCGCATCAGGGTCTGGCCGCGCAATTCGAGGCCCATTCCGTCATGCGCCGCTATCTGGCGGTCTGCTACGGGGTGCCCGATGCCAATGACCCGCGCCTGCGTGGGGTGAAGGGCACGAGTTTCGAGCAAAGCAATATCCTGAAAATCCAGAGCCAGTTGGCGCGTTCGAAGAACGACCGGCAAAAACAGGCGGTGGTCTGGCAGAATGGCCGTCACGCCGTGACCCGCGCGCGGGTTCTGGAAGCCTTCGGCACGCCGCCCGCTGTGGCACTCTTGGAATGCTGGCTGGAGACAGGCCGCACGCATCAGATCCGGGTGCATCTTGCCCATGCAGGGCATGGGCTGGTGGGCGATCCGGTCTATGGCGGGCGACGCAAACTGTCGGAACGCGCGCTTGGGGCGGCAGGTGTCGCCGCCTGCGCTGGTTTTGCGCGGCAGGCGCTGCATGCGGCCACACTGGGCTTTATCCATCCTGTAACAGAGGAGGTTCTGGATTTCGTGGCCCCCCTGCCGGACGATATGGCAGCGCTTCTGGACAACCTGCGTGGTTCACAGTCCGACACAAAAGAGTGAGGATTGCGCCGGAAACCGGGTGCTCTGCGTATAGGGAGTGTTAGGAAAACAATGCTATGGCAGGGTTGCAGGCGCTGAGTTGCGTTCTTATCTGCAGCTTCCGGCCTTTGGACAGGATGTTTTGATGAGCAGTTACACCAATCTTCCCGCCCCCAGCCCCGAACAGGGCCTGAACCGCTACATGCAGGAAATCCGCCGTTTCCCCATGCTGGAGCCGGAAGAAGAATTCATGCTGGCCAAGCGCTGGGTTGACCATCAGGACACGGACGCCGCGCATAGGCTCGTCACATCACATCTGCGCCTCGCGGCCAAGATCGCGATGGGCTATCGCGGCTATGGTCTGCCGCAGGCCGAAGTGATTTCGGAAGCCAATGTCGGGCTGATGCAGGCGGTCAAGCGCTTTGACCCGGACAAGGGGTTCCGGCTGGCCACCTATGCGATGTGGTGGATCCGGGCATCCATTCAGGAATATATCCTGCGGTCCTGGTCCTTGGTGAAACTCGGCACGACCAGCGCGCAGAAAAAGCTTTTCTTCAACCTGCGCAAGGCGAAATCCAAGCTGGGCGCGCTGGAAGACGGCGATATGCGCCCTGAAAACGTGGCCCGGATCGCACGCGACCTGAACGTGACCGAGGATGAGGTCATATCGATGAACCGTCGTCTGGCGGGCAGCGATTCCTCGCTGAATGCCACGATGGGCAGCGAGGAAGGTGCATCAAGCTGGCAGGACTGGCTGGAAGATGAAGACGCCGATCAGGCCGCTGACTATGCCGAACGCGACGAGTTTGAGCTGCGCCGCGAATTGCTGATGGAAGCGATGGATGTGCTGAACGAACGTGAACGCGACGTGCTGACTCAGCGCCGCCTGAGCGACGAGCCAGTGACACTGGAAGACCTGTCGCAGCGCTACGATGTCAGCCGCGAACGTATCCGCCAAATCGAAGTCCGCGCCTTCGAGAAGCTGCAGGGGCGGATGCGCACGCTGGCGCGCGAGAAGGGCATGGTCGTGCCGACAGGCTAGGCTTGGCCGGCGCGCGGATCGCTATGGGTTGAGAACCGGGCCAAAGTGAACGGCAAGTTTCATAATCCGCCGTCACCGCGCCCCTGCGCCGTATTTGGCGCCCGAGATCAGCAGTTGCCCGGCGACCCGGACATCACCGCGACTTTGCTTCATGTGCCGCAGAATGTCACGATCTGCGGTGCCTCTTCTGGCGCAGGCCGGGCATAACGCTCGGCCCCGGCGGCAGGCTCAAAGGGGTTCTGCACCCGCGTCAGAAGCGCAAGGAACAGGTCCATGTCGCCCGTCTCAGATGCGGCAGACAGGGTCTCTTCTACCAGATGATTGCGCGGAATATAAACTGGATTGGCTTTGTCCATTTGCGCGACATCGGCCCCCTGTGCGCGGCAAACCCCGCGATATTCTGCCAGCCAATCCGTCAAATCCTGCCCCGGCGCGGCAAAAAGTGCCGCGAGTTCCGTGTCCTGACCCTGCACCGCATCCGGCAAGGCCCGGAAGAAGGAAGTGAAATCAACCCCCTGCCCGACCCAGAGCGCGTGCATCCCCTCGATCAGCGCCGGATCGGGCTGAAACAATCCCAGCTTGGTCGCGAAAACCCCCAGCCATGCGTCGCGATAACGCGCGCGCGTGGCCTCGATCACTTCGCTTGCCCGCGCAATGGCGCGCTCCTCATCGGCATCGATCAGGCTGAGAAGCGCCTCGGCCAACCGCGCGAGATTCCACAGCAGGATCGCCGGTTGGTTGGCATAGGCGTAGCGTCCCTGATGGTCGATGGAACTGAACACTGTGGCGGGATCGTAGCGATCCATGAAGGCACAGGGACCATAGTCGATGGTTTCGCCCGAAATCGTCATATTGTCGGTGTTCATCACGCCGTGGATGAATCCCAGCCCCATCCATTGCGCAACCAGTCGCGCCTGCCGTGCGCCCACCCGTTCCAGAAAGCGCAGCGCCGCGTCAGAAGCCCCGGTCAGATCCGGATCATGCCGCGCAACCGCGTAGTCCAGGAGCAAGCGCAGTTTGTCGCGCTCGCCCCGCGCTGCAAAGAACTGGAACGTGCCGACCCGCAGATGACTGGCCGCGATTCGCGCCAGCACAGCCCCCGGCTCCAACCCGTTCTGCCGCAGCACCCGGTCGCCCGTCGTGCAGACCGCAAGTGCCCGCGTCGTCGGCACGCCCAGCGCATGCATCGCTTCCGAGATGAGATATTCGCGCAGCACCGGTCCAAGAACCGCCCGTCCGTCACCGCCGCGCGCAAAGGGCGTGCGGCCCGAGCCCTTCAGGTGCAGGTCATGGCGTTTGCCCATCGGGTCCACGATCTCACCCAGAAGCAGCGCGCGCCCATCGCCAAGCTGTGGCGAGAAGCCGCCGAACTGATGGCCCGCATAGGCTTGCGCCAAGGGCCGCGCGCTGTCTGGAAGCGTCTGTCCGGTCAGAAGTCGGGCGCCGTCCGCGCCCTGCAACGCCTGCGCATCAAGCCCGAGCCGCTCTGCCAGCGCCGTGTTCAGCAACAGCACCTGCGGATCAGGCCATTCCTGCCCCTGCCAGGGCACATACAGACCCTGCAATTCCTCGGCATAGCTGTTTTCAAACCGAATCGCGACCGGCATAGCATGGCTCCCCCAAGGTTCAGTTCGACCGGGACTTAAGCCCCACCGCGCACAGGTCCAGTTTCAGCCCTCGACCTGATCAAGCCAGTCGCCGTAGCCTTCTGCTTCCATATCCTCGCGGGCAATGAAACGCAGGCTCGCCGAATTGATGCAATAGCGCAATCCGCCCCGGTCCTGCGGTCCGTCGGGAAAGACATGGCCCAGATGGCTGTCGCCATGACGCGAGCGCACCTCGACCCGCACCATTCCATGCGTCGTGTCGGTTTTCTCGACAACATGATCCGCGATCAGAGGCCGGGTGAAGCTCGGCCAGCCACAGCCCGACTCGTATTTATCCGATGAGGCAAACAGCGGCTCTCCCGAGACAATATCCACATAGATGCCCGCGCGCTTGTTCTCGTTATACGCCCCGGTCCAGGGGCGCTCAGTCCCGTTTTCCTGCGTCACGTGATACTGGATCGGGTCGAGTGCCGCGATGATTTCGGGACGGCGTTCGAAACGTGACATGCTGGGCCTCCTTTGAACTTCTCTGTCCAGATAATCGCCTTGGATCACTTTTCCATGTCCAGGCGCGCAAGGGGGGCTGAAAACCCGCCCTTGGCTCTGGATTCTGCGCCCGCATTGCGGCATAACCCGCCCAAGCCTGCTTGCCCCGAGGAGTCTGCAATGAAATTCCTGCTGCGTTTTCTCACATGGTGGAATTTCTCCACTCTGAACACCGCCTATTTCACATGGCGCAACGGCGTGAAGGTCGGCGAGGACGAGCAGGGCAATGTCTATTACCGCTCGCGCGACAACAAGAAGCGCTGGGTGATCTATAATGGCGAATCCGAGGCGAGCCGCATTTCCCCCGACTGGCATGGCTGGCTGCATCACACCTGGGACGAAACGCCCAAGGATCGCCCGCTGGTGCGCAAGACATGGGAGAAGCCGCATCAGGAGAACCTGACCGGCACCCCGCTTGCCTATGCGCCCGAAGGCTCGATCCGCCGCGCAAGCCCTGCCCCGCGCAAGGATTATGAGGCATGGAGCCCGGAATGATCTTGCCACGGGTCTTTCACAACCTGCTGCGTTCCGGTTCTGCCCCACAGTTTGGCCGCCGCGGGTAAGCCATGCGTAATCTGCTACTGGCCCTTGCTGTTTTCAGCGCAACCGGCTTTGCCCTGCATGCGCAGGATGAAGAGGTGCCCACGGCCTCCGACCGTATCGCAAATGGGAATGGCGCGATCCTGCGTGGTCTTGACCGGGTGGCGGGCACCAGCGAGGATATCACGCTTTCTCGCGGAGGTGAGGCAAGGGTCGGCCATCTGGTCGTCATGCTGGAAGAATGCCGCTACCCGGTCGAAAACCCGGCGGGCGAAGCCTATGCGTGGATTGATATTTTCGACACGCGCGCAGATGAAATCATCTTCTCGGGTTGGATGATTGCCTCCAGCCCAGCGCTGAACGCTCTGGATCATGCCCGCTATGATCTGTGGGTGTTGCGCTGCACCACCTCCTGAGCGGCTGGCAACGGATAGCGGTCAAAGGCGGCATCAGCCTGCAAGGCCTGTGAAAGCAGGGCGCGGTAATGGGCGCGCGGGATCTCGATCCCGCCAAGGCTGGCCAGATGATCGGTCAGGTATTGCGTGTCAAACAAGGTGAAGCCACAGGCGCGCAGATGCGTGACCAGCGTGGCCAGCGCGATTTTTGACGCGTCCTTGCGACGCGAGAACATGCTTTCGCCGCAAAACACCCCCCCCAGCGCCAGCCCATAGACACCGCCCACCAGCGCCTCACCATCCCAGACCTCGATCGAATGGGCATGGCCCTGGGTGTGAAGCGTTGTAAAAAGCGCTGCAATTTCGGCATTGATCCAGGTCGAGGACCGATCCGCGCAGCCCGCCAGCACGCCCCGAAAATCCGCGTTCAGGCTCAGTCGGAAAGGTTGGGCAAGAATCCGGCGTCGCAGTGAGCGCGAGAGGCGGAAATCATCCAATGGCAGGATCCCGCGCTGCACCGGATCGAACCAGTAGAGCCGGGTATCGCCGGCGCTTTCGGCCATGGGAAAAACGCCCAGCCGATAGGCTTGCAGCAGCGTCTCGGGCGTCAGCGCAAGCCGCATCGGCCAGCCTCAGAACTCTGCTGCACGGGCCTCTCGCGCCATATGGTCCAGCACGGCATTGACGAAATTCGCCTCGCGGCCTTCGGGAAAAAACGCACCGGCAATGTCGACGAATTGCGACAGGATCACGCGAGCCGGAGTCTCTGAGCCCAGCATTTCGGCCCCGGCGGCGCGGAACAAAGCCCGCAGGGTCGGGTCGATTCGTGCAATCGGCCATTTCGCCACCAGCGCCCGGTCGGTCAACTGATCAATGGCCGCCTGTCGGTCTACAGTGGTTTCGATCAGGCGTCGGAAATGGGCAAGATCGGCCTCGACCCATGTTTCCTCATCTGTCTCGGCCCCGATACGGTGGGTCTCGAACTGGCGCGTAATCTCGCCAATCGGCACATCAGAGGCTTCCATCTGAAACAGCGCCTGCACGGCATAGAAGCGCGCGGCGGCTTTGCGTTCGCGCCGCTCGTCCTGTGTGGGGCGTTTCTTGCGCGGGGGGGTCTCGGTCATGCAACAGGCCCCTGATTGCCGGCGATCTGGATTTCCTCGCGGTCAGGCAGGAAGCCGACAGACCGTTTCGCGCCGCCCCAGCGACGGGCCAGTGCAATCAGATGCAGCGCTGCCGCTGCCGCACCGCCGCCTTTGTTCTGACCTGCAGCCTCTGCACGCGTTTCAGCCTGACTGCGGTTTTCCACTGTCAGGATACCATTGCCGATGCAGGCCCCCTGAAGCCCCAGAAGCGTGATCGCGCGCGAACTGTCATTGCAGACCGTGTCGTAATGCGTGGTCTCGCCCCGGATCACGCAGCCCAGCGCCACGAACCCGTCGAAATGCGCCATGCGAAACGCCTGACCGATAGCAGTCGGCACTTCCAATGCGCCTGGCACCTCGATGGTCTCATGTGTGCCGCCGACCTTTTCGATTTCGGCGCGCGCGCCAGCCACAAGCTGATCAGCGATGTCCTTGTAATAGGGCGCGACCACAATCAGCAGTTTCGGGGCCTGCTCGAAGCTGGGCAGGGGCAAGCTGTAATGGAATTCATTTGCGGCCATATCAAGCCCCTCTCGTCGCAGGTATCTTGCGCGTGCCAGAGATCGACAAGCCGTAACCTTCCAGCCCCACAACCCGCGGTGTCGCGGAATTGGTCAGCAGGATCAGATCCTTCAGACCAAGCGAGGACAGGATCTGCGCACCCAGCCCATATTGGCGAAGGGTCTGCGGCGAAACTTCGGAATTGACCATCTTCATATGCGTGTCGCGCAAGAGCACGATCACGCCGCGCCCTTCCGCCCCGATCAACCGCATGGCGTCCGCAAATTCATCGGCACGCACGGAACCCGCGGTGCCCACCATGTCCAGAAGCGGATCAAAGGCATGCATCCGCACCATCACCGGTTCCGGGGTGGTCACATCGCCCTTGATCAGCACGACATGCTCGGCCCCCTGCGTCGTGTCGGAATAGACGCGCATGGTCCAGTCGCCCCCGAATTCCGAGGTGATGCTGCGCTCATCCATGACCCGCACAAGATTATCATGGCGGCGGCGATACGCGATCAGGTCGGAAATCGTGCCGATCTTCAGCCCGTGTTTCTGCGCGAAGGCCACCAGATCGGGCAAGCGCGCCATCGAGCCGTCTTCGTTCATGACCTCGCAGATCACGCCCGAAGGATTCAGCCCCGCGAGCCGCGAAATATCGACCGCCGCTTCGGTATGGCCTGCGCGCACCAGAACCCCCCCGTCGCGCGCGCGCAGGGGAAAGACATGTCCGGGTGTCGCAATATCTGCCGCGCCCTTGCCTGCGTCGATCGCAACCGCGATCGTGCGGGCGCGGTCATGGGCAGAGATGCCGGTCGATACGCCCTCACGCGCCTCGATCGACACGGTGAAGGCGGTTTCATGGCGTGACGAATTGGAAGACGCCATCAGCGGCAGGCCAAGCTGGTCGATGCGTTCCCCGGAAAGTGTCAGGCAGATCAGGCCCTTGCCGTGGGTGGCCATGAAATTCACCACTTCCGGCGTCGCCATCTGGGCAGGAATCACCAGATCGCCTTCATTCTCGCGATCCTCGTGATCGACAAGAATGAACATGCGGCCCTTGCGGGCTTCCTCGATGATTTCCTCCGTGCTCGAAATAGCATCACGCCAGTTCTTTTCCACATCGCCGGGTTGTTCGTAATTCATCGCGCGCTTCCTTGGTGTTCAGGCTTTCGCACATATCCCAAAGGGCAGAGCGGGGAAAGGGGGGCCTTTGCGGCACATCACTTCCAGCACAGCGGCGCACGCTCCAGTTACGCGATCTTGACCCGGCAGAGGCAGGTTAAGCGGGAATTTCTGTCCTGGAGGGTTTCTGGATGAAGTCTGTCCGCCAACTTGCTACCGAAATCGTGGCCCGCGAAGGAGGCTTCGTGAATGACCCCGATGACCCGGGCGGGGCCACGAATTTCGGTGTGACCATACATACGCTGCGCCGCCTGCGACCCGGCCAGCAAATCGGGGTCAATGATGTGCGCGCGCTGACGCGTAACGACGCTATCGAAATCTATATCGAGCATTACTTTCGTCGCCCGCGCATCGCGGATCTGCCAGAGCCACTCTGGCCGACCGTGTTCGATATGTATGTGAATGCCGGGGCCAATGCCGTGCGTATCCTGCAACGCCTGTTCGTGCAGATGGGCATTCAGATCGCGGTGGACGGGGTCATCGGGCCGCAGACGATTGCAGCCGCACATCGCGCCTATGATATGGCCCCATCGCATCTGGTCGATGCCTATGGAATTGCGCGGCGCGACTATTACTATCGGCTGGCCGACCAGCGCCCGGCCAGCCGAAAATTCGCGCGCAGGCGTGATGGCGGCAAGGGCGGCTGGATCACGCGGGCAGAAGAGTTCATCGCACCTCGCTTTCACCTGAGCGATGCCGAGCATCGCGCGCGCACAAGGGGCTGGGCATGATCAGATCGGTTTTCGGGTTTCTTTTCGGCGGCGCGCGCAATGCAACGGCGCTTGGGCAGACGGTGACTTCGGTCGCAGAAGTGTTTCGTCCCAATGCCACCCGCGCGCTGGAACTGGGTCATGACGCCTACAAGGCCGCCCATGCCAGCCATGCGGCCGAGTTCCAGTATGGCCGCGGCGGCTGGTTCGACAGCATGGTGAACGGGCTGAACCGCCTGCCGCGTCCATTTCTGGCACTGGGAACGCTGGCGCTGTTTGCCTATGCCATGACCGATCCAGCGGGGTTTGCCGTGCGGATGCAGGCGCTTGCGCATGTGCCTGAACCGCTCTGGTGGCTTCTGGGAGCGGTTGTGGCGTTTTATTTCGGTGCGCGTGAGGCGCATCATCTGCGGGTGACGAAACTTCCGCTGCCTCAGCCCAAAGGAGAACCCGTCGCCAATCGGGCCACAGATCAGGGCTCTGATCGGGGCGACAATCCGGCACTGGCGGAATGGAAATCTACCAAAAGCTAGGAACAGGCTACGATCCCTGACGCAGGAAATCCTCTTCCTCGCCCGTCACATCAATGCCAAGCTCTTCCAGCCCGTTTTCAAGGTTTTCGGCCAGATGCGGCATGCCTAGCAGATAATCCGCAGTCGGCGTCGTGGCTTCGGACATGGCCGTGGCCACGGCTTCGGCATAATCCTCGGGCTCGAACGCGCCGCGCCCGATCCATGCGACGGCTGTCAGGCTGGCCTGCTCATCCTCGTTGAGACCGTCAATAAAGGCATGCGCCTCGGCACTGCCGACATGACCCTCGCGGGCGAGATAGATGATATGAACGATCTTTCGTGGACTGATTGAAAGCATGACACCCTCCTGAGAGTGAAGTGTCGCCCAAAGTCGCAGGCGGTGCAACGGGTTTGTCGTAGGGTGCGTGCTGAGCACGCACCTTACTTGCCCCCGAACACGCGGAAATAGGCCCAATCGGGCAAGAAGTTCGCACCCCGAAACAGAAGCGAGAACAATCGCGGAAAGGCGCGCTGAAAACTCTGCGCGCGCATGAGGGCCAGCATTTCATCCGCCGCCTGTTCAGGCTCCATCAGAAAGGGCATGGTAAAGTTGTTCTTGTCGGTCAGCCGGGTGCGGATGAACCCCGGATTGGCCAGTTGCACATCAACACCCGACCCACGCAGATCGGCATGCATGGATTCGGCCAGATGCATCAGCCCCGCCTTGCTGGAGCTATATCCGATCGAACCAGGCAAGCCCCGATAGCCTGAGAGCGAGCCTGTTATGACAATATGCCCCGCTCCGCGCGCCACCATGCCCGGCACGACCTGCCCCAACACCCGCGCCGCCCCGGTCAGGTTCACATCGAACATCGCTTCCGCCTGATCCGCGTCCCAGTCGCGTGCCGAAAAGGGCCAGTAGACACCTGCCAGAAACACCAGCCCGTCGATCTCGCCCACCTCTTGCGCCGCCGCCACGACCGAGGCCTTGTCCGCCACATCGCAAGGCACACAGCGCACCTCGCCCGGCAGCGTTTCGGCAAGGGCTTCAAGGCTCTCGCGATTGCGCCCGCTCAGAACCAGCGTGCAGCCCGCTTTCGACAGCTTCAGCGCCAGCGCCCGTCCCAGCCCTTCCGAGGCCCCGACCAGCCAGTATGTCTTGCCCGACAGTTTCCTCATGCATCTAACCGGCGCATGGTCGCCACCAGTTCGGCGACCTTTATGCCGAATTTGCGAAACTGGCTGCGGTTCACGATGGTCTTGTCATCGACCAGATACATCCAGTCGGTCACATCCAGCGCATGCCCCCCGGCACTTTCCGGCAGGCGGATCGTGTAGCGCAGATGCAAAGCCGCGCCTTCCTGCTGGCCCGAGCCCTTGCCGACCAGATCATCGGCCTCTGCCACGATCCGCCCGTCATTGCCGACGCTCAGCCGCCATTCACGGTCCTGTTTGGTGCCGCTGTCATAGGTGAAATGCTCGGCGAGAGTCCCGCGATTGCCGTCCCAGCGCCCCTCCATATCCGCCGTGAAGCGCGACGACACCCGACCCAGAGGCCCGTAGATAATCCCCTCGCAGCGGATCGGGCCGGACAGGTGCTTGCGGATATCGACAAGCGGTTCCAGCTTCGCGTAATCCTGCGGCTTCTGGGCCTGAAAGCCGCGAAAGCGTTGGGCGATGGCCAGCAGGCCGAGGGTCATGGCAGCGCCAGAGGCGAAAGTCAGAAAAGTGCTCATGGTCAGCTCTCCTTCAAGGGGGTCAGCGCCAGAAGCGCGATGGCGATGGCCTTCAGAACCGAAGGCAAGGCCGCATATAACAGGATCAGGGTTTGAAGCGCGGCAGGGCTGTTCTCGGTTCCTGCCTCAAACCCCGCGACTTCCAGCGCGGGAAAGACCATCAGCGCCGCCAGCGCCAGCGTGGCCTTGGTGACAAAGGCCCATAGTCCGAATCCCTGCGCCGCCTCGGGCGACAATTCCGCCATGCGGCGCGAGAAGATCGCGGGCAGAAGCGTCAGATCCGCCCCGATCCCCGCGCCTGAAATCACACAGATCAGCGCGAACAGCGCCAGATCGCCGGGGCCGAGCGTGGTGACAAAGGCGAAACTGACTGCCGCCAGCGCCATGCCCCCCAGAAGGGCCGGTTTCGCCCCCATCCGCCGCGCCAGCCGCGACCAGAGCGGGGCCGAGACCGCCGCCGACAAGAACAGCAGGATCAGGAACACCCCTTCCATGCCGCCGGTCTGCAACACGGATTCAGCGTAGAACAGGAACAGGGTCGAGGTGATCGCTACAGGCGTGGCATTGACCAGCGCGATGATCAGCAGCCGCCGCGCAATGGGGTCTGCGAAAATCTCGCGCATGGACGGCCCTTGCGCGGTCGAGGTCGCACGAAAGGCAGGCCATTCCGCGCGCATGGCCAGCAGCGCGATCAGCGCGACCAGCGCAAAGCCCAGCGCAAAGCCCGTGAAGGGCTTGGGCATGACCGCTTCCAGCGCGACAGGGGCCGCCGCCGCGAGACAAACGCCGAAAAGCGCCCCGGTTTCCCGCCAGCCCGCAAGGCGCAGATGCCCGCCCTGCCCCAGCGCATCACCCCGCGCGACGCCCGTGGCGTAGAAGCTGATCGTCAGGAAGGAATAGCAGGAAAACAGCACTGTCAGCGCAATGGCGAACCATAGGAGCGGCGCAAAGACAGGCGGAATGGCAAAGAGCATCGCCATTGCCCCCGCCATCAGCACAGTCACCCCGGCCACAGCCAGCCCGCGGTGATCCGACAGCCGCGCGGACAGCCAGCCCAGCGCCGGATCCTGCACGAAATCGAGGCCACGCAGAACGAAGAGAAGCGTGCCCAGCGCGGCAAGGGAAACGCCATAAGTCTCGACATAGAAAAACGGCGCGTGGATATAGATCGGCAGCCCGGCCATCGCCAGCAACGCCCCGAAGAGCGTGTAGCCCCAAAGCCGGGGCGCAGGCGCGCTTATGGCAGCAGCATTGCTCACTGGCTGACCTCTTGAGCGGGCGGTTCTGGGCGCGTGCGGAACTTCGCCCCCAGCCACCAGAGTTTCAGCGCTTGCCAGTGGATCAACGCAAGCACCCGGCGCGAGCCCATTCGCCCCACCATTGCGCCAAGGATGGCGCGATTGGTCAAGGGTTTGCGCGCACCGGTCAGCGTGGCGACAAGCCCTGCCGCCGGGGCTTCGCTGTCCTGACGATAACCAATTCGGATATTCACCTTTTCCGGCGTGATCTCGAAATGGAACGCATAATTCCCCTCGACGGGCTGAAACGGCGAGACGTAAAAGATCTTCTGCGCCTGCAACTCGTCCGAAGGCAGGATCACCGAACGGTCGGCCTTGACGCACAGATAGGAATGGCGGTCGCCGTAAGTGTTGTTCACCTCGGCTATCACCGCGCGCAACCCGCCATCCGCATCATGGCACAGCCAGAAACTGACCGGATTGAACAGATGTCCCAGAATGCGCGGTTGGGTCAGCAACTGCACCGGTCCAGCGGTCACGCCTTCCAACTGATGCGCCGCAAGAACCTCGCGCACCCAAGCCGCCCCCTTGCCCTGTCCCGGTGCGCCGCCATGATCGCGGTCACTCAGCGACGCAATGTTGCGCGCGTTGCGCGACATGAGACGCGGAGTCGCAACTGCAGTTTCGGCATCGAACAACACATAATCCACACCATAGGTGAAGCGGTTTGTTACCGGACCGCGCCGCCCGTGAAAGGTCTGGCCAGCGACATGTTCGATCCCGCTCATGCCACCGCCGCCAGTTTGCGCGTCCGTGCATCCATCGCGCGGGCGACATCGACCGCACTGGCGAACCCGTCCTCGTGAAAGCCATTGCGCATCCATGCGCCGCAAAACCATGTGCGGTTGGTGCCGTTGAAGCCCCGGATCGCGCCCTGCGCTTCCAGCGCGGCCATGTCATAGACCGGGTGATCAAAGCTGTATGTGTCATAGATGCAGTCTTCGCGCACCGGATGATTGGCGTTCAGTGTGACGAACATCGGATCATCTTGCGGGATGGGTTGCAGCGAATTCATCCAGTAGCTGAGCGAAATCCGCTCGCGATCCTGCGGCCCGCGCTCGGTATAGACCCAGCTCGACCAGCATTTGCGCCGCTTGGGCATGAAATCCGTGTCGCAATGCAGGATCGCATCATTGGGCTGGTATTTCACCGCGCCCAGATATTTCGCCTCTGCCCCGGTCGGATCAGCGAGCAGGCGCAGGGTCACATCCGAATGCGTCGCAAAAATCACCTCGTCGAATTGCTCTTCCTCGGCCCCGTGAACCTTGACCCAGACCCCCATCGGCCCGCGCCGCACGGCCTGCACCGGACTGCCCGCGCGCAGGTTCACCCCGGCCCGATCCAGATAAGCGGTCAGGCGCGACACATATTCGACCGACCCGCCCTGAACCGTGTACCACTGATGCTGCCCCTCATAGCCCAGCAGCGCATGATTGCGGAAAAACTCCATCATCGCATGTGCCGGGAAATCGAGAATTTTCGATGTTGGTGTGGACCAGATCGCGCCAGAAAACGGCAGCAGATACCGCTCGCGGAACCAGTCGCCCGTGCCAAGCCGCTCCAGCAACCCGCCAATGGTCAGCGAGGGATCGGCCGCGGCGACCGCAAGCCCGCGCTTGTTGAACTGCAGGATATCGCGGATCATACGCAGATGACGCGGATCGACCAGATTGGCGCGGGTGGCGAAAATCTCGTCCAGTCCGGAAAGCGAGTATTCATATTTGCCGCCCGCCATCGACACACCGAAGGACATGTTCGATTTCGCGACCGGCACATCCAGCTTCTCGAAAAGTGCCGTCAGATGGGGATAATTGCTGTAATTGAACACGATGAAACCAGTATCGACGGGCTGATCCCCGCGTTTTCCGGCCAGGACGGTGCGGGCATGGCCGCCAAGGCGGGGCTCGGACTCGAACAAGGTCACGCGATGTCGTTGTGACATGAGATAAGCCGCAGCCAGTCCTGAAATACCCCCACCGACTACGGCGATCCTGCGGGCGGGAGTGTCGATCATTTCAAAAGGCATGCAGCCGGTTCCTTTGGTGGTGGTGTAACAGCAAGTTTACGCACCCGAAGGCGCGGCGGATCAGTCCTGAAAACATGTGATTTCGATGTGCATTTTCGCGCGCGGCAATTGATCCGATGCAACAGCTTGAGCGTATTGACCATATGTTTGATATGTCTTGCTCGTCTCTCGCGCCTCGACAAACGGTCTGCCAAGAGGGTAAACTCCTAGCAGGGCGTGATTTTTTGCGACACGACAAAGGGCAGCGACGCGTGAAGGCACGAAACGGAGCGGAATGGGTTGTCCTTCTGAGGCAAGTCGCGGAAACGCAGGATACAAATGCATTCACAGCGTTGTTTCAGCATTTTGCACCGCGCGTCAAAGCTTTTCTGGTGAAATCCGGGGCGGATCAAACCATGGCGGAAGAGGTTGCGCAGGAAGTCATGGTGACAGTCTGGAACAAAGCCGCTCAATTCGACCCGTCGCGCGCCAGCGTCGCGACCTGGATTTTCACAATCGCGCGTAACCGGCGCATCGACATGCTGCGCCGTGACCGCCGCCCCGAACCAGAAGAATTGTTCTGGGGCCCCGAAGAGGAACCCGACCAGTTGCAGGTGCTTACGCTGCAGCAGGAAAGTGACCAGTTGATCGCCGCCATCGCAGAGCTGCCCGAGAAGCAGCGTATCATGATCGAGCGCGCCTATTTCAGCGACCTGTCACATAGCGAAATTGCAGAAGAAACCGGATTGCCCCTCGGCACCATCAAATCGCGCATCAGGCTGGCGCTTGACCGCCTGCGCCATTCCCTGAGTTGAGAAAGACCACGACCATGATCACCCACCACCTGAGCGACAAACTGTTGATGGCCTATTCGGCAGGCAGCCTGCCCGAGGCCTTCAATCTCGCCGTCGCCACCCATATCGCGCTTTGCGACGAGTGCCGCGCGCGGTTGGCGAGTTTTGACGCAATTGGCGGAGCAATGCTGGAACAGGCGCAGGACGAGGGCATCGCCCTTGAGCAAGGTGCGCTTGCGGCCACCTTGGCGCGGATCAAGACCACGCCCCCGGTCGCGAAACCCTCTCCCCGGCGCGTGCCGCAGGGGGTCTTGCCGGAACCTCTGGCCAGCTATGTCGGTGGCGATCTCGATGCGATCCGCTGGCGCAACGTCGGCGGAGGTGTGCGGCAGGCGATCCTGCCGACCTCGAAAGCCGCCACGGCGCGGATGCTCTATATTCCGGCGGGCAAAGCCGTGCCCGACCATGGCCATAATGGCCTTGAGATGACATTGGTGCTGCAAGGGGCTTTCGCCGATGCGACAGCGCGCTTCGGGCGCGGCGATATCGAAATTGCCGATGAGGATCTTGATCACCAGCCTATCGCGGAACCGGGTGAAGATTGCATCTGTCTGGCCGTGACCGACGCGCCACTGAAATTCCGTGCATTCCTGCCACGCATCGCTCAGCCTTTCCTGCGGATTTGACGCAGATCAAGGCAATCACGGCCTGACAAGTCCAGATCACATGCAGATTCAAGCATGTGAGGAAAGAATGGATTACCCCGCCTTCATCTCGGAAACCCGCGCGAAAAGCCGGAACCTTGCGAAACTGGCGCCAGACGCCATGAAGGGCTTTGGCGCCCTCTCATTGGCTGTCAAGCAGGACGGCGCGCTGGGCTACAAGGAGAAGGAATTCGTGGCGCTGGGAATCGCCATCGCGATTCGCTGTGAGCCCTGCATCGCCTTCCATGTGGAAGCCCTGATCAAGGCTGGTGCCACCCGCGAGGAACTGGGCGATGTGCTGGCCATGGCGATCCAGATGGGCGGTGGCCCGGCTGTGATGTATGCGGGCAAGGCGCTTGATTGCTGGGACCAACTGTCCGCCGCGTGATCCTATAGCGCGGCTTGCGCCGCAAGATCTTCAGAGCGCCCCCCCTGACGGGGGCGTTTTTGAGTATTGGAGGCAAGATGAAGCCAGAAAAAAACCCCGCCACGAAGGCGGGGTCAGTAGGCGTCCCGGCGGGTAACACGGGACACCGGCGGTAAACGTGAAATCCGTGGATCAGTCGTGCATTTCAGCGCGGATCTGCTGGCGCAGCACATCGATCGGGATCAGTTGCCCGTCGCGTTTGAACTGCCAATAGGTCCAGCCATTGCA
>JAFIEM010000067.1 GCA_020832555.1 Natronohydrobacter sp. | reverse complement strand
CCCTTGCCGGTCTTGGCCGAAACCGTGACCAAGGGCGCGCCGCGCAACTGCGGCAGAAGCTTCTCGAAGCTGGCCCGCAATTCGCGCAGTTTGTCCTGCTTCTCGTCCTCCAGATCCCATTTGTTCACCGCGACGACCACCGCGCGCCCCTCGGTCTCGGCAAAATCGGCAATGCGCAAATCCTGTTGCTCGAAGGGGATCGCCGCATCCAGCAGCACAACCACCACTTCGGCAAAACGCACCGCGCGCAGCCCATCCGCGACCGAAAGCTTCTCGACCTTGTCGACCACCCGCGCCTTCTTGCGCATCCCCGCCGTGTCGAAAATCCGCGTGGGCGTCCCCTGCCAGTCCAGCCGCACCGAGATCGAATCGCGCGTGATCCCGGCCTCGGGGCCGGTCAGCAACCGGTCCTCGCCCAGTATCTTGTTGATCAGCGTCGATTTGCCCGCATTGGGCCGCCCGATCACCGCCACCTGCAAGGGGCGTTTGGCGCTGGGCGCGTGATAGCTCTCGTCCTCCTCTTCGCCCACATCCAGATCCGTCTCTGGCATGTCCGCAGCGGCGCGCTCGGCATAGGTCTCGGCCAGCGGGCGCAGGATGTGATACAGCTCATCCATCCCCTCGCCATGTTCCGCCGACAGCCGCACCGGCTCGCCCAGACCCAGAGAATAGGCATCCAGCACGCCTGCCTCGCCCGCGCGCCCCTCGGCCTTGTTCGCGGCAAGGATCACATGATCCGCGCGCTTGCGCAGGATATCGGCAAACATCTCGTCCGTGGGCGTGATCCCGGTTCGCGCATCGACCATGAACAGGCAGATATCGGCCATATCCACTGCGCGTTCGGTCAGGCGGCGCATCCGGCCCTGCAGGCTGTCATCCGTGACTTCCTCCAGCCCCGCCGTGTCGATGACGATAAAGCGCAGATCGCCCAGACGCGCATCGCCTTCGCGCAGGTCGCGCGTGACGCCGGGCTGGTCATCGACCAGCGCCAGACGCTTGCCCACCAGCCGGTTGAACAGGGTCGATTTGCCGACATTCGGGCGGCCCACAATGGCCAGGGTAAAACTCATCTCTGTCCGTGCTCCTGAAAGCAAACATGGCCCCGCAGCCGGGGCCATGTGCCTGAAAATCCGTGGCGCAAGGCCCTAGCGATAGGCGGTCAGCCGCCCGTCGCGCGACACGACATAGAGCGTGCCGCCCATAACGATCGGCGTGATTGCCGCGCCAGAGCGCAATTCCGTCTCGCCCAGCAGCTGGCCCGAAGCCGGGTCGAAACTGCGCAGCACCCCATCGCCTGATCCCACGATCAGCCGCCCGCCCGCAAGTGTCGGGCCGTAATGCGGGAAGATCTCGGCGCGGCGGCGTTCGCTGTCGCGGGTGTGCAACGGCAGCGGTGCGGCCCAGATGAACGCGCCGTTCGAGGCATCCAGCCGCACCAGCCGGTTGCGGTCCGACATCAGGAAAACCGAGCCACCGACCGGCCAGACCGGACCATAGGCGGCCTCATCCGCAGTCCAGATCGGCTGGCCGTTGCTGCGATCCAGCGCCATCACGCGGCCCGACTGGTTGCCCACATAAATCGTGTCGCCCTGCACCACCGGATCACCCGTCACATCGGTCACAGAGGCATAGGCAACCCCGATCCGGGTGCCCGCCACCGCGCGACGCCACATGATCTGCCCGGTATCGCGGCGCGCGGCGATCAATTCACCGGCAGGCGTGGGGAACAGCACCAGATCCCCCGCTACCGCAGGCGCGGCACCGCCCACCATGGAAGAGGGCGAGGGCGCGCCGCTCACCTGCCAGTCCGTCTGCCCGCTGGCCGCATCAATCGCCCAGGCGGTGCTGTCCGTGGCCACGACATAGACATGATTGCCCGAAACGGTCGGCGCGGCAGAGAGTGGCGCATCAAAGCGTTTCGACCAGACCTCTGCCCCGCTGGAAAGATCCAGCGCCCAGAGCATCCCGAAAGCCGAGGCGACATAAAGCCTGCCATTGGCAATCGCCAGACCCCCGCCCGACGCGGCATCAGGGCTGCGCGCGAAAGCCGGCGTCAGATCGCGCGTCCATGCGACCTCGCCTGCCGTTGTGACCGCCGACACCCGCGCGCGACTGTCCAGCGTATAGATCAGCCCGCCCGCCGCGACAGGCTCTGCCGTGATCCGGTGCCTGCGCCCGTCGCCCTGTCCGATGGGAACCGACCAGATCTGTTGCAGCGATCCGCCAAGTGCGGGATGGCTGATCCGGGTCGAGGGCGACCCCAGCCGGTGCGTCCATTCCCCATTGACGGCCGCAGCAGGCAGCGCAATCGGGGCGGCGCGGTTGGCGGGCGCTTCGCCTGCACCTTCGGCAAAGGGCGCGCGCAGCGGGAACCGCTCGCCTTCAAGAATGAAACCGCGGCTACATGCCGAAATCAAGGTCGCAACGGCAAGCAGGCCTGCGCAGGTCCAGAGTTTCACCATAAGCTCCTGTTCGCTCCGTTCCGGCTTCTGCCCGGTGCCTTGAAATTCCCGCAAAGGATGCGGTCTGAAACCTCTGCCCTAGACCTGACCACCCAGCGCGACGATCATTTGCGTCGCGCGGCGGCGCAGGGCGTCGGACACGTCTGATTGTGACAACAAGTCGGTCAGAATTTCAATGGCTGTTTCACGATTGCCCTGTTCCAGTTGCAGAAGCGCGGTTTGTTCAAGTGCAATCGGGCGCATTGGCTGACCCGGTTGGGACAGGCCGACAAGGATTTGCTCGCGCTCGGCAACCGCAATATCGCTGCCGCCCGCGATGATCCGCTTGAGCGACGCCAATTGCCGATAGGCGACAGGCAGGGTCGTATCCTCGGACGCCGCCTTGAGCGCGGCAAGGGCTGCCGCGCGATCCTGTTCGAGCAACTCTCCCGAAGTCAGCAATTGCACAAGCCCGCCTTGCGCCCCGGTCGTCGGTATCGCCGCCAGCGCGCGAACCCGGTCCTCGGTCGCGTTATTGTCAAGTGCCGCAAGAACCGCATCGCCAAAAGCTTCCGCACTGGCCCGCGCGCTGGCCTTGCGCCATTCGTTCCAGGCCGTGCCGCCCACGATCAGGGTGACGGCCAGCACCGCGATCCAGCCATAGCGACGCAGATAGCCCATCGCCTTGTCGCGACGCAGTTCCTCGGTCACTTCGTCAATGAAACTATCGCTATTGCTCACGCGGCCCTCTTTCACAAAACCCGCACCCTCTTAGCGCGAAGGCGGCCTTATTGCCAAGCCCTGCCGCGGGGCTTTCACGGATAGATCAGGATCAGGCTTGCAGATCGTCAATGTTAATCCTATAAACATGTATTGCATTTCTGCATCTGCGAAACTAATCTGAACTGGTCAGTTTAGCGTAAGATCACTATGTAACGCATCGTTGGGGCTTGCGGGGTCGTTGAGATGAGAATTTTTCCCTTGGTGACTGCATTGACAGTGACCGCGACGCTCTACGCGGTCGTCATGGAGCGCGAGGCCCTCCTGGGTTTCGCGGGTGTGCTTGTCGATGAAGCCGCCGCAGCCGAATCGGAACCGGAAGACGCCGCGCGCGTGCGCGTCGTTGTCACCCGGTCAGCGGCACAGCCGGTCGCGAATGCGGTCGTGCTGCGCGGGCGCACCGAAGCCATGCGTCAGGTCGAAATCCGGTCCGAGACCTCGGGTCTGATCATTTCCGACCCGATCCGGCGCGGCGCGTCGGTCAGCGCAGGCGATCCGCTTTGCGAACTGGCCCCCGGCGTGCGCAAGGCCGCGCTCGATGAAGCCCGCGCGCGTCTGACAGAAGCGGAAATCAATTATCGCGCCGCCGCTGGCCTCTCGGAAAGCGGTTTCGCCAGCGAGGTCCGCCTGGCCAATGCCCGCGCCGCGCTGCAAGCTGCACAGGCTGGTGTGGATCGCGCGGTCGAGGAAATGGCGCGACTGGTCATGCACGCGCCGTTTGATGGGCTTCTGGAAACCGACACGGCGGAACTGGGCAGCCTGCTGCAACCCGGCGCGCTCTGTGCCACCCTGATCCAGATGGACCCGATCAAACTGGTCGGCTTCGCCACCGAGGCGCAGATTGACAATATCACCATGGGCGCCCCTGCCGGCGCCCGCCTCGCCTCGGGGCGCGAAGTCATGGGCACCGTCAGCTTCATCGCCCGGTCGGCAGACCCGCAGACCCGGACCTTCCGCGTCGATGTGACCATCCCCAACCCGGACGGGCGGGTTCGCGACGGGCAAAGCGCCGATATCCTGATTCAGGGGCAGGAACAGCAGGGCCATCTTCTGCCCGGCTCGGCCCTGACCCTGAATGACCGCGGCGAACTCGGGCTGCGTGTGGTCGATGACGAAGGGCTGGTCAGCTTTGAAACCGCCCGGATCTTGCGTGATACCGCCGATGGTGTCTGGATGGGCGGGCTGCCGGATCAGATCAATGCCATCACTCTGGGTCAGGAATTCACCCGCGAAGGGGCGCGTGTCGCGATCACATGGGCCGATGACCACGGGGGCGCGCAGTGATCGGACTTGTCTCATGGGCCGCGACCCGCGCGCGGATGATCTTCGCGCTGGTGGT
Organism: Natronohydrobacter sp.; assembly: GCA_020832555.1. Lineage (GTDB taxonomy): Bacteria > Pseudomonadota > Alphaproteobacteria > Rhodobacterales > Rhodobacteraceae > Roseinatronobacter. The sequence continues at coordinate 14,720 of JAFIEM010000067.1, read as the reverse complement.
GATGGTCATGGGCGCGGGCACAGCGGCCTATATCGGTCTGCCGAAAGAGGGCGAGCCCGATATCGAAGTCCCCGCAGTGATCATCACTGTGCCTTTCCCCGGCATCTCTGCCGTGGATGGCGAGACCATGCTGGTCAAGCCAATGGAAAACGAGCTGAAGGATCTGGACGGGCTGAAAACCATCAGCGCCTTTTCCGCCGACGGGTTTGCGGCGGCGGTTCTGGAATTCGAATTCGGCTGGGACAAGACCGCGACCATGGCCGATGTGCGCGACGCGATGGGCCGGGCCGAAGGGAAATTCCCCACGGGCGCGCAGAATTACTCGATTTCCGAAATCAATTTCTCGCAGTTTCCGATCATCATTGTGGCTGTCTCGGGCGATGTGTCCGAACGCACGCTCTTGCGCGTGACGCGCGATCTGCGCACCCGGATCGAAGGGCTGGATTCGGTGCTGGAAGCCGAAATCGCAGGGTCGCGCGATGAAATGGTCGAAGTGCTGATCGATCCCTTGCGGCTGGAAGCCTATAACGTCACGGCGGGCGAATTGATCCGCGTCGTGTCGAACAACAACCAGCTTGTCGCGGCGGGCGAGGTCGAAAGCAGCCTCGGCACCTTCTCTGTCACTGTGCCGTCCAGCTTCTCCAGCCCCGAAGATATCTACCGCCTGCCGGTCAAGGTGAATGGCGATTCGGTGGTGACACTCGGCGATCTGGCCGAAATCCGGCTGACCTTTGCCGACCGGACCGGGACCGCGCGGTTCAACGGTGAAACCAACCTCGCCATTCAGGTCGTGAAACGCAAGGGCTTCAACGCCATCGATTCCACGGCGCAGGTGCGCGAAGCGATTGACGCCGAAATCGCAAGCTGGCCCGAAGACCTGCAAGCCGCCATCCGCGTGACCCCCGCCCTCGACAGTTCGATCCAGACCGGCGAGATGGTCACGCAGCTTGAAGGCTCGGTGCTGACCGCCATCGCGCTGGTGATGATCGTGGTTCTGGCAGCGCTTGGCGCGCGCTCGGCGCTGCTGGTGGGTTTCGCCATCCCGGCATCGTTCCTCTTGTGCTTCATCCTGCTGGGCGTCATGGGCGTCGCGGTGTCGAATATCGTGATGTTCGGCCTGATCCTTGCGGTGGGGATTCTGGTCGATGGCGCCGTGGTGGTGGTCGAATATGCCGACAAGCGCCTTGCGGCCGGTGACGGTCCGATGCAGGCCTATGTCAAGGCCGCGCAACGCATGTTCTGGCCGGTGATCGCGTCTACGGCGACCACGCTTTGTGCCTTTCTGCCGATGCTGTTCTGGCCGGGCGTCGCGGGAGAGTTCATGGGCCTTCTGCCGGTGACGATCATCTTCGTGCTCACCGCCTCGCTGATCGTGGCCCTGATCTTCCTGCCGGTCATGGGCGGGGTTTCGGGCCGCATGGCGCGTCAACTTGGCCATGTCACCGACGCGCTGCGCCGCCTGCCCTGGATCCTGCGCCTTCCCTTCGCCGCGCTCAGCGTCACAGGGCTGTTTCTGGGCGCGATGATGGTTCTGAACCCCGGTTATCTGACAGGCGGCACACAGGCCGCGCAATCGCTGGCGCAGGTCTTGCCCGGACTGGCGCTGATGGCCGTGGCCGCGATGGGCGTGTCCACCAGTTTCGCGGCCCTTGCCCCGGTTCGCAAACCAAAGCGCATCCGCGCCGAGCGCCACTATTCGCCCGCAGGCCATGTCGCGCGGCTTTTCGTCGGCAATCCGGTCATGCCGGTCGTCTTGGTCGTCGCGGTCGCGGTGTTCGTGATGGGCGTGTTCCAGTATTACGGCGAAAACAATCGCGGGGTCGAATTCTTCGTCGAGACCGAGCCCGAACAGGGCATCATCTATGTCCGCGCACGCGGCAACCTGTCGCTGGACGAAAAGGATGCCCTGGTCCGGCAGGTCGAGCAGATCACACTGGCGGAACCGGGGATTGCCTCGGTCTTTGCCTTTGCCGGGTCCGGTGGTCTGAACACCAATACCGCAGGCCAGGGCCCTCCGCGCGACTCTGTCGGCCAGATCCAGTTCGAGCTGAAGCATTGGCGGGAACGGCAGGGCATCCCGGCAATGCGCGGCTCTGCGATCCTTGAACGACTGGAGGCGGAATTTGCGCAGCTTCCCGGCATCTATACGGAATTTCTGATCGCCTCTGGCGGCCCGGCAGGCGCTAAACCGGTCCATCTGCGGCTGAAAGGCAGTGATTTCGCCGATCTGGAAGAGGCGGTCGAGATCGTGCGCGCGCAGATGGCGGAATTCCCCGGCCTGTTCGATCTGGAAGATTCGCGGCCTGTGCCGGGGATCGACTGGCAGATCAATGTCGATACCGAAATGGCCGGGCGCTTCGGGGCCGATGTGGCCACGATCGGCGGCATGGTCCAGCTGGTCACACGCGGGCTGCTTCTGGACACGATGCGCGTCGATACCTCGGACGAGGAAATCGACATCCGCGTGCGCCTGCCCGAAGGCGACCGCCTGCTCTCGACACTGGAAACGCTGCGCGTTCAGACCAATTTCGGCATGGTGCCCTTGTCGAATTTCATCACCACCTCGACCGTCGCCTCGCGCGGGCAGATCGACCGCGTGGACCAGCAGCGCTTCTATGACGTGAAAGCCGATGTGCGCTCGGGTCTGGTGCGGCTGGTGGATCAGACAGGCGAAACCATGCGCGTCGTCCCCCGCGCCGAAGTGGTGCCGCGCGATCATGAAACCGGCAGCGCGGAATACCGGCTGGCACAGGACACGCTCGCGGAAATCGCCGCGAATGGCTGGCGACAGGTGCCGATCACCGCCACGGAACGGATTGAGGCATTGACCGACTGGCTGGAGGCCGAGACCCCCTTGCCTGCCTCGATCAGTTGGCAATGGACCGGCGAACAGCAGGATCAGGAAGAAAGCACGCAATTCCTGACCGTGGCCTTCAGCGCCGCACTCGGCCTGATGTTCGTGATCCTGCTCACGCAGTTCAACAGTTTCTACAATTCCGTGCTGGTGCTGCTGGCGGTGATCCTGTCCTCGGCGGGGGTGCTGATCGGGATGCTGGTCATGGATCAGACCTTCTCGGTTATCATGACCGGGACCGGGATCGTGGCATTGGCGGGGATCGTGGTGAACAACAACATTGTTCTGATCGACACCTATCAGAACTACGCCAGGATCATGCCAAGGATCGAGGCGATCATCCGCACGGTCGAGGCACGTATCCGCCCCGTTCTGATGACCACCATCACCACGATGGCCGGTCTGACGCCAATGATGCTGGGCCTGTCGATCGATTTCGCCAATGGCGGCTATTCCATCGACAACCCGACCGCGCTCTGGTGGAAGCAGCTGGCGACCGCCGTGGTGTTCGGGCTGGGTATCGCCACGATCCTGACGCTGATGCTGACGCCCGCTCTTCTGGCGCTGCGCGTCTGGATCGAGAAAGGCGCCTATCGCGGGGCGCTGGGCCTGCGCTGGCTGTTCTCGATGCGCGATTCCGCGGTGCGCCGTGACCGGGCGCTGCACAAGAAACTGAGCAAGGTCCGCGGGGCGGAACTGATCTGGGATGTCCCGCCCGAACCGCGCGAGGTGCAATTGCCGCTGCTTCTGGAAGACCCGCTGCCGCGAGAGGCCGCACCCCTGCGCGCAGCGGAGTAAGGCAAAAGGGCAGGGCGACCTGCCCTTTTTGCGGTTCCTGAAGCTGTCCCGATCCGCCCCGCTGCGCGCCACATCTGCCGCAGAAGCGCCCGCTCACGGCCCGCCCGCCCAACCCATGCCATTCGCGGGCGCTCGCCCGGCGGTGCCGGGCGGGGCATTCCCCGGCCCGCACGCCTCAGGCAGCGCCCGACAACCCGCCCTCGCGCTCCAGAAAGGCCACGATCTCGGCCACGCCCTTGCTGTCGCGCATCTGCGCCAGCACATAGGGCCGCGCACCGCGCGCGGTTTTCGTGTCAGCCTCAAGCTGCGCCAGATCAACGCCAACATAGGGGGCCAGATCGGTCTTGTTCACCACCAGCAGATCAGATTTCGTCACCCCCGGCCCGCGCTTGCGCGGAATATCCTGCCCCGCCGCCGTGTCGATCACATAGATCGTCAGATCCGCCAGTTCCGGCGAAAACGTCGCCGCCAGATTGTCGCCCCCCGATTCGATCAGGATCAGTTCCAGATCGGGAAACTGCGCGTTCAGATCGGCCACAGCCGCCAGATTGATGCTCGCATCCTCGCGAATCGCCGTATGCGGGCAGCCCCCCGTTTCGACCCCGCGCACCCGTTCGGCAGGCAGAACCTGCGCGCGCATCAGCGCCTCGGCATCTTCGCGGGTGTAGATGTCATTCGTGATCACTGCCATCGACAGGCGCGGGGCCAGCGCTCGGGCCAGTTTTTCCGTCAGCGTCGTCTTGCCCGCGCCCACCGGGCCGCCGATCCCCACGCGCAAAGGGCCGTTAGACATTGGTCTCATCCTCTTCCGCAAAGACCTCCAGCGCGATATTCAACGCATTGATCGCCGCAGGAAAGCCCCCATAGAGCGCCATTTGCCAGATCATTTCGCCGATTTCACGCTGCGACAGCCCCGCCTTCAACCCGCCCCTGATATTGACCCGCAACTGCGGCGCGGTCTGGCCGCCCAAGGCTGTCAGCGCGGCGATGGTTCCCAGATACCTGTCGCGCAGCCCAAGGCCGGGGCGCGCATATTGCTGCCCATAGGCGAAATCAACGACCGAGGCGGATAGCCCCGGCACAATCCTATCGTATCGCGCCTTGAGAACGGCCTCCATTCCCGGATTCAACGTCTCCGACAGGGCCTGCCCAGCCGCATAGGTGTCATTCATGTGCGAAACAGCCTCACTTCCTTGGTTTCATGCTCCATCGCCGCAAGATCGGCGCTCAGGCAGGAACTGCCCAAAGCCTCCAGCTGCGCAAGGCTCGCATCCTGCGCCAGATCCGGCACGCGCTCAAGACAGCGCGCCAGAACCCTATGCCCCGCGCCTTGTCCCAGCGGGATATGCCGGATCGCGATTGTCACCAGATTGGTCAGGAAGGCCTGCAGATAGGCAGCAATCACCACCGCGCGCGGCAGATCCAGCCCCCGCGCGGCTTCCGCCACCGCGATGGGCAGCGCCCGCGCAGGCAGATCGCGCCCGGTGATCTGACCCACGGTCCGGGCAAAGGCCGCACCCTGCTCCCGCGCCTCCATCAATCGCTCGCTGCAGGGCTGGAGCGCGACCGCAAAGGCCTCCAGATGATCGAGTTCCGCGCTGTCACTCAGCGCAAGCGACAGCAACACCGAATCCTGCCAGCCCGTGCCGAAACACAACAGATCGATCAGCCAGATCTCCAGCGCTTCCGCATCCGTGACCTCGCCCCGCGCGATAACCTGTTCCAGCCCGTGACTATAGACAAAGGCCCCGGTCGGGAAAGCCGGCGACAGCCAATGTTGCAAGGTCAGGGCATCAGCGCTCAGCATGGGTCAATGCGCATGCGCCCCATGGCTGTGATCGTGGCTATGCCCATGATCATGCCCCATCGTGCGCCCATGCCCATAAGCGCCCCCTTCCGGCGTGAACGGCCCGGTGACAGGGCGCAGCCGCGCGCCAAGCTGGGCCAGCATCGCCTCGATCACATGGTCATGCCGGATCAACAGGCGGTTCTCCTCGATCTGGCAGGGCGTATGGCGGTTGCCGATATGCCAGGCCAGACGCGGCAGATCGCCCGTGGCTTCGATCAGCGCCTCATCGGCAGGCACGATTTCCAGCGTCGTGCCATCTTCCAGCTCGAACCCCCACCAGCCATCCAGATTGGTGACTTCCGCCAGATCGACCAGAAAGCCGCGCCCTTCGGCGGTGACAAGCCGTTTGCGCCGCACCAGACGGGCGTCATAATCCAGGATCACCGCACCATCGCAATGATCGGGCCGCTCTTTCAGCAGGCGGCGGAGCGGGGGAAGATCGGTCATAGGGCACCTGTATGAAAAAGATCGCGATAGACAAAAGCGGGCAGGCAGCGGCGCGACAGCCCCATGGCGCGCAAGGCCCCGTCGGGCAGCGCGTCCAGCCGGGCATATTCGGCCTCGCGCGCCGCACGGCCCAGAGACGGGTTGCAGCCAAGGCCGGTGCTGGCAAGATACCAGTCCAGTCTGCGCGACTGGTTGGGGCTGAGTGGCGAGTTCGCAGGACGAAGCGGCATGGACACCTCCATCAGACAGACGGTTCCTCCCACGCTCGCAGGATAGCATGAAAGAGTGGTTTCCTGCCCTCGCGCCCTGTTCACAATTTGCTGCGGTGCAGAAAAGTCACATCTGATCTGGCGGTTTCCGGGCATTCTCGCGGCTCAATACAGGAAATAGCGCTGCGCCAGCGGCAGTTCCGACGCCGGTTCGCAGGTCAGAAGCTCGCCATCGGCGCGCACTTCATAGGTTTCCGGGTCCACCTCGATCTGTGGCGTGGCGCTGTTCAGCTTCATATCGGCCTTGCGCACACCCCGGCAGCCTTCGACCGCGAGTGTATCCTTCGCCAGCCCCAGCTTGCCCCGCACATCCTCCTCCTGCGCGGCCTGACTGACAAACACCACTGCCGCACGCTCTACCGCCCGCCCGAATGCGCCGAACATGGGCCGCGAATGCATCGGCTGCGGCGTGGGAATGGACGCATTCGGATCGCCCATCTGCGCAACCACGATGGACCCGCCAATCAGCACCATTTCCGGTTTCGCCCCGAAAAACGCAGGCGACCAGAGCACCAGATCGGCGCGCTTGCCTTCTTCGATAGACCCGATATGGCGCGACAGCCCGTGCACGATGGCGGGGTTAATCGTGTATTTCGCCACATAGCGGCGCACGCGCATGTTGTCGTTGTCGCCCTGTTCCTCGGGCAGCCGCCCGCGCTGAACCTTCATTTTGTGTGCGGTCTGCCATGTGCGGGTGATCACCTCGCCCACGCGCCCCATAGCCTGACTGTCTGACGACAGCACCGACATCGCGCCCATGTCATGCAGGATATCCTCGGCGGCAATCGTTTCACGCCGGATGCGGGATTCCGCGAAAGCCACATCCTCGGGCACCTTGCGGTCCAGATGGTGACAGACCATCAGCATATCGAGATGTTCCTCGATCGTGTTGACCGTATAGGGCATGGTCGGGTTGGTCGATGAAGGCAGCACATTCTGACTGCTGACGACTTTCAGAATATCCGGCGCATGGCCCCCGCCCGCGCCCTCGGTGTGAAACGCATGGATCGTGCGGCCCGCAATGGCTTTCAGCGTGTTCTCCACAAAACCCGATTCGTTCAGCGTATCGGTGTGGATCATCACCTGAATATCGGTTTCCTCGGCCACGCTCAGACAGCAATCAATCGCCGCAGGTGTCGTGCCCCAATCCTCGTGCAGCTTCAGCGCGCAGGCCCCGGCGCGCACCTGTTCATGCAAAGCAGCAGGCAGCGAGGCATTGCCTTTGCCCGCAAAGGCCAGATTCATCGCAAATGCATCCGCCGATTGCAGCATCCGCCCGATATGCCACGGCCCCGGCGTGCAGGTGGTGGCGAGCGTCCCATGCGCAGGCCCCGTGCCGCCCCCCAGCATCGTCGTCAGCCCCGAATGCAGCGCATCATCAATCTGTTGCGGGCAGATGTAATGGATATGGGCATCAAACCCGCCTGCGGTCAGGATCTTGCCCTCGCCCGCAATAATCTCGGTGCCCGGCCCGATGATCACATCCACGCCTGCCTGCGTATCCGGGTTGCCTGCCTTGCCGATCTTCGCGATCCGCCCGTCACGCAGCCCCACATCGGCCTTGGTGATGCCCGAGTGATCCACGATCAGCGCATTGGTGATGACCGTATCCATCGCGCCATCTGCCCGCGTGATCTGGCTCTGACCCATCCCGTCGCGAATGACCTTGCCACCGCCGAACTTGACCTCATCGCCATAGCCGCCGCGTTCCGCGATCAGGTCGCGCTCGACCTCGATGATCAGATCGGTATCGCCAAGGCGCAGCTTGTCGCCCACAGTCGGGCCATACATATAGGCATAGGCCGCGCGGGAAATCCTGTAAGCCATGTCAGAGCGCCCCCATCACCGCAGCATTGAACCCGTAAACTACGCGCCCGCCGCCATAGGGCACCAGCGCCACCTCGCGCGACTGGCCCGGTTCAAAGCGCACGGCGGTCCCGGCAGGAATATCCAGCCGCATCCCGCGCGCGGCATCGCGGTCGAATTCCAGCCCCGGATTGGCTTCGGCGAAATGGTAGTGGCTGCCCACCTGCACTGGCCGGTCGCCGGTATTCGCGACCATCAGCCGCGTGACCTCCAGTCCCGTATTCAACTCGATTTCAGTGTCAGGGGTGATGATTTCACCGGGGATCATGGCGCAGCCCTCTCAGCGGATGGGATGATGGACAGTGACAAGCTTGGTGCCGTCGGGGAATGTCGCCTCGACCTGCACCGAATGGATCATCTCGGGCACGCCGGACATGCATTGATCTGCCGTGATCACATGCGCCCCCGCCTGCATCAGATCGGCGACCGAGCGGCCATCGCGCGCGCCCTCGACCACGAAATCGGTGATCAGCGCAATCGCTTCGGGGTGGTTCAGCTTCACGCCACGCGCCAGCCGGTTGCGCGCCACCATCGCGGCCAGTGAGACCAGAAGCTTGTCTTTTTCGCGCGGGGTCAGATTCATGCAAGCACCTCAGATTTGCCAGACGCGCGGCAAGGGCGCGCGTCGAAGACAGGTCAGAATTTCAGCAAGCTGGCGACGCAGCGGCCAGCCATCGCGCGCGAGCAACCGGATCACCAGCCGCCCCGGCAGCGCGGAGGCCGCAGCGCGCACATCCTCATGTGTCAGCGCGGCACGGACCGGGGCCAGCGCATCCGCCGCATCCGGGGCCACCAGAACAACCGTGGCCAGCGCGCGCGCATCCGCCAGCCCCGCAGCACTCGGCCGCAGCCGCGCATCATTCAGGCGCAGCGCTTCCAGATGCAGCGGCCTGTCCCCGCGCCGGATCATCCGCCAGTCGTGGAAATCCAGCGTCTTGACCGTCTCGCCCATCGCCGCACGCCCCAGCACCACGGTTTCGGCAGTCAGGCAACTCGCCCCTTCGCCCAAGGTAATCTCCGTCCGTCGCCGCGCACAGGCACGGTCAAACAGGATCGTTTCCTGTGGCAGCCAGTCCAGATGCCCGCCCGCGCCAACCTCCATCGCCACCGAAATCTGCGCCACGCCATCGGTTGCGCGATACACCCGTTCGGCGGTCTGGGTGGTCGCGGTCATGCGCACGCCTTCGCCAAGCGACAGGCGGTAATCCAGCACATCGCCGCCCGTCAAGCCACCGGAAGTATTCAGAAAAACCGTCTCGCAGCCATCAAGGACAATCGCCTTGGCCGACCCGCGCTGCGCCAGATCCACCAGCCGAATCTTGCCATCCCGCAGCGCAAAAGAGGCCCGCGCATGGCCTTTGCTGCGCTCAAGCTGGATCTGGATCGGCGACAGGGCGTTCATGGCTCTCCTCTTCCGCCCCTTGTTGCGCGCGGGCAGGGGGCAGAGGCAATCGGCACTCTGACGATGCACCCGCCAAGACCTTGCCAGCTTCACGACTTGCCCGATCTGACGGCGACATGCCGAAAAAACAGGCAAGCCGGAATCTGCCGCCCCGTCGGCAAATCGCGCCGCCCTCTTGCCGCTGCCGTGCAGGAATGGCAGGGTCAGCGCAGTCAGTCAGGGACCGCGCCACATGAAAATCGCCAGTTTCAACATCAACGGGATCAAGGCGCGCGGCCCGGCGCTGGAACGCTGGCTCGACGCCGCCCAGCCCGATCTGGCGGTGCTGCAGGAAATCAAATCCATTGATGAGTCCTTCCCCCGCGCACTGATCGAAGATCGCGGCTATCATCTGGAAACCCACGGTCAAAAGGGCTTCAACGGCGTGGCGATCCTGTCGAAACTGCCGCTGGAGGACGTGACACGCGGCCTGCCCGGCGATGACGATGACCCGCAAGCGCGCTGGATCGAAGCCACCGTCAGCACCCCAAAGGGCGCGCTCAGGGTCGTGGGCCTCTATCTGCCCAATGGCAACCCGGTCGAACTGGACGCAGACGGCCAGCCGGTGCCGGGCGGAAAATACGCCTATAAACTCGCGTGGATGGCGCGGATGGAAGCGCGGTTGCGCGAGCTTCTCGCGCTGGAAATGCCACTTGCGGTGATGGGCGACTATAACATCATCCCGCAGGCCGAAGACGCCGCCCGCCCCGAAGCCTGGCGCAAGGACGCGCTCTTCCGCCTGCCCTCGCGCAAAGCCTTTCGCCGCATGCTGAACCTTGGCTTCACCGAAGCCTTCCGCGCGCAGACGCAAGCACCGGGGCATTACACCTTCTGGGACTATCAGGCGGGCGCGTTTGAACGCAATGACGGCATCCGCATCGACCATATCCTGCTGAATGCCTATGCAGCGGATCTGCTCCAGCACTGCCAGATCGACGCGGGCGAACGCGCAGGCGAGAAACCCTCGGACCATGTGCCGATCTGGGCCGAGCTTGCGCTCTGAACCGCCTCAGAAATTCCGCGTCGCCCCGAGCGTCAGCTTGAAATTGTCATAGGCCTGCATCGGGACATTGCTGCTCTGGGTCTCATAGCCCATGACAAGGACAGGCGCGAACCCCCGGACCGTGTAATCGCGATGCATCAGGCGCGCCGTGACCGACAGGCGCGTGCTGCGCTCCGGCCCGTACTGCAGCAGCAGCGGATTTGCGGCGGCCTGCCGCATCCGGGTGATCTGGGTTTCCAGCCCGGCCTGAACCCCGCCCTTGAAGGCATATTGCCCCCCCAGCGAAAGCGTCGCCGTGCTGCGCCGGTTATGCAGGGCTTCGGTATGGTGATGCGTGACCATCACCCCGGATTCAAGCATCAGTTGCGGCGTCATGATCCGCGACGCCTCGACACTCGCCGTATAGCGCGGCCCGTTCAGCAAAGGGGCTGTCGGATAGGTCAGCCGATCCGCCGTCACGCGAAAGGCCAGCCGCGTCCGGTTCGTCAACCGGCGCTGATATCCGGCATAGACGCCCACACCCTGCAGGATCTGCCCTTCCTGACCAAAGGCCCCCTGCACACTCACGCCCCCGCTGATCTGTTCGGCATGATCCCCAAGCGACAACAGCCCCATTTCGCCCCGCAGATGCCAGCGGTTCAGTGCGCTGTCCTCGAAGAACTGGCCGGTGGCCATCACATGCAGGCGCAGATGCAGATCCGGCGCAATCCGGGGCAGATAGGTCGCCCCCAGACCGACCTCAGCCCCCTGCGCGCTTTCCACCTGCGGCAAGGGCAGCAGAAAATGCCCGCCGATATCCACATATTCCTCGCCTGAACGCTGGAACGGGTTCGACTGCCGCACCAGCGCCACCCGCGCATGGCCCTGCCAGGGCTTGCGCCGCTCCATGGCGCGCAGATATTCATTCACGGTCGCGATTTCCGACAGGCTCAATTCCCCGGCCAATGCGTATTCGAAATGGTGCTGGGCGCGGTCATCCTGCTCGACCAGATACAGCGCGCGCGCCAGTTCCAGCCGGAAGCGGGCGGTTTCCGGCGAGAGCGTGACCAGACGTTCCAGATGGGGCAGGGCGGATCGTGGCGCACTTTCGCGCATATGGGTCAGTGCGATCAGCCAGAGCCGGCGGACCTCGGTTTCCTCATCCACGCCATCGGGCAATTCCGCCGCCTGCCGAGCGGCAGCGGTGTCTTCGGCCAGAAACAGCCGTTCTGCTTGCGCCAAAGACGCCTCTTGCGCCGCCAGTGGGGCGATGCCTGTCATCAGCGCGAAAGCAAATGCATTTGCCTGTCGCCACATGGGATACTGCTCATCAGTGCGGCATTCTTTGGCCGCTTGGGAAAACGACTCGCTCCGATCCGATGAAAAGTCAAGGAAAGAAGGGGATTCGCGCCCGCATTCAGCCTTCTTCAACCTTTTGCGGGGATATTGTCGCCTGTAGTGATGCAGGAGAAAGCGAAAATGGCACGGCTCTCGGCGCGCGCGCGGGTCAGGCTTGCGGTCGGAATTCTCAGGAACGGATCGCGCGAAACCGCCTATATCGAAGATGTGTCCGTCGGCGGGCTGAAACTGACGGGCCTGATCAACCCCGTGGTGGGTCAGGTGCTGCGCATCCATGCCAAGGGCGCGATCTTCGACGCGGAAATCCGCTGGGTCCGGGGCAATAGCTGCGGCCTGCGCTATCTGGACGGACAAAGCGCAGGCGATCTGCGGCGCTTCCTGTCGGTCCTGCCGCGCCTGACCGATGGCAAGACGAAATCAAGACAGGTCTTTCAGGAACTGGGCGCAGGCGGCACAATGTGACCTGCGTCACGCCTCGCGCGCCAGAACCGCCGTCTCCAGCCGCACCAATTCGCGCCGCAGGGCACGCTTCAACACCTCTGCAAACCGGTTCAGACGGCTGACACGCCGATCATCCAGATGTCGGATCAGATAGAAACTGCGCGTCAGGCTGAACAGATTGGGCAGCACGCGCACCAGATCCGGGTCTGACGGCAGCGCGAAATCATGCACCACGCCCAGCCCCGCGCCATGCCGGATCAGATTGAACTGCACCGCGACCGAGTTTGAGGCCAGCGCCACCCGTTCCAGCCCCAACTCCGCCAGATAATCCAGCTCGCTGTCAAAGATCATGTCCGGAATATAGCCGATGATCCGGTGCTCGCGCAGCGCCTCGGCCTGCGCGATGGGCGGGTGCTGCGCCAGATAGCGCGTCGAGGCCGCCAGATGCAGCCGGTAATCACTGATCTTCTGCACGCTCAGCCGCCCCGATTGCGGGCTGGACACGCCGATGGCCATATCCGCCTCGCGCCGCGACAGGTTGAACACACGCGGCAGCGCGATGATCTGCACATCCAGCGCCGGGTTCTCGGCGCAGATCGCCGCAACCACCTGCGGCAGCAGGTAATTCGCGCAGCCATCCGGCGCACCGATCCGGATCTGCCCGCTCAGCCCGGTCTGTTCCGCGCCCGCTGCCTTGCCCGCTTCCAGCATGGCCCCTTCCGCAGCCATGGCATGCGGCAACAGGCGCGACCCCTCATCGGTCAGCGCATAGCCCTGATGCGACCGCGTGAACAACCGCCGCCCCAGCCCTTCCTCCAGCCGCGCAATCCGTCGCCCGACCGTGGCGGGGTCCAGTTTCAACTGCTGCCCCGCACGCCCCAGACTTTCCATCCGCGCCAGTGCCAGAAAGACGCGCATATCATCCCAGTCCATCATGGGCCGGACTCTGCCACGGCATTGCAAAAATGCAAGGCTTGTTTGGAATATTCCCCATTCCCACAGCGAAATTGCAAAGCTATCCTTGCGCCAACCCAGACCTGAGGAGGATGCTATGAAAGAGCTTTCGCATTGGATTGATGGCAAGCATGTCGCCGGAACCTCTGGCCGCTTTGCCGATGTGTTCAACCCGGCAACCGGCGAAGTGCAGGCGCGTGTGCCGCTGGCCTCCAAGGCCGAGCTGGACGCCGCCGTGGAACGCGCCGCCGCAGCCCAGATCAAATGGGGCGCAACCAATCCGCAGAAACGCGCCCGCGTCATGATGGCCGCTGTCGGCCTGATCAACCGCGACATGGACAAGCTCGCCGAAAAGCTCTCCTCGGAACATGGCAAGACCTTCGTCGACGCCAAGGGCGATATCCAGCGCGGTCTTGAGGTGATCGAATATTGCATCGGTGCGCCGCAACTGCTGAAGGGTGAATTCACCGACAGCGCCGGCCCCGGCATAGACATGTATTCCATGCGCCAGCCGCTCGGCGTGGTGGCAGGTATCACGCCATTCAACTTCCCGGCCATGATCCCGCTGTGGAAAATGGGCCCCGCGCTGGCTTGCGGCAATGCGATGATTCTGAAGCCGTCAGAGCGTGATCCCTCGGTGCCGCTGATGCTGGCCGAGATCTTCAAGGAAGCAGGGCTCCCTGATGGCGTGTTGCAAGTGATCAATGGCGACAAGGAATCGGTCGATGCGATCCTTGACAATGAGACCATTCAGGCCGTGGGCTTCGTCGGCTCCACGCCCATTGCGCAATATATCTATTCGCGCGGCTGCGCCAACGGCAAGCGCGTGCAATGCTTCGGCGGCGCGAAAAACCACATGATCATCATGCCCGATGCAGACATGGATCAGGCGGCAGATGCACTGGTCGGCGCGGGCTATGGTGCGGCAGGCGAACGCTGCATGGCCATCTCGGTCGCGGTTCCCGTGGGCGATGGCACGGCAGAAGCCCTGCGCGAACGTCTGGTGCCCAAGATCGAAGCCCTGAAAGTCGGCCCCTGGACCGCAGGCGATGACGTGGATTACGGCCCCGTCGTGACTGCCGCCGCCAAGGAAAACATCCTGCGTCTGGTCGAAACCGGCGTGGAACAGGGCGCGGAACTCGTCGTCGATGGCCGCAATTTCAGCCTGCAAGGCTATGAGGACGGCTTCTTCGTCGGCCCGCATCTTTTCGACCATGTGACGACCGACATGGACATCTACCGCAAGGAAATCTTCGGCCCGGTCCTGTCGATGGTGCGCGCCAAGACCTATGAGGAAGCCATCGGCATGGCCATTGACCACGAATATGGCAATGGCACCGCGATCTTCACCCGCGACGGTGACACGGCCCGCGATTTTGCACACCGGATCAATATCGGCATGGTGGGCATCAACGTGCCGATCCCGGTGCCGCTGGCCTATCACACCTTCGGCGGCTGGA
>JAFIEM010000066.1 GCA_020832555.1 Natronohydrobacter sp. | reverse complement strand
CCCCCCCCCCCCCCCCCCCCCCCCCCCCCCCCCCCCCCCCCCCCCCGCCCGCCCCTTTCGCTACTTTCGCGCAGAATGCGCAGACAGGGACGGAAACCAGCGTGACCACCATCACCCCAATGATGCAGCAATATCTAGAGGTGAAATCCCAGCACCCCGACGCGCTGCTTTTCTACCGCATGGGCGATTTCTACGAGCTGTTCTTCGACGATGCCGTGGCCGCCGCGCAGGCGCTCGATATTGCGCTCACCAAACGCGGCCAGCATCTGGGCGAAGACATCCCCATGTGCGGCGTTCCCCATCACGCCGCCGAGGGCTATCTTCTGACCCTCATCCGCAAGGGCTTTCGCGTGGCCATCGCCGAGCAGATGGAAACCCCCGAGCAAGCGAAAAAGCGCGGCTCCAAATCCGTTGTGCAGCGCGATATCGTCCGCCTCGTGACCCCCGGCACATTGACAGAGGATTCCCTCCTCGACGCACGCCGCCACAATTTTCTGGCTAGCTATGCCGAACTCCGCGACGAGGGCGCGCTCGCTTTCGTAGACATCTCCACCGGCCAAATCCGCGTCACCCCCTGCTCTCGCGCGCGACTTTCGCCCGAACTCGCCCGCCTCGCCCCGCGCGAGTTGCTCGTCAGCGACCCCAAGGCCGAGGAACTCCGCCCTATCGCCGATGACCTGAACATCGCCCTCACTGGCCTCGCCCCCTCCAGCTTCGACAGTCAGGCGGCGGAAACGCGCCTCTGCACGCTCTACAAGGTCAAATCGCTGGACGGTTTCGGCCAGTTCACCCGCGCCGAACGTGCCGCCCTTGGCGCGCTGATCGACTATCTCGACCTGACCCAGCGCGGCAAGCTGCCACTCCTGCAACCCCCCGCCCGCGATCAGGCCGAGGCACTGGTGCAGATCGACGCCGCCACCCGCCGCAATCTGGAACTCACGCAATCCCTCAGCGGCGCGCGTGAGGGTGCGCTGCTGCACGCCATCGACCGCACCGTGACCGCCGCCGGGGCGCGGCTTCTCGAACGCCGCCTTGCCTCGCCCTCGCGCCATCTCGGCACGATCCTTGCGCGCCAGCACGCCGTCACCGCGCTCCGGGGAAAACCCCGCCTGCGCGCCGATCTGCGCGCCGCCCTGAAATCCGTCCCCGATCTTGACCGCGCCCTCTCGCGCCTTGCCCTCGACCGCGCAGGCCCCCGCGACATGGCCGCGATCCGCAACGCCCTGACAGCGGCGCAGGACATCGCCGCGCTCTCCCCAGATGACCTTCCCCCGCTCCTGTCAGAGGCGGCACTTGCGCTCACCGGCCATGATACCCTGCTCGACCTGCTCGACACAGCCCTCGTGGCCGAACCGCCCCTGCAGGCCCGCGATGGCGGCTTCATCGCGCCAGGCCATGACCCAGACCTCGATGACGCGCGTAAACTGCGCGACGAAGGCCGCAGCGTCATCGCGTCCATGCAGGCCGATTACGCGCAGGACACCGGCATCCCCTCGCTGAAAATCAAGCATAACAATGTCTTGGGCTATTTCATCGAAGTCACCACCACCCATGCCGACAAGATGCATGCCCGCGCGGATCGCTACATCCACCGCCAGACCACCGCCAATCAGGTCCGCTTCACCACGCTCGACCTCTCCGACATCGAGACCCGCATCCACAATGCAGGCGCCCGCGCGCTCGAGATCGAGAAACGCCATTTCGACGTCCTGCGCGCCGCGATCCTCGACCAAGCCGCCGCCGTGACACAGACCGCCCGCGCCCTGGCCGAACTTGACCTCGAAAGCGCATTGGCCGAGATCGCCGAGGCCGGGAACTGGTGCGCCCCCACCCTCGACACCTCCCGCGCCTTCCAGATCACCGCAGGCCGCCACCCGGTCGTAGAACAATCCCTCACCCGTCAGGGCCAGCCCTTCATCCCCAATGACTGCGACCTCAGCGCCAAGGACTCCGCGAAAATCTGGCTCCTGACCGGCCCCAACATGGCCGGTAAATCCACTTTCCTGCGCCAGAACGCCCTCATCGCCATCCTTGCCCAGATGGGCGCGCATGTGCCTGCGCAATCGGCCCATATCGGCCTTGTCAGCCAAGTGTTCAGCCGTGTCGGCGCCTCTGACGATCTCGCGCGCGGGCGCTCGACCTTCATGGTCGAAATGGTCGAAACCGCCGCGATCCTCAATCAGGCCGATGAAAACGCTCTTGTCATCCTCGATGAAATCGGGCGCGGCACGGCCACCTATGACGGCCTCTCCATCGCCTGGGCCACGCTCGAACACCTGCACGACGTAAACTGCGCCCGCGCCCTCTTCGCCACGCATTACCACGAAATGACCGCCCTCGCTGGCCGCCTGAAAGGCGTGGAAAACGCCACGGTCGCCGTCAAGGAATGGGAAGGCGAAGTCATCTTCCTGCACGAAGTCCGCCGCGGTGCCGCCGATCGCAGCTACGGCGTGCAGGTGGCCCGCCTCGCCGGTCTGCCCGATGCTGTCATCACCCGCGCCCGCGAAGTGCTCAGCGCGCTCGAGCAAGGCACCGACACCTCCCCCAAAGCCGTGATCGACGACCTGCCCCTTTTCTCCGCCGCCCGCCCCCCGGCCCCCAAACCCGAAGCTGATCCGGCCATGAAAAAACTCGCCCGGATCAACCCGGACGAGCTTACCCCGCGAGAGGCTCTGGATCTGCTCTACGAACTCAAATCCCTGAGCAAACCCTAGGCTTCATCTTGCCAAAAATACTCAATGCGACGCAGGCGTTGATGAAACCCCGACCTGTGCAGGGCGCAACAGCTGGTCATGCAGCATGAAGCCCTCGGCCATCACCTGAATGATCTCGCCCGCCTTGGTCCCCGGCACGGGTGCCTCGAACATCGCCTGATGCGTATGCGGATCGAACATGTCGCCGATCTCCGGACAAATTCGCTCCACCCCGTGCTTGCCCAGGATATTGGTCAATTCACGCAAGGTCAGCTCCACCCCCTCGACCAGACCAGCAGCAGCAGCGCGCGTCTCTTCATTCGCCGCATTCAACGCCCGCGCCAGATTGTCATAGACTGGCAGCATGTCCCGCGCGATCCGCGCGCCGCCATAAAGCTGCGCATCGCGCCGGTCCTTCTCGGCCCGCTTGCGGCTGTTCTCGGCATCAGCCAGCGCGCGCATCATCCGGTCGCGCATTTCCTCACGCTCACTCAGTGCCGTCGCCAGTTCTGCCTCCAGCGCACTGAATTCGCCTTCTGCCTCCGGAACATCCTGCGGTTCCTCCGATACTTCCGGTTGTGCCTTCGCTTCCGCCATTTTTTACCCTTCTTCCTTCAATCGCTGCGCCGGTCGGTCAGCATTCGCCCGACCAGTTGCGCGGTATAATCCACAATCGGCACGATCCGCCCGTAATTCAGCCGCGTCGGCCCGATCACCCCTACAGCCCCGATCACCTTGCGTTCGGCGTTCATATATGGAGAAACCACCAGAGTTGAACCCGTCAGCGAAAAAAGTCGGTTCTCCGCGCCGATAAAAATGCGCACGCCCTCGCCCTGCTCGGTCAGTTCCAGAAACTCGGTGATATCCCGCTTGCGTTCCAGATCATCAAACAGGGTCCGGATGCGCTCGATATCCTCAGCCGCCGCCCCTTCGTCAAGCAGATTTGACCGCCCCCGCACGATCAGCCGCGCCTCGGACGCGCTTTCGCCATCCCAGACCGCCAGCCCCTGCTCCACAAGACTGGTGGCCAGCGCATCGATCTCGCGCCGGTTCTGGGCAATCTCGGATTTGAACCGCGCCAAAAGCGATGTGACCGTCGCCCCCTCGATCATCGAATTCAGGTAATTCGCGGCCTCGCGCAGCGCCGAGGGCGTGATCCCCGGTGGCGGCGTGAAAATCCGGTTCTCGACATGCCCATCGGCAAAAACCAGCACCACCAGCGCGCGATCCGGCGACAGCGACACAAACTCGATATGCTTGACCGCCGCCTCATGCTTGGGCGACAGCACCAGCGACGCGCCTTGCGTGATCCCGCTCAGCGCACCGCCCACCTGCTCCAGCAGACCCGCCACATCGCGCTCATTGCTGCCCAGAGTGGAATCCAGCTTCTCGCGGTCGCGATCATCCAGCGGCGCGACTTCCAGCAGCGAATCCACGAACAGTCGCAACCCCGCCTGCGTCGGCACCCGTCCGGCCGAGACATGCGGACTGCCCAGAAGCCCCAGATATTCCAGATCCTGCATCACATTGCGGATCGTCGCGGCCGAGACCTTCTCGCTCATGTCCCGCGTCAGGCTGCGCGACCCCACAGGCTGACCCGATTGCAGATAACCCTCGACGACGCGACGAAAAACCTCACGCGAACGGTCGGTCATTTCCCCCATCAGCGCGCGCGAATCTACAGCTTTGACCATCTCTTACTCCGGCAGGGCACCACGGACGCGACGCCCAGAGGACAGCAATTTGGCGCAAGGATCAAGGCCGATCAGGCTTGCATCCCAAGGCCCGCCCCCTGTATCGAAGCCTCAGAAACCAAGAGGTACCCCGATGCGCCCTTCCGGCAGAAATCTAGACCAAATTCGCCCCGTTTCAATCGAACCGCATGTCACCAAACATGCCGAAGGGTCCTGCATGATCTCGGTGGGCGATACAAAAGTTCTCTGCACCGCCTCGCTCGAGGATCGCACACCCCCCTTCCTGCGCAATACCGGCCTTGGCTGGGTCACGGCTGAATACGGCATGCTCCCGCGCGCCACCAATACCCGCGTGCGTCGCGAAGCAGCATCCGGCAAGCAACAGGGCCGCACTGTCGAAATCCAGCGCCTGATTGGCCGCAGCTTGCGCGCCTGCGTGGACCGCAGCGCTCTCGGTGAGCGTCAGATCACCATCGATTGCGACGTAATCCAGGCCGATGGCGGCACCCGCTGCGCCGCGATCACCGGCGGCTGGGTCGCGCTGCGTCTTGCGGTGAACAAGCTTCTGAAAGCCGGCGATATCGTCTCGGACCCGATCACCGATCATCTGGCGGCGATCTCCTGCGGCATCTATGCCGGCCAGCCCGTGCTGGATCTCGACTATGCCGAAGACAGCACCGCGGGCGTGGATGGCAATTTCATCCTTCTGGGCTCCGGCCGCATGGTCGAGGTGCAGATGAGCGCCGAAGGCGCGACCTTCTCGCGCTCGGAAATGGACCAGCTCCTGAACCTCGCGGAAAAAGGCGTTTCCGAACTCGTCACTGCCCAGAAAGCCGCGCTCGCATGAGGATACTTTTGGGCGACAAGCTGCTGATTGCCACACATAACGCGGGCAAGCTCGCGGAATTTCGCGAAATCCTCGCCCCCCTTGGCATCACTGTCTCCTCCGCCAAGGAACACGGCCTGCCCGAGCCAGAAGAAACCGGCACAACCTTCGTTGAAAACGCCCGCCTGAAAGCCCATGCTGCCGCAAAAGCCACCGGACTGCCCGCGCTGGCCGATGATTCCGGGCTGGAAGTCGCGGCGCTGAACGGCGCCCCCGGCGTCTATACCGCCGACTGGGCCGAAACCCCGTCCGGGCGCGATTTCGTCATGGCGATGGAAAAAACCCACGCCAAGCTGATCGCGGCACAAGCCCCCGAGCCCTGGACCGCCCGCTTCTGCTGCACCCTCGTCCTCGCCTGGCCCGACGGCCATGACGAAGTTTTCGAGGGCCATGCCAATGGTCAGCTTGTCTGGCCCCGTCGCGGGCAGGATGGCCACGGCTATGACCCCATGTTCCAGCCCGAAAATGAAACCCGCACCTTCGCGGAAATGACCCATGCCGAGAAAAACGCCCTCTCCCATCGCGGCGCAGCTATTTCAGCCTTGCTGAAGGGCTCTTTCCAGTGACCCCTGTTTCATCTTGCCCCAAATACTCGCGGGGGAGTCCGGGCGAAGCCCGGACGGGGGCGGCAGCCCCCAGCGGCATCACCCAAGGACCAAATCCATGAAACGCATCTCCACAGGCTCCCCTTTCGAGAAAACCCTCGGCTATAGCCGCGCCATCGTCAAAGGCGACTGGTGCTTCGTCTCCGGCGTCACGGGCTATGACTATGCCACCATGACCATGCCCGAGAATGTCGCCGATCAGGCCCGCAACTGCTTCGCGACCATCTTCAAGGTGTTGTCCGAGGCAGGCTTCACCCAAGACGACATCGTGCGCGTGCAATACACCCTGACCGATGCCGCGCTGATGGAAGCCGTCACCCCCGCTCTGGGCGAGGCAATGGGCGAGGTCCGCCCTGCCGCCACCATCGTTATTGCAGGGCTGATCAAGCCCGAAATGCTGATCGAAATCGAAGTCACCGCCTTCAAGGGGTAAGCATGGACGACTGGCAAAACGGCGGCTTCGGCCTCTATATCCATTGGCCGTTCTGCCAGTCCAAATGCCCCTATTGCGATTTCAATTCCCATGTCAGCGCGCAGATCGACCAGCGCGCATGGGAAACCGCCTACCTGTCTGAGATTGACCGCATCGCCGCCCAGACCGAAAACCGCCTGCTGAATACGGTTTTCTTCGGCGGTGGCACGCCCTCGCTGATGGACCCCGATCTGGTCGCCACCCTGATCACCCGCATCAAGACCCGCTGGACTCCCGCCAACGATCTGGAAATCACGCTAGAGGCCAACCCCGGCAGCGTCGAGGCCGCCCGCTTCCGCGCTTTCGCCGATGCTGGCGTCAACCGTATTTCCATGGGCATCCAGGCGCTCAACGACACCGACCTCAAACGCCTCGGCCGCCTGCACAGTGCCACTGAAGCCCGCAAGGCGTTCGACATCGCCCGCGACGCCTTTGCCCGCGTCAGTTTCGACCTGATCTACGCCCGCCAGCACCAGACCCCCGAGGATTGGGCAAAGGAACTCCGCGAAGCCCTATCGATGGCCGTGGATCACCTCTCCCTCTACCAACTCACCATCGAACAGGGCACGGCATTCGGCGCGCGCCATGCGGCGGGCGGCCTCAAGGGCCTGCCCGATGACGACATCGCCGCCGATATGTATTTGCTCACGCAAGAGATCTGCGCCGCCCATGACATGCCCGCCTACGAGGTCTCGAACCACGCCCGCGACGGCGCGCAGTCCCGCCACAACCTGATCTACTGGCGTTATGGCGATTACGCGGGCATCGGCCCCGGCGCGCATGGCAGGCTCACCCTGAACGGCACCCGCACCGCCACATCAACGCCCCTCATGCCGCAGACATGGCTCGATCAGGTCAACACCCTTGGCCACGGCGAGACCGTGCGCGAGGTCATCCCGACCGAAGAACAAGCCGTCGAGTATCTGATGATGAGCCTGCGCCTGCGCGAAGGCACAGATATTCAGCGTTATCAACAGCTTGCAGGCGAAAGCTTACCCGCTGCGCGAATTGCCGATCTGGTGGATCAGGGGTTCCTGACCCGCAGCGACACCCATATCGCCACCACCGATCAGGGCCGCCCGGTGCTGAACGCCCTGATCCGCGCGCTTATGCTCTGACCGGATTGCCCAGAACCTTGCACAGCTTGTCCAGCTGTTCCATCGAGCGGTATTCAACCGTGATCCGCCCCTTGCCCCCGCCGTCATAGTCGATCAGCACCTTCATCCCCAACGCCGCCGACAGGTCATTCTCAAGGGCGCGCGTATCTGCATCCTTTTCATAACTCTTTGACCTTGCAGGCTTCTTATTCTCAACCCCAGTCTTGGTCAGTGTCTCGGTCTGCCGCACCGACAGCCCTTCCAGCACGACCTTGCGTGCCAGCATCGACGGGTCATCCGATGTGATCAACGCCCGCGCATGGCCCGCACTCAGCTTGCCCTCACGCAGCAATGCCTGCACATCCTCGGGCAGATTCAGCAAGCGCATCAGGTTCGCGATATGCGACCGGCTCTTGCCCATCGCCTCGGCCAGCTTTTCCTGCGTATGACCGAAGCGTTCAATCAGCGCCCGATACCCCATCGCCTCTTCCACCGGGTTCAGATCGGCGCGCTGGATATTCTCGATGATCGCGATTTCCAGCACTTCCGTATCAGTGAACTCACGGATAATCACCGGCACTTCATGCACCTGCGCGCGCTGCGCCGCACGCCAGCGGCGTTCCCCGGCAACGATCTCGAACATCTCGCCCTGCGCGCGCACGATCAGCGGCTGGATCACGCCCTTCTCACGGATCGAGGCTGCCAGTTCAGCAAGCGCCGTATCATCGAAATGCCGCCGCGGCTGGTCCGGGTTCGGCACCAGCTTTTCGACCGGCAGTTTCTGCTCGCGGCCCCGCACCTCTGATCCGGTCTCTGACCCGACCGCAACCTCTGCCATCAGCGCCGACAATCCGCGCCCCAATCCGCGCCGCTCTGCCTTGCGATCCATTACGACGACACCCCTTCGCTTTGCATCTTGTTATGCTTCACCAACAATTCACTGGCCAGATCCCGATAGGCCACCGCCCCTTTCGACGTCGGATCATAGGTCAGCACAGACACAGCATAAGACGGCGCTTCGCTCAGGCGCACATTGCGCGGAATCATGGTATTGAACACCAGATCCCCCAAATTGCCGCGCGCATCCGCTTCAACCTGCTGCGCCAGATTGTTCCGGCGATCATACATTGTCAGCAAAATCCCCTCGATGCGCAGATGCGCATTCGCCGTTTCGCGCAACTCGCGCACTGTCAGCATCAGTTGTGACAGACCTTCCAGCGCGAAGAACTCGGCCTGCAAGGGCACAAGCACCGATTGCGCGGCAACCATCGCATTCAGCGTCAACAGGTTCAACGAGGGCGGGCAATCAATCAGGATATAGTCAAACGCCAGATCCTGAATATCGCTCTGGCGCAGGGCGTCCTGCAACAGATAACTGCGCCGCGCCCGTGACATCAACTCGATATCAGCCGAAGACAAATCCGTGGTTGCAGGCACGATCCATAGACCAGATTGCGAAGTCTCCAACACAATATTGCGCGCAGGCACATCGCCGAACAGCAAGTCATAGGTCGTATATTTACGCGCGCCCATCTCCAGCCCCAGCCCGGTCGAGGCATTGCCCTGCGGATCAAGGTCAATCAGCAATGTCCTTTGCCCGGCTTCGGCAAGCGCAGAGGAAAGATTGATCGCGGTTGTTGTCTTGCCCACCCCGCCCTTCTGATTCGCGATTGCGATGATTCGTGTCTTTGCTCGATCAGCCACGGAAGATATCCTTTACAATCAGCAATCGCGCCAGATTATCCGTCCGGCTTTCGATACTTGTTGCGTTAAACTGCCATTCTGCGCGCGCTGCCGCAAGTTCCTGTTCATGGTTTTTGCCCTTCGGCAGCAAGGCGACGCCACCGGGCCGCAAATGCCGGCTGACGAACCCTAGCAGAACCTGCAACGGCGCGAGCGCACGCGCGGAAACGATATCGGCCTGTTGTGCCGGCACCGCCTCTGCCCGCTTTGCCAGGACACGAACCGCCAACCCCAATTCGCGCGCAGCCGTCATCAGAAACGCCGACTTGCGCTGGTCGCTTTCAATCAGCGTGAAACGGCATTCCGGCAAGGCTTCATGTGCAAGAATCGCGCAAACCAACCCTGGCAATCCGCCACCAGAGCCAATATCAACCCAATGCCGCGCATCGCGGGGCGCATGGGCGAACAGTTGCGCCGAATCGACAATGTGGCGCTGCCACAAATCAGGAATCGTCGACGGCGCCACCAGATTGATTTTCGGATTCCAGCGTGCGATCAGTTCCGCATAAGCGCGCAACCGTTCCAATGTTTCACGTGAAACATCGATGCCGTCCAACTGATCCACGCTCATGCTGATGCACGCTTCGCATTGCTTTGCAGACGCGACAGCAACAAGACCAGCGCAGCAGGTGTCATTCCATCAATCCGCGCCGCCTGCGCAAGGGTTTCTGGTCGGATGCGCGACAATTTCCCCGCCAATTCATGCGACAGACCAGATACCGCACTGAAATCGAACCCCTCAGGAAACCGCCTGTCTTCGTCCGATTGCAGCATCCTGATCTGCGTTTCCTGACGTTCCAGATAAGAGTGATACACCATTTCGCGCGCGATCTGGATCTTGATATCCGGCTCGATTCCGTCCAGCTCTGGCGCGAGCGCTTGCAGCACATCGAAGCCAAACCCCGGCAAGCCAAGCAAGGTCAGCCCGTCCCGGCGCACACCATCTTCGCTCACCTTATGCCCTGCGGCATTCAACTGCTTCGGGGTGAAAGACACGCGACGCAACCTGTCCTTCGCAGAATCCAGTTGTGTAAGCTTGCGCTCAAACACCACTTTTCTGGCGTCACCGACGCAACCCAGAGAGACCCCCAGAGGGTTCAGGCGCTGGTCCGCATTATCGGCGCGCAGCGACAGCCGGTATTCCGCGCGTGAGGTGAACATCCGATAAGGCTCCATCACTCCGCGCAGGGTCAGGTCATCGACCATGACACCGATATAGGAATTCGACCGGCTGAAACTGAACGCTGGACGATCCAGCGCATGAAGCGCGGCATTCAAACCCGCCAGCAACCCTTGTGCCCCGGCTTCTTCATAGCCGGTGGTGCCGTTGATCTGGCCCGCCAGATAGAAGCCGCGCATATCCTTAAGTTGCAAGGTCGAATTGAGTGCGCGCGGATCGATGTAGTCATATTCTATGGCATAGCCCGGTTGCAGGATGCGGACATTCTCCAACCCTCGGATTGTGCGCACATAGGCTTCCTGCACTCCGGCAGGCAGGGAAGTCGAAATCCCGTTCGGGTAGACGGTATCATCGTCCAGACCTTCAGGTTCAAGAAAGACCTGATGCGAGTCTTTTTCCGCAAACCGGGTAATCTTATCCTCGATCGAGGGACAATAGCGCGGTCCGACGCCTTCGATATGCCCACCATACATTGCCGATTTCGACAGATTCGCACGGACGATTTCATGCGTCTGCGCATTGGTATGGGTGATCGCGCAAGCCAGTTGCGGCGCGATTGTGTGATCGGTCAGGAAGGACAGGTATTCCGGGGTCTCATCCCCCGGCTGACTTTCCAGCGCGGTCCAGTCGATTGTGCTGCCATCGAGTCGCGGTGGTGTGCCGGTTTTCAGGCGACCCATCGGCAAACCCAGATCACGCAATTGAGTCGCCAGAATGCTTGACGCCTGATCGCCCATGCGGCCAGCGGGATAGCTGACATCGCCGATGAACACCTTGCCGCCCAGGAAAGTGCCAGTGGTCAGAACGACGGCTTTGGCCATGATTCTGGTTTCGCCATTGACTTCGATCCCGGCAACGGATTTACCTTGCATCACCAAAGCCGTCACCTCGGCGGTCACGACCTCCAAGCCCGGTTGAGCAAGCACCTCGCGCCGGACAAATTCGCGGAACCGTTTACGGTCAGCCTGAACCCGTGGACCCTGAACAGCCGGGCCTTTGGAGCGGTTTAGCAAGCGGTACTGGATCGCCGCGTAATCCCCTGCCCGGCCCATCAATCCGTCAAGCGCATCAATCTCGCGGACCAGATGCCCCTTGCCCAGGCCCCCAATCGCGGGGTTACAGGACATGGTGCCAAGATCTTCCAACCGGAATGTCACCAGCGCCGTTTGCGCGCCCATGCGCGCCGAGGCCATTGCGGCCTCAACCCCGGCGTGACCGCCGCCGACAATGATGACATCGTAATGTTTCACGTGAAACACTCCTACTTGCCGATACAGAAGGACGCAAAAATATCGCCCAGCAGATCCTCGACATCGACCTTACCGATGAGTGAATCGAGCGCAATCATGCCGTGTCGGATATCCGCCGCTACAAGTTCCGGGATATACTCTGCGCTGCGGAGTTTTTCAATCGCTAGTGACAGCGCAGACTCGGCGTTCTGCATCGCTTGCAGGTGGCGACGGCGCACTGTTACGCCATCGCGCGCCATGCGGCTTTCAAGTTCGGTCTGGATACGATTCAGCAGCGACTCGAGTCCCTGACCTGTCCGGCCCGAGACGCCGCCAGCCATGTCCGGGTACAGATCAGACTTGCTGAACAGCGTGATATCGCCCGGTTTTGGCGCAATAGGTGGTGGAGCATCTGGCCCATCACACAATATGATGCGGATATCTGCTTCATCTGCCCGTTTCTGACCGCGCGCGATACCAATTGATTCGATGGTCTCTTCCGTCTCGCGCAGTCCCGCAGTGTCGAGCAGGGTCACGGCATAGCCGCCGATATCCATGCGCAATTCGATCACATCGCGCGTGGTACCGGCGATATCCGAGGTGATCGCAGCCTCGCGCCCCGCAAGCGCGTTGAGAAGCGTGGATTTGCCAGCATTGACAGAGCCAACCAGCGCAATCTCGAACCCAGTCTGCACCCGTTCGCGTGCCCCCTGCCCTGCAATCTCGCGCCGCAACTGTGCGTGAACCACATCGAGTTCCGCAAGGATCTGCGCGTCGAAATTACCGATATCTTCCTCGACGAAATCAATCGAAACCTCGACCAGGGCCGCGGCTTTGATCAGATGCTCGCGCCAGCCAGCGACGAGTTTGCCGATGGCACCGTCCAGCACGCGCAAGGCTTGCCGACGCTGGCTTTCGGTCTCGGCCTCCAGCAGGTCGCTCAGCCCTTCGACCTGGGTCAGATCGAGCACACCATTTTCCAGCGCGCGGCGGGTAAATTCGCCGGGTTCGGCCAGCCGCAGGCCGTGGTCATTGGCAAGGCAGGATTCGATGGCGCTGATCGTGGCCAGACTGCCATGCACCATAAGTTCGGCCACATCCTCGCCCGTGAAGCTGGCACCGGCGTTGAAGATGACGATCAGGCCGGTGTCCAATGCCTCGCCAGCGGCGTTACGCAGGGTGCGCAGGGCGGTCCGGCGCGGCGCTGGCAGGCTACCCGCCATGGCACGCGCGACGGCATGCGCGCGCGGGCCAGAGATGCGGAGGACAGCGACACCCGATTTCCCACGGGCCGAGGCCAGTGCGAAAATCGTATCCATGTCAGGCATTCATGGAATCGAAGAAATCGCTGTTGGTCTTGGTCTGTTTCAGCTTGGAAATCAGGAATTCGATGGCGTCGGTCGTGCCCATCGGGTTCAGAATCCGGCGCAGGACGAAGGTTTTTTGCAGATCGGTTTTCTCGATCAGCAGATCCTCTTTCCTTGTGCCGGATTTCAGAATGTCGATGGCCGGGAACACGCGCTTGTCAGCGATCTTGCGATCCAGCACGATTTCCGAGTTACCGGTGCCCTTGAATTCTTCGAAGATCACTTCGTCCATCCGCGAGCCAGTGTCGATCAGCGCGGTGGCAATGATCGTCAGCGAGCCGCCTTCCTCGATATTCCGGGCGGCACCGAAGAAGCGCTTGGGGCGTTGCAGGGCGTTGGCGTCCACACCGCCGGTCAAGACTTTGCCCGACGACGGAACAACCGTGTTGAAAGCGCGGCCAAGGCGGGTGATCGAGTCAAGCAGGATCACCACATCGCGCTTGTGTTCGACAAGGCGCTTGGCCTTCTCGATCACCATTTCGGCGACCGCGACGTGACGGGTCGCGGGTTCGTCAAAGGTCGAGGCGATGACCTCTCCCTTCACCGAGCGCTGCATGTCGGTGACTTCCTCGGGGCGTTCGTCGATCAGAAGGACGATCAGGTAGCAATCAGGATGGTTCTTCTCGATGCTGTGGGCGATATTCTGCAATAAGACGGTTTTACCCGTGCGCGGCGGCGCCACGATCAGGGCGCGCTGGCCCTTACCCAAGGGCGAGACAATATCGATGATGCGGGCCGAGCGATCCTTGGTCGCGGGATCGCCGGTTTCCATCCAGAGCCGTTCATCAGGATAGAGCGGCGTCAGGTTGTCGAAATGGACCTTGTGACGGGCCTTTTCCGGGGTGTCGAAATTGATCTGTGTGACCTTGGTGATCGCGAAATAGCGCTCATTCTCGGCCGGGGCCTGCATCACGCCTTCAACCGTATCGCCTGTGCGCAACGAATAGTGGCGGATCATGTCGGGCGAAACATAGATATCATCCGGGCCGGGCAGATAGTTGGCTTCAGGCGCGCGCAGGAAACCGAAACCGTCCTGCAGCACTTCGAGCACGCCCTGACCGGAAATGGTCCAGCCTTCTTCGGCGCGTTCCTTCAGGATCGAGAACATCATCTCGCCCTTGCGCATGGAGGGCGCGTTCTCGATTTCCAGCTCTTCGGCCATCGCCAGAAGTTCGGCGGGGCTTTGGGCTTTCAGATCGGCGAGATTGAGGGATTCAGTGCTCTCGGGGCTTTCCGGGCGGTCTTCGATCAGCATGTCGGACATGGGAAAATCCTGTGCGCCCGGTCTGGCCGGGTCAGTGGGTCAGGTCTGGTGCGTGAAACGCGGTCCGCCGGACGGCGGGGCTTGAGCCGCAGATAGGCAGTTTTCGCCCGCGAGTCAATCCAACCCTAGAATTTAAGGATGACCGACAGCACGATGACCACCATCAGCACGGTCGGGACTTCGTTCATCATGCGGTAATCGCGCCCGGTCAGGGTATTGCCCCCTTCGGTGAAGATACGGCGGCGGCGGGCGCACCAGATATGGAACCATGTCATGCCGATCAGCCCTGCCAGTTTGCTCCAGGGCCAGATATTGCCCCAGATGCCGGTGCCCAGCATGACGGCCATTGTAGCACCCGTGGCCCAGGCGACGATCATGGCGGGGTTCATGATGACCCGCAGGAGTTTCTCTTCCATGATCTGGAAAACATCGCCGATGCCGTCAGGGGTCTGACGTTCGACATGATAGACAAACAGGCGGGGCAGATAGAAGAGACCAGCCATCCAGCTTATCACTGCCATGATGTGCAGCGCCTTGATCCAGAGATAGGGGTCCGTCAGCATGTTTGGTCCTTCATCACGTCTACTTCTCTTAAATAAAGAAAGAAAGAATAGGAATGTTGTTGTTAGTAGGGGCTGTGGATATGGGGATAATTTTTCTGATCACAGAGTTATCCACAGGGCTATTTCTGGCATCTGGATTTTGGTAGCGATAAAAAGACAATATTTTCAGATGTTTAATATAGAACAAAAAGTGAATATGTTCTTTCTGCCTGACTCTCTTCCAAGTTTTACACAGCAGGGGTGGCGGAGTTATCCCTTGTGGTTTTCTTTGCTGTGATGCTTGCGAATGATGCTGCAACATGGCAGCACCGATGCTGTCAGGGGATAACTGTGCATCTTGGCCCAAGTTGTCCTGCCGCTTTCACACAGGGTTGTCCACATGGTGTTTGTTCTCGCCTCTCAATCCGCCAGTCGTCGGGAGATGCTGGAGCAGGCCGGACTGCCGGTCGAGGCGGTCCCTGCGAGAGTCGATGAAGGGGCGATCCGCGATGCGCTGCTGGCGGAACAGGCCAGCCCGCGCGACATTGCAGACGCATTAGCCGAAACCAAAGCGCGCAAGGTGGCAGGGCGGATGCCGGAGCGGCTGGTGCTGGGGTGCGATCAGGTGCTGGCCTATAAGGGAATGATCTTTGAAAAACCCCCTACCCTGCAAGCCGCGCGCGATCAGTTGCGGGTGCTGCGCGGCGGCACGCATCAGCTTTTGTCGGCGGCAGTGCTCTATGAACGGGGTGAACCGGTCTGGCGGCATGTGGGTGTTGCGCGGCTGACCATGCGACAGTTCTCGGATGAGTATCTCGAAAGCTATCTGGGGCGTAATTGGCCCGATATTGCCGGATCGGTCGGCGGTTATATGCTGGAGCGTGAAGGCGTGCGGCTCTTTGCGCAGGTGCAGGGCGATTATTTCACCATCCTTGGACTGCCGCTGCTGGAATTGCTGAACTATCTGACCTTGCGCGGAGAGATCGAGGGATGAGCAGGATACCACTTGCGGGCGTGATCGGGGCACCGGTCGGGCATAGCCGCTCGCCGCGCCTGCATGGGACATGGCTGCGCGACTACGGGATAGCAGGCCATTATGTGCCGCTGCATGTCGAGGCGGGTGATCTGGAGCGCGTGTTGCAGGCCATGCCCATAATGGGATTTGTGGGTGCGAATGTCACGATCCCACATAAGGAGGCTGCACTGGCCTTGGCGGATGAGGTGACGGAAATGGCTGCTCGGATCGGGGCCGCGAACACGCTGACCTTCCGAGATGGCCGGATTCATGCTGATAATACCGATGGTTATGGCTTCATGGCCAATCTGCGCCAAGGAGCGCCGGAGTGGCAGCCAGAGGCGGGCGCTGCGCTGGTGCTGGGCGCGGGGGGCGCTGCACGGGCGGTAATCGTGGCGCTTCAGGATGCGGGCGTGCCGGAAATCCGCCTGACCAATCGCACGCGGGCGCGGGCTGCAGAGCTGGCGGCAGAGTTTGGCTGCGGAGTGCAGGATTGGGACGCGCGGGCCGAGGGGCTGGATGATCTGGGCCTGCTGGTGAACACGACGGCGCTGGGGATGGACGGGCAACCCGCGCTTGCAATGGCACTGGACGGGTTGCCGGAGGGGGCGCTGGTCACGGATATTGTCTATACGCCGCTGGAAACACCGCTGTTGTGTGATGCGCGCGCGCGGGGATTGCAGGCAGTCGATGGCCTGGGGATGCTGCTGCATCAGGCGGTTCCGGGGTTCGAGCGCTGGTTCGGCAAGCGACCTGAAGTGACCGAGCGCTTGCGCACGGCGGTGCTGGGATGAGGCCGTATCGGTTGGGGCTGACCGGCTCGATCGGAATGGGGAAAAGCACCACAGCCGGGTTTTTCCGCGAATTGGGTGTGCCGGTCTGGGATGCGGATGCAGCCGTGCACCGGCTGTATGCGCCCGGCGGGGCGGCTGTGGGGCCAGTGAGCGCGCTTTGCCCTGCGGCGGTGGTTGATGGCGCGATTGACCGGAATGTGCTGAAGGACTGGATCGCACGGGACAAGGGCGCGCTGGCGAAGCTGGAAGCTGTGGTGCATCCGCTGGTCGCCGAAGATCGTGCGGCATTTATCGCCGGGGCACAGGGGCCGCTGGTGGTGCTGGATATCCCGCTTCTGTTCGAGGTGGGCGCGGATGTGGACGGTGTGCTTGTGGTCACGGCCCCGACCGAGGTGCAGCGCGCGCGGGTGCTGGCCCGGCCGGGGATGACCGAGGCGCAGTTTGACGCGATCCTTGCGCGGCAGATGCCGGATGCCGAGAAACGCGCCCGCGCGGATTTCGTGATCGAGACACTGGATATGGACAGCACGCGGCGGGATGTGCAAAATCTGGTAGCTCGACTGAGAGGGTAAGTGATGCGCGAGATTGTTCTGGACACAGAGACCACCGGGTTCGAGCCGGATCAGGGCGACCGGATCGTGGAAATCGGGGCTTTGGAACTGATCAACCACATGCCGACCGGGCGGACCTATCACCAGTATATCAACCCTGAACGCGATATGCCGGAAGGGGCGTTTGGGGTGCATGGGATCGGGCCGGATCTGTTGCAGCCGCCGCGCGCGCCGAATCCGGGCGAGATCACGCTGCGCGACAAGCCGGTGTTCAAGGATGTGGGGCAGACTTTCATAGATTTCGTGGGCGATGCGAAGCTGGTGATCCATAATGCCGCTTTCGACATGAAATTCCTGAATGCCGAATTGCGGTGGATGGGGCTTGCAGAGCTGGAATCGACGCGGGCGGTGGATACGCTGGCGATTGCGCGCAAGAAATTTCCGGGTTCTCCGGCCTCGTTGGATGCGCTGTGCCGGCGCTTCGGGATCGACAATTCCTCGCGCACATTGCATGGCGCGCTTCTGGACAGTGAAATTCTGGCCGAGGTGTATCTGGAGCTTCTGGGCGGCCAGCAGCCGGATTTCGCGCTGGCGACAGCGGCGCAACATGCGAGCAATTCCAGCGGGGCCGCCCTGCCCCTGCCCAGGCGGCCAAAACCCTTGCCCCCGCGCGTGACCGAGGCCGAGGCGGAAGCACATGCCGAGTTCGTCGCGAAACTGGGGGATGCGGCGATCTGGAAGAAATACGCCTGAAAAAAGCCCCCGAAACCGGGGGCTTTTGAAGGATCAGTCCAGCAGGGATCAGTTCGGGGCCGGGGCCTGACCCTGCTGCGCCTGCAACGCGGCCTGACGCTGCAATTCCTGCTTGTAGAGTGCGAGGAAGTCCACAGTATCGAGGTTCAGCGGCGGGAAGCCACCATCGCGGGTCACATCGGAAATGATGCGGCGGGCGAAGGGGAAGATCATGCGCGGGCATTCGATCAGAAGGAAGGGGTGCAACTGCTCCTGCGGGACGCCTTCGATCAGGAACAGGCCGACATAATCCAGCTCGACAATGAACAGCACCTGATCATCGGCCTTGTTCTTCGAGGTGATCTTGAATTTGGTAGCGACATCATACTGGTTCTCGCCCTCGCGCTTGTTCGCATCCAGGCTGACCTGCACCTGAATGTCGGGCTGGACATTGTTGCCCTGCAGCTTCTTTTGCGCGGCGACATTCTCGAAGGACAGGTCACGCATGTATTGCGCGAGGATGCGCATGTTTACCTTGGGCGGGGTTGCGGGCTGGGCACCGTTGCCGGGCGCTTGTGTTTCGGTCATGTCCTGCTCCTGTGGGTTTGGTCACATTGATCTGGCGGCGCTTGTATCAGCGGGCGCGATCTGGCTCAATCCCGGTTTTCCGGGCGCTCGATGCGGGCCGGGTCCGGGTTATGCGGCGGGGGCGTGTGTTCATACTCGCCCTCTATGATGATGGTTTCGCTGCTGCTGCGGCGGGCTCTGAGCGATGTCAGAAGGCGCGCGAGAAACAGGCGGCGGATGGGCGGTATGAGCAGCAGAAGCCCCAGCGTATCGGTGAAGAAACCGGGCAGGAAGATCAGCACCGCCCCGATCATGCGCAGCGCGGAATGGGCCATGGGGCTGGCAGGGCTGGCCTCGCGGTCGAGCGCTGCGCGCAGGTCCTGGGCGTTGCGCTGGGGTTCCAGCCGCATCAGCACCAGTCCGAGCGCTGATGTGGCAAAGACCCAGGCGAGCGTGCCGATCACGCCGAAATGACCACCGATCTGCACGAAAAGCGCGATCTCAACGACAGGAACTGCCAGAATGCCGAGTAAAAGCCACATATCTTCGCCCTTATCACAGAACATCAGGTCAGGTAAGGTGGACTTGGCCTGCAACCCACCTTACATAGGCACGAGACCCGTCCTACCAACCCCGGGCCGAGGAAACAATGGAACCAGCCGTGATCCAGCTATTGATACTTGCCGGTATAGCCGTTTTTCTGATCCTGCGCCTGCGCGCTGTCCTGGGATCGCGTGACGGTTTCGAACAGACCCCACTGCCGCGGCAGGAGGCCGGAAGCGATCCGGTGGCCAAGCGCCGCTTCGAAGTGATCGAGGGCGGGCCGGATACGGATATCACGGACCATGTGCCCGAAGGCTCTGATGCGGCCAAGGCGCTGGCGCGGATGAAGGCGGTAGATCCTGATTTCAGCGTGAACGAGTTCCTGCAGGGCGCGCGCGGGGCCTATGAGATGATCC
>JAFIEM010000065.1 GCA_020832555.1 Natronohydrobacter sp. | reverse complement strand
GAATGGCGATCAGGCGGATGATCTGGCGCAGCACATCGGCCATGAATTCATTGGGTGCGATCCGGTCCCAGGGCCAGTGCAGTCTGGCGATCTGGAAGCCCGCCCAGGTGAGGGCAAGCCCGGTGAGCGCGGCCACCAGCAGGACCGGGGCGGCGTTGATGCCAGCAAGCGCCCTGCGCCAGAGCCGTTCGGCCACAGGCGCCACGCGTTCGGCGACATCGAGGCTGACCTCGACCCGGTTCTCGACCGCCACGACGCCATCGATGCGCGCGGCGATCTGGTTCAGCGCCTCCTGCTTCTCGGCTTCGACGGTGCGGCCGGTGAAGATGACGACGCCGCCGCGCACCTCGACCGTGACATGTTCGTAGCCGCGCAATTCGGTGAGCAGTTCTTCCAGACGGCGCAGGATGCGCAGATCGTCGCTGGCCCCGGTCTGCACGCCGATGGGCAGGTCGGTCAGGCCCAGCCCGTCATTGGTCTGGGTCTGTGCGGGTGGTGCTGCGAGCAGGCAGAGCAGGCAGATCAGGACAAGGCGCAACATCGTGACTGTCTTTCTGTGTCGAAATTCCTGACAGCCTAGCCGAGACGGCGCAAACTGCCAGTGAATTGCGTCCTCGCGCGGCATGTTGCAGAAATACAAGTGTGCGGTTGTGTGCCGGATGCGGGCTTTCCTTCGCCGCTTTGCAGCATATCATGGGGGGTGTCGCGTCTTTTCAGGGCCCTTGCCATATGCCGCCACTTCAGGACCATCCGAATCGCTATGCGCTGGTGAACGAGCTGCATGCGCGCCCTGCGGCCAAGGTTTCCGTGCCGGGGGTGGCGGTGTTCATTGCCCTCAAGCCCCCGCGCGAGGCGGCCAAGCGCGACCGGGCGCGGGACCGGGCGCATCTGCTGGCGCTTCTGGACCGGCATGGCGCGGGGCATCCTGCGCCGGAGGCCACGCATCATTCCGCCGATCTGGGGCGGTATCATCTGAAATGGGAGAGCCATACCGAATTCGTGACCTACACGGCTTTCGAGATGGGGCAGGCGGCGCGGCCCTTTGATCCGGCGGCTTTTGATGTCTTTCCCGAATCCTGGCTGGCGGAGTCGCAGGGGGCGCGACTGACCTCGATCATCTTTCAGATCGAGGAGATGCCGTCGGATGCGAGCGTGGTCTCGCGCAAGCTGATGGAATGGTTCGTGCCCGAGAGCCTGGCTGCGGCGCATGTGCTGGACGGCAGCGCGGTCATTGCGAGTGATTTCCGCATTGACCGGGCGGGCCATGTGCGCATGGCGGTTTTTGTCAAACCGGGTGTTGGCGGGCGGCGTGTGGGGCGGATCATCCAGCGGCTGTGCGAGATCGAGACCTATACCACGATTTCGATGCTGGGGCTGCTGCGGGCGCGCGGGCTCTCGGCGCAGATGAATGCGCTGGATGACGAGCTGTCGCGGCTGACCCGCGCGATGACCGCGCCCGACTCGCGCTCGGATGAGACTCTGGACGCGCTTTTGGGGATTTCCTCGGAGCTTGAGAACATGATGGTCGAATCCTCGTTCCGCTTTGGGGCGACCGGGGCCTATGAGGCGCTGGTGCAGCAGCGGATCGAGGTCTTGCGCGAAGAGCGGTTCGAGGATCGCCAGTCACTGCATGAATTCATGACGCGGCGCTATGATCCGGCGATGCGCACGGTGAAATCCGCCGAATTGCGCCTGACCAAGATGGCCGAACGCGCGATGCGGGCAGGGCAGTTGCTGGGCACGCGGGTCGATGTGGAGCGCTCAGGCCAGAACCAGAAATTGCTGGAAAGCATGGACCGGCGCGCGGATCTGCAATTGCGGTTGCAGAATACCGTCGAGGGGTTGTCGGTGGTGGCGATCAGCTATTACGCGGTCAATCTGGTGGCCTATATGGTCATGCCCTTTGTCGAGCCGCTGGGCGTGTCCAAGACCGTCGCCATGGCGGTTCTTGCGCCTGCGGTGGTGCTTGGGGTCTGGGGGATGGTGCGCCGGATCCGGCATCATTTCGAGTGAGCGGTAGGGTGCGTGCTCTTGCACGCACCTTTGGTCAACCATGGGTGCGTGCAAGAGCACACACCCTACGCGAGCCCTCAGGCCTTGCCCTTGTAGATATCGACCAGTTTGGCCAGCATCGCCAAGGCTTCGTCGCGGTCGCGCTGGAAGCTGTTGCGCCCGATGATCGAGCCGTTGCCACCGCCATCGCGGATCGCGCGGGCGTCGTCATAGACGGAATCCGCGCCTTTCTTGGCGCCGCCCGAGAACACCACGATCCGCCGACCATTGAAGCTGGCCTGCATGCAGTGTTTCACACGCGCGGCCTGCGTCGCGATTTCGATCTGCTGATCCTCATAGACCTTCTTCGCCTCGGGCAGCATCAGATGATCAGTGGACAGTTTGATCTTGATGATATGCGCGCCCAGAAGGGCGGCGATCTGTGCGGCATAGGCCGCAACGTCGATCGCTGTTTCACCGTCCTTGGTGACAGCCTCACCGCGCGGATAGGACCAGATCACGGTCGCCACGCCCTTGGCGGCGGCTTCTTCGCGCATGGCCGAGATTTCCTCGAACATGCCCAGCGCACAATCGGACCCCGGATAGATGGTGAAGCCGATGGCCGAACAACCCAGCCGCAGCGCATCATCCACTGATCCGGTGATCGCCTGATTCTTGCCTGCCGTGTCCGACATCAGCGAATTGGCCGAATTCACTTTCAGGATGGTGGGGATCTGACCTGCGAATGTATCAGCGCCGGCCTCGATCATGCCCAGGGGCGCGGCATAGGCGTTCAGCCCGGCATCGATGGCAAGCTGGAAATGGTAATGCGGGTCATAGGCGGCAGGGTTGGCCGCAAAAGTGCGCGCCGGGCCATGTTCGAACCCCTGATCCACCGGCAGGATGATCATCTTGCCCGTTCCACCCAGCTTGCCCTGCATCAGCATGCGGCACAGATTGGCCTTCACGCCCGGCGTGTCGGATTCGTAGTTGCTGAGGATTTTCTGAACGATGCGGGTTGCGCGCATGGGCTGCTCCTGTCCGGTTGGTGTTTTCGGGCAGGGTTAATCCGCGCAATGCGGCAAAACAATGGAGATAGCGCAAGCGGGGTGCGATGATTGCGCAAACAGGGCACAGAAAACCCGATTTCAGATCGTGGAACGGTGTTTTCGGGATTTGGAGCGGGTGAAGGGAATCGAACCCTCGTATTCAGCTTGGGAAGCTGCTGCTCTACCATTGAGCTACACCCGCATCGGCGCGACCTTTAGCGTGGTCGCGCCATGCCGTCAAGCTTCGGCTCAGAACGGGATCTCGTCATCCATATCGGCGGGGCCAGCGGGCGCGGAATTGCCATAGCTGGAGGAATAGCCCTGATCGCGGTCATACCCACCGCCACCACCGCCACCGCCTGAACCGCCGCCACCTTCGCCGCGCCCGTCGAGCATGGTCAGCGTGCCGCCCATACCGGCGACCACGACATCAGTCGAATAGCGGTCCTGCCCGCTCTGGTCCTGCCATTTGCGGGTCTGAAGTGTGCCCTCGACATAGATCTTGGAGCCTTTCTTCAGATACTGCTCGGCCACGCGCACCAGACCGTCACCGCGCAGCACGACATTGTGCCATTCCGTGCGTTCCTTGCGCTCGCCTGTGGCGCGGTCGCGCCATTGCTCGGATGTGGCGATGCGCAGATTGCAGATCTTGCCGCCATCGGGAAAAGTGCGCACTTCCGGGTCACGCCCCAGATTGCCGATGAGAATGACCTTGTTTACTGATCCTGCCATAGGGCCCCCTGTGAAACTTGTGGCGCATCCTGCGAATCCGCAGGCTGTCGCGCGCCCTTGCTGTCACATCACCATATCAGCGTAAAGAAGTCGTTGAGAAGGGCCAAGCGCAGCTTCGGTCCGCGACCGACCGGCAGGTGGTGAAAACCGCACGGGAGGGACTGGAAAAATCTCTCATCTGCGCGTATAAGCTGACGGTCGATAAGGGACAGGTCATTTCATCATGCGTCACGGCTGGGCCATTTGCTCTGTACTCGCACTGTGTCTTGCGGCGCAGACAAGCGTCGCGCAGGGTCTGAGCCTGTCGAGCAGCGGCAGCACCTCGCGGCTGGACAGCATGAAATCGGCCAGCAAGTTGATCGACGGGCGTCTGTCGCAGCAATATTCCGCCTCGGCGCGGTTGTTGCCCAATGCGGAAGCCAGGACCGCCGCTGCAAGTGCGACCGCCATCCCGCGCTATTCGGGCAATTATCGCGGTGCCTATATCGAGGTGGCCCGCGCCGCTGCGCGCAAGCATAATATCCCCGAGGATCTGTTCCTGCGCCTTGTGCATCAGGAAAGCCGCTGGAACCCCTCTGCCGTGTCGCATAAGGGTGCGATCGGGCTTGCGCAGCTGATGCCCGGCACGGCGGAGTTGTTGCGCGTCGATCCCAATGACCCGCAGCAGAATCTGGAAGGCGGGGCGCGCTATCTTCGCATGATGTATGACAAGTTCGGTGACTGGAAGCTGGCGCTTGCGGCCTATAATGCCGGTCCCGGTGCGGTCGAGCGGCATAATGGCATTCCGCCCTTCCGCGAGACGCAGGATTACGTCCGCATCATTCTGGGCACAAGCTGACGATTGGGCCTTGCACCTCGGGGCGGGCTTTCGCACTCTGACGCGAAAACCGACCCTCGGAGGATCAATGACCAAGCTGGACCTCGATTTCGTCCGCAGCCAGTTTCCCGCTTTCACTGAGCCAAGCCTACAGGGACAGGCGTTTTTCGAGAATGCGGGCGGTTCCTATACCTGCAAGTCGGTGATCGACCGGCTGGTGCGCTATTACCATCAGCGCAAGGTGCAGCCCTATGCGCCCTATGCGGCCTCGCGTCTGGCGGGCGAAGAGATGGATGAGGCGCGCGCGCGTCTGGCGGCGATGATGGGGGTCGAGACGGAGGAGCTGAGTTTCGGCCCCTCGACCACGGCGAATACCTATGTTCTGGCGCAGGCTTTCGGGGAATGGCTGCAACCGGGGGATGCGATCATCGTCACCGATCAGGACCATGAGGCCAATTCCGGCCCCTGGCGGCGGCTGGCGGCGCGCGGGATCGAGATCCGCGAATGGACCATTGACCCGCTGACCGGGCATCTGGACCCGGCAAGCCTGTGGGGGCTCATTGATGACAAGGTGCGGCTGGTGTGTTTTCCACATTGCTCGAATGTGGTGGGCGAGATCAATCCGGTGGCCGGGATCTGCGCGCGGCTGCGCGGGGCGGGGATTTTCTCTTGCGTGGACGGGGTGTCCTATGCGCCGCATGGTCTGCCGGATGTGGGGGCGCTGGGGGCGGATATCTATCTGTTTTCGGCCTACAAGACCTATGGGCCGCATCAGGGGATCATGGTGATCCGGCGCGCGCTTGGCGAGGTGCTGCCCAATCAGGGGCATTATTTCAACGCTGATGTGCTGTATAAACGCTTCACGCCTGCGGGGCCGGATCATGCGCAGATCGCGGCCTGTGCGGGGATGGCGGATTATATCGACATGCTGCACGCGCATCATTTTCCGCAGGCTCAGGCCGATCCGAAAACCCGCGCCGCGCAGGTGCATGATCTGATGCGCGACCATGAAACCGCGCTCTTGCAGCCGCTCCTGGATCATCTGGGCGGGCGCAATGATCTGCGGCTGCTGGGGCCATCGGATGCAGCCGGGCGCGCGCCGACTGTGGCGGTCTCGCATGCGCGGGCGGGGCATGATCTGGCGAGCGCGCTGGCCCCGCATGGCATCATGGCGGGCGGCGGCAGTTTCTATGCCAATCGCGCGCTGCAAGGGCAGGGCGTGGACCCTGCGCATGGGGTGTTGCGGCTGTCTTTTGTGCATTACACCAGCCCGTCAGAGCTTGACCAGTTGATATCAGTGCTAGATCGCGTGTTGTGAGTTCAAGCAAGGCCCCGGAATTTGTCTGATACTGCCCCGATCCTGCTCTGGTTCCGGCGCGATCTGCGTCTGAGCGATCATCCTGCATTGACCGAAGCTGTGGCCACTGGTCGTCCGGTGATCCCGGTCTTTCTGTGTGATCCGGTGGTCGAGGGGCTGGGGGCCGCGCCGAAATGGCGGCTGGGGCTGGGCGTCGGGGCTTTTGCCGGGCGGCTTGAAAGCACTGGGTCGCGGTTGATCCTGCGGCGCGGTAATGCGCTGGAGATGTTGCAAGCGCTGATCCGCGAGACGGGGGCCAGCGCGGTCTGGTGGACGCGGCAATATGATCCAGATCAGATCGCGCGCGACAAGGCGGTGAAAGCGGCGCTGAAGGATCAGGGCATTGAGGCGCGCAGCTTTTCCGGTCATCTGCTGTTCGATCCCTGGGATGTGGCAACCGGGCAGGGCAAGTTCTATCAGGTCTATACGCCGTTCTGGAAAGCGGTGCGCGGGCGCGATGTGGCTGCGCGCCGGGCAGCCCCCAAGGAATTGCGTGCGCCCGCTGACTGGCCAGCCAGCGAGCAACTGGCCGACTGGCATCTGGGGCGCGCGATGAACCGGGGTGCGGATGTGGTCGCGACCTACCTGCATGTTGGTGAAGAGGCCGCCCAAGCGCGGCTGGCGGGTTTCATGCGCCATCGGATCGAGACCTATGCGCAGGATCGCGACCGGCTGGACATTGACGCGACCTCTGGCCTGTCGGAGAACCTGACCTATGGCGAGATCAGCCCGCTGGCGCTGTGGGAGGCGGGCCAGAGGGCGCTGCAAGACGGCAAGGCGGGGGCCGAGACCTTTCTGAAAGAAGTGGTCTGGCGCGAATTCGCCTATCATCTGATCTATCACACGCCGCATATCACCACGCAAAGCTGGCGCGACGGGTGGGAGGGATTCCCCTGGCGCAAGGATCATCCGGGGCTGTTGCGCTGGAAACAGGGGCGCACCGGGATCGAGGTGGTCGATGCCGCCATGCGCGAGATGTATGTCACAGGCCGGATGCATAACCGCGCGCGGATGCTGGTGGGGTCGTATCTGACCAAGCACATGCTGACCGACTGGCGGGTGGGGCTGGACTGGTTTGCGGAATGTCTGGTGGACTGGGACCCGGCGGCCAATGCGATGGGCTGGCAATGGGTGGCAGGCTCTGGCCCGGATGCGGCCCCCTATTTCCGCATCTTCAACCCCGAGACACAGGCAGACAAATTCGATCCCAAGCGCCTGTATCGCAAGACCTGGGTTGCGGAACTGTCAGACACGCCGCCCGAGACGGCGTTGCAACTTTTCGACGCCTGCCCGCGTAGCTGGGATATCGATGCGACTATGGACTACCCCGCCCCGCTGGTCGATCTGGCTCTGGGGCGCAAACGGGCGCTTGACGCCTATCAAAACAGACAACAGGCTGAAAAAGCCTAAGCAGGGACGAGAGATTGATGACAGATATGGCGCAGCCTCCGCAGATGATGTCGGGGATTCTGACCTCGCTGAGCGGTCAACAGGCGCTGCCGCGCTATTTCGCGCAGGCTTTCGCGCGGGCGGAACGGCTGAACCGGGGGCGGCTGGATGTGGTGCTGCCGGACGGGCGGCGGTTCCGGGCGCAAGGGGCCGCGCCGGGGCATGAAGCCGAATTGCATGTCCATGACGCGGATCTGTTCGGGCGTCTGATCCGCGAGGGGGATGTCGGTTTCGCCGAATCCTACATGGAGGGCGGCTGGAGCACGCCGGATCTGCAAGCCTTCATGGACCTGATCAATGACGACAATCCCTCGGTCTATGACGAGGCGGTGGGCCTGCGGCTCTTGCGCGCGCTGGAACGTATCCGCCACGCGCTGCGGGCCAACTCAAAGGCGCAGGCGCGCAAGAATATCAGCTATCACTATGATCTGGGGAATGATTTCTACAGCCTGTGGCTGGATGCGAGCATGACCTATTCCTCTGGCATCTTCACGACTGGCACCGAGACACTGGAAGCCGCGCAGGAAGCGAAATACGCCGCAATGGTGGACCGGATGGAGGTGAAACCCGGTGATCATGTGCTGGAAATCGGCTGCGGCTGGGGGGGCTTTGCCGAATATGCGGCGGCCAAACGCGGGCTTCGGGTGACGGGGCTGACGATTTCACAGGCGCAGCATGATTACGCGGTTGCCCGCATGGCGCGGCTGGGCTTGTCGGATCAGGTCGAAATCCGCATGCAGGATTACCGCGATACGGGCGGGCAGTTTGACGGGATCGCCTCGATCGAGATGTTCGAGGCGGTGGGCGAGAAATACTGGCCGCGCTATTTCCGCGCGGTTCAGGACCGCTTGAGGCCCGGTGCGAAGGCGGTGATCCAGATCATCATGGTGCCGGATGCGCGCTTCAACTTCTACCGAAATCATGTTGATTTTATACAGAAATACATCTTCCCGGGTGGGATGCTGGGTGCCCCCGGCCCGGTGCGGCGCGTGGCCGAAGCGCAAGGGCTGCGCTATGTCGCCACGCATGATTTCGGCCAAAGCTACAGTGAAACCCTGCGCCGCTGGAACACCACATTTCAGGCGCGCTGGCCCGAGATCGCGGCGCTGGGCTATGACATGCGCTTCAAACGGATGTGGGAGTTTTACCTGACATCTTGCGCCGGGGCCTTTGCCAGCGGCACCTGTGATGTCACGCAACTGGTGTTGCAACATCCCGACACTGTGTGAGCGCTGTCGCGCCGTGCGGTGCAGGTGAATTGCGCAAAAGCCCGCGCGGGGCTATTCTGCGGTCAGAGCAGATAAAAACAAAGGCCAGACATGCCGACCTTTACCCGCCTCGCCGCCATGGTGCTATTTGGCGCGCTGACCTATTTTATTGGCTTGCGCTATCAGCTTCTTTATGACGACCCGCCCCGGTCGCTGATGGCGGGCAGTCTGTTTCTGGCGGGCTGTGCTGCCTTTGTGGGCTGGACCTTTGTCGGGCCACGGATCGACAAATCCTATTTCCGCGCCTTCACGGTGGTCATTCAGGGCTATCTGGCAACGCTGCTTCTGGCGCTGTTCTTCTATGGGTTCTACGACGCCTTCACCCAGGGCTATGCGATGCGCTACAAGGATTTCGGCGATGCCTTTCAGGGGGTGATGAGGGCGGCTATCGACCATCTGACGCGGATGCTGGATCGCGATTTCCTGCTGCTGGTGGGGGGGATTGCCGTGATCATCACGCTGGTCGTGACCACGGTGTTTCGCATGGCAGAGGCACGGCGGACCGAGTATTGAGCAACGCAGTCTTTCTGTGTGGCCCGTGGACCGCGCCACGGATGCTGGCGCTGCTTGGGGTGCAGGAATCGTCCGGGCGCGCGGCGGACCTGCCTGATCACCGGCTTTGCGCGCGTCCTGCGGGTCTGCCTGTGCTGGTTCCTGCCGCGGGTGAGGGGGTCGCTGGCGCGCTGTACCGGCTGGACGCAGATGGGGCTGCACGGCTGGCCGCCTTGCAGGCGCTGTTCGGGGCAGAGCCTGTGGGCTGCGCGCTGGACAGCGGCGATATGGCCACGGTTTACCGGACCGGGGCGCAGGATCTGCCGGGTTGGCCGGATCGCGACTGGAGCGAGGCGCGCGCGGATTTGCTGTTTCTGGCCTGTGCCGAGATGGCTGTGCTGTGTGAAACCCATCCTGTTGCGGCGCTGGACGCGCGTTGGCCGATGGCGCTTTCGCATGCGGCCTCGATCCTGCGGGGGCGGGCCGAGGTCGCGCGCGCAACCCTGCGGCGCGACTGGACGCGCGAGGATGTGATGCTGGAGCGATTGCACCAGCCCTATGCGTGGTATTTCGGCGTGCGCGAGGATGATCTGCGCTTCCGGCGCTTCGATGACAGCCTGTCGGATGTGGTCAAACGCGCGGGTTTCGTGATGAGCGATGCTGTGACCGTGCTGCCCTATGATCCGAAACGCGACCGGGTGATGCTGGTCGAGCAGTTCCGCTACGGCCCCTGGCTGCGCGGGGTTCGCAACCCGTGGTCACTGGAACCGATTGCCGGGCGCGTCGATCCGTTCGAGACGCCGGAGTTGGCGGCCTTGCGCGAGGCGCAGGAGGAAACCGGCCTGACGTTGGAGGCGGATCGGCTGGTTGCGGTGGGCAATGCCTATCCTTCGCCCGGTGCGATTACGGAATATCTGTATCACTATGTCGCGCTGTGCGATCTGCCGGACGGGTCCGAGGGCGTGTCGGGGCTGGAGACCGAGGCCGAGGATATCCGCAGCCATGTGATCAGTTTCAACCGGCTGATGGAACTGGTCACAAGCGGCGAGGCGCAGAACGGCCCGCTGGTGCTGACCG
Source organism: Natronohydrobacter sp. (assembly GCA_020832555.1). Taxonomy (GTDB): domain Bacteria; phylum Pseudomonadota; class Alphaproteobacteria; order Rhodobacterales; family Rhodobacteraceae; genus Roseinatronobacter. The sequence continues at coordinate 9,635 of JAFIEM010000065.1, read as the reverse complement.
CTTGGTGGCTGGCTGCGCATCGGGACGGGTTGCGGGCGGGGTGAGGGGCAGGGCCCGCGCGTGAAGGTCAGGGCCTGCGCCCCGCTCATTGCAGCAGCGAGAGAAACCGGTCCACATCTTCCGCCCGCGTGTTCCAGCTTGTGACCAGCCGGATCGAGACCGTCTCTGGGTCGGTCTGGTGGTCCGGCCAGAGGAAATATTGCGCGCCGGCCGCTTGCAGTTTTTCATGCGTTGCGCGTGACAGGGTAGCGAACAGCATATTGCCGCCGCGCGGGAAGAGCAGGCGGTCTTTCAGTCCTTCTTCCAGTCGCGCGGCCATCGTGTTGGCGTGCTGCGCCAGATCGCGCCAGAGGTCATTTTCCAGCCATGCCAGCATCTGCGCCGAGAGAAACCGGTGTTTCGACCATAGATGCCCGGCACGTTTGCGGCGCAGTTGCGCTTCCCAGTGGCGGGCGGGGTCGAAGAAGATCACCGCCTCGACCCCCATCAGCCCGTTTTTCGTGCCCCCCAGCACCAGCACATCGACGCCTGCGCGCCATGACATATCGGCGGGTGTGCAGCCCTCTGCCACCAGCGCATTGACGAAGCGCGCGCCGTCCAGATGCACGGGCAGGTCGTGGTCATGGGCGATCTGCGCCAATTCGGTGATTTCGGCCACCGAATAGCGCGTGCCACATTCGGTCAGATTGGTCAGGCTGAGCGCGGCGGGTTGCACCGAATGTACCACCCCGCGCCCGGCGCGCGCGAGCGTGTCGCGCAGCGCATCCGCGTCGATCTTGCCGTCAGCGCCTGCGACATGCACCAGTTTCGCGCCGCCGGTGTAGAATTCGGGCGCGCCGCATTCATCAACCTCGATATGGGCGAGGCTATGGCAATAGATCGCCCCGAAGGGTGGGCAAAGCGTGGCAAGGGCCAGCGCATTGGCGGCGGTGCCGGTCGTGACCAGCATGACCTCGGCCTGCGGGGCCTCGAACAGATCGCGCAGGCGCGCGCGCAGGGCGTGCATCAGCGGGTCGGTGCCATAGCCTGCGGCATAGCCGTCATTGGCGCGGGTGATCGCGTCGAGTATGAGGCCGGGCAGGCCGGAGGTGTTGTCCGAGGCAAGATACATGCGCGGCACGCTGTCGCGTGCGATGGGTGAAGTCAAGGGGGGGCGGCTTGACAGGACAGGGGGCAGGGCGCATATCCCCCTCAGCACAGGAGATATGCCCATGTTCATCCAGACGGAATCGACCCCGAACCCCGCCACGTTGAAATTCCTGCCCGGTCAGGATGTGCTGGGGCTGGGCACGGCGGATTTCCCGAATGCGGATGCGGCAGCCTCTTCGCCACTGGCGCGGCGGCTGTTTCAGGTCGCAGGCGTGACGGGCGTGTTTCTGGGCAGCGATTTCATCACTGTCACCAAAACCGATGATGCGGAATGGCAGCATCTGAAACCCGAGATCCTTGGCGCGATCATGGAGCATTTCCAGTCCGGTGCGCGCGCGATCGAGGGCGAGGCCGAGGCAGGACATGCGGATCATCACGGGCCGGATGCCGAGATTGTGGGCCAGATCAAGGAATTGCTCGATAGCCGCGTACGCCCGGCTGTGGCGCAGGATGGCGGTGATATCACCTTCCACGGCTTCGACCGGGGCGTGGTCTATCTGCATATGAAAGGGGCCTGCGCGGGCTGCCCGTCCTCCACCATGACGCTGAAAATGGGGATCGAGAACCTGCTGCGCCATTATATCCCCGAAGTGACCGAGGTGCGGCCTGTTGCCGTCTGACGCGCTGATTCTGGGGTTTGACACATCGGCCGCGCATTGCGCGGCCGCACTTCTGTCGGGCGATGCGGTGCTGGCCTGCGCCTATGAGGAGATGGCGCGCGGGCAGGCGGAAGCATTGGTGCCGATGCTGGAGCAGGTCTTGCGCGCGGGTGGCGTGGTCTGGGGCGATCTGGAAGCGCTGGCGGTGGGGGTCGGTCCGGGCAATTTCACCGGCATCCGCATTGCGGTCGCGACCGCGCGCGGGCTGGCGCTGGCCTTGCGCCGCCCTGCGCTGGGTGTTTCGGTTTTCAAAGCCCGCGCCGAAGGCTTGCCGCGCCCGCTGGTCGTGGCGGAAGATGCGCGGCGGGGCGAGATCTATCTGCAGGGTTTCGGGACGGGACCAGAGGTGCCTTGCCTGAGGAGGCTGGAGCAGATCAGCCTTGCGCCGGGTATCGCCCTGACAGGCACGGCTGCTGAAACTGTCGCGGGCGCTGGGGATCATCCGGTGTTGGCTGGGCGCTATCCGCTGGCGGAAGCCATCGCGCGGGCCGGGGCGCGGAGGCTGAGTGCGGGCCAGTTGTCCCGCCCGGCCCCGCTCTATATCCGCGCGGCGGATGCGGCCCCGCCTTCGGACCCGCCGCCCGTCTTGCTGCCATGAGCGCGGCGCTGCTGGCGGATCTGCACCGGCGCTGCTTCACAGTCCCCCCGCCCTGGTCTGAGGCGGATTTTGCGGGCTTTCTGGCCGATCCGCAGTGCCGGTTGATCACGCGCTGCGACGGGGATCATCTGCAGGCTTTCGCGCTGTTTCGCATTGTGCTGGACGAGGCGGAATTGCTGACCCTTGCCACAGATCCCGAAGCGCGGCGCAAGGGCCATGCCCGCGCGCTGCTGCAAGAGGGGCTGGTCGTCGCCCATGCTGCGGGCGCGCGGGTCTGCTATCTGGAAGTGGCGGCGGATAATCTGCCTGCGATTTCGTTCTATCGTGGCATGGGATTTGCGCAGGCGGGGCTGCGGCGCGGCTATTATCATGCACCCGGCCTGCCGCCCAAGGATGCGCTGGTTTTTCGGGCAGTGCTGGACGGGCGCGGCTAGGCTTCCCCGAGAACCCGGACAATACACGCGAATTTGCTGTTGACCACCTGATCAAATGCAGGGTTAATCAGGGCAATCGTGCACTGTCAAACAGCGCCGAAACCCGCCTCTGGCCAGTTTGTCGTGCCTTGAGGCCCAACAGGAGTAAACCCGCATGACTTCTCTCAAAACGATGCTTGGCGCGGCGTCCAGCCTTGCGCTGATGGCCACGATGGCGCAGGCCGATCCGGCGCTGATGTATGACCTTGGCGGCAAGTTCGACAAATCCTTCAACGAGGCCGCGCATAACGGGGCCGAGCGATGGAAGGCGGAAACTGGCGGCACTTACCGCGATATCGAGGTGACGGCAGAAGCGCAGCGCGTGCAATTCGCCCGCCGTCTGGCTGAGGCCGGTGCCGATCCGATCGTGGTGCTGGGCTTTGCCAATGCCCCCACGCTGGAAGAGGTCGCGCCGGATTTCCCCGACACCTCTTTCGTGCTGATCGACATGGTGGTGGATCTGCCGAATGTGCGGTCTGTTGTGTTCTCGGAGCATGAGGGCAGCTATCTGGTGGGGATGCTGGCCGCGATGGCATCCGAGACCGGCACGATCAGTTTTGTGGGCGGCATGGAGATCCCGCTGATCTCGAATTTCGCCTGTGGCTATGCGCAGGGCGCGAAAGCGGTGAACCCGGATATCAATGTGATCGTCAACTATACCGGCTCGACCCCGGCGGCATGGAATGACCCGGTGCGCGGGGGTGAGATTGCTCAGGCGCAGTTCAGCCAGGGGTCGGATATCGTGTTTGCGGCGGCCGGTGGCACGGGTCTGGGCGTGTTGCAGGCAGCGGCCGATGCGGGTCTGAAATCCATCGGGGTGGACAGCAACCAGAACTATCTGCATCCGGGTTCGGTGCTGACCTCGATGCTGAAACTGGTTGATCAGGCCGTGTTTGATGCCTTCAGCGATGGTCCGGGTCTGGAAACCGGGATCGTGGTGATGGATCTGGCGGCAGGCGGCGTTGGCTATGCGCTGGACGAGCATAATGCCGATCTGATTTCCGACCAGATGCAGGAAGCGGTCGAGGCCGCGAAAGCCGCGATCATCGCGGGTGAGATCACTGTGCATGACTATCGCACGGACAGTTCCTGCCCGGCCTTCTGATCGGATATGACCGACATTACGACAGATGCGATGCGGCAGGCCCCTGCCGCATCTGCACCGCTGGCCATCGAGTTGCGCGGGATTTCAAAGGCATTCGGGCCGGTTCAGGCCAATAAGGACATTTCGATCCGCGTAAAGCGCGGCACGATTCACGGCATTGTCGGCGAGAATGGCGCGGGTAAATCCACGCTGATGTCGATCCTTTACGGGTTCTACCGGGCCGATTCGGGCGAGATTTTCATTAACGGTGCGAAAACCGATATCACCTCCAGCCCGGATGCGATCCGCGCGGGTATCGGCATGGTGTTCCAGCATTTCAAGCTGGTCGAGAATTTCACTGTGCTGGAGAATGTGATCCTGGGTGCGGAAGGGTCACGGCTGTTGCGGCCCTCGCTGGCGCGTGCGCGCGGTCTGCTGAAGGATCTGGCGCGCGAGTTCGAGTTGCATGTGGACCCGGATGCGCTGATCGAGGATCTGTCGGTCGGGCATCAGCAGCGGGTCGAGATCCTGAAGGCGCTTTATCGCGAGGCGGATATCCTGATCCTGGATGAGCCGACGGGCGTGCTGACGCCCTCTGAGGCGGATCATCTGTTCCGAATTCTGCGGGGCCTGCGCGAGCAGGGCAAGACGATCATCCTGATCACGCATAAATTGCGTGAAATCATGGATGTAACGGACGAAGTGAGTGTGATGCGGCGTGGCGAGATGGTGGCGACGCGCGTGACGTCCGAGACCAGCCCCACCGAGCTTGCGGAATTGATGGTGGGCCGCAAGGTGTTGCTGCGGGTGGAAAAGACGCCTGCGCAGCCGAAGGACGAAGTGCTGCGCGTCGAAGGGCTGCGGCTGGTGGACAGTCAGGATGTGGAACGTCTGCGGGGCTTGGATTTCAGCATCCGCGCGGGCGAGATTCTGGGCATTGCCGGGGTCGCCGGGAACGGGCAGTCGGAACTACTGGAGGCGCTGGCCGGGTTGCGCCCTGCCGAGGGGCGCGCTTGGCTGCGGGATCAGCCGCTGCCGCTGTCGGGGCCGGGTTGCGACGGGCAATCCCGGCGCGCACAACGTATCGCCCATGTGCCAGAGGACCGGCACCGGCGCGGGCTGGTGCTGAATTTCCATGCCTGGGAGAATGTGGCGCTCGGGTATCACAATGACCCGGCCTATAATCCGACCGGCTGGAAGATGAACAATGACGCGATCCGCGACGACGCGCGCGCGAAGATCGAAAGCTTCGATGTGCGCCCGCCGGATTGCTGGCTGAAGGCGAGCGGGTTTTCGGGGGGCAACCAGCAGAAGATCGTTCTGGCGCGCGAGATCGAGCATGAGCCGGACCTGCTGCTGATCGGCCAGCCCACGCGCGGGGTGGATATCGGCGCGATCGAGTTCATCCATCAGCGGCTGATCCGGCTGCGCGATGCCGGGGCAGCGATCCTGCTGGTCTCGGTCGAGCTGGATGAGATCATGGCGCTGTCGGACCGGATTCTGGTCATGTTTGACGGGCGGATCATGGGTGAGCGTATGCCAGAGGCCACGAATGCGCAGGAACTGGGGCTGTTGATGGCGGGCATGGCATGAGCAAATCGGGCAAGCTGCCGCATTGGGCCGATGTGACGCTGGTGCCGCTGACCTCGGTCGCGCTGGCCTTTGTCATTTCCGGCATTCTGATCTGGGCGATTGGCGAGAACCCCTGGGCGGCTGTCAAGCTGATGGTCGATGGCGCGTTCGGGTCCAGCTATGGCTGGGGCTATACGCTGTATTATGCCACGAATTTCATCTTTACCGGGCTGGCGGTGTCCGTGGCCTTTCAGGCGCGGCTGTTCAATATCGGCGGCGAGGGGCAGGCGGCGCTGGCGGGTTTGGGGGTGGCGCTGGTGTGCCTGTATATCCCCTGGCCGCATTGGTCGCTGGCGCTGGTCGGCGCGACTTTGGGTGCGGCGGCTTTCGGGGCGGCATGGGCGTTTATCCCGGCCTGGCTGCAGGCGAAACGCGGCAGTCATATCGTGATCACCACGATCATGTTCAATTTCATCGCCGCTTCGGTGCTGGGCTATTTCCTTGTGAATGTGCTGCGCCCGCAAGGGTCGATGGACCCGGCCTCGGCGCGGTTTCCATCAGCGACCGTGTTGCCCAAGCTGCATGAAATGCTGCGCCCGCTGGGTATTCCTTTTTCGACCGTGCCGCCGGTGAATATCTCGTTGTTTCTGGCCATCGGCATGTGTTTCGCGGTCTGGTTCATGCTGTGGCGCACGCGGCTGGGCTATCAGATCCGCGCCTTTGGCGAATCCGAGCCTGCAGCGGAATATGCGGGTATCAGCCCGGTGAAGATCACGATTTACACGATGCTGATCTCTGGCGGGCTGGCGGGGATGATGGCGGTCAATTCGGTGATGGGTGAACAGCAGCGGCTGGTACTGAACGCGGTCGAGGGGGCGGGCTTTATCGGCATCGCGGTCGCGCTGATGGGCCGCAATCATCCGTTCGGGGTGTTTCTGGCGGCGATTCTGTTCGGCTTTCTCTATCAGGGGGGCGCGGAGCTTGCGCTCTGGACAGGTATCCCGCGCGAATTGATCGTGGTCATTCAGGCGCTGGTGATCCTGTTCACGGGCGCGCTGGACAATATGGTGCGCATGCCGCTGACACGGCTGTTCGCGATGCGGAGGGCGCGCTGATGGATATTGCCGTTATCGTTCAGGTGCTTGATTCGACCCTGCGACTGGCCACACCGCTGCTATTCGCCTGTCTGGCGGGGCTGATTTCCGAGCGTGCGGGCGTGTTCGATATCGGGCTGGAAGGCAAGATGCTGGTTGCGGCCTTTACGGCGGCGGCCATCGCCTTTGTCTCGGGCAATGTCTGGATCGGGGTTGCCGCCGCGATCCTGGCCTCGGTCGCGCTGTCGCTGGTGCATGGTCTGGCCTCGATCACCTTCCGGGGCAATCAGTTGATTTCCGGTGTGGCGATCAATTTCCTTGCAGCCGGGATCACGGTTGTCGTGGCGCAGAACTGGTTCCGGCAGGGGGGGCGCACGCCGTCCTTGTCGGGCGATGCGCGTATGCCGCGCCTGACCCTGCCTTTTGCTGATGCGCTGCGGGATGTGCCGCTGATCGGCCCCATCTATTCGGGGATTCTGTCGGGGCATGCGCTGCTGGTCTATGTCGCGTTCCTATGTGTGCCGCTGACATGGTATATGCTGTTTCGCACCCGTTTCGGGCTGCGTCTGCGCGCTGTGGGCGAGAATCCGGCGGCGGTGGATACATCCGGCGTGTCTGTGACCGCGCTGCGCTATGGGGCCGTCGCGATCTGCGGGGTGCTGTGCGGATTGGCGGGGGCGTATCTGTCCACTGGTCTGTCAGCGGGATTCGTCAAGGACATGACCGCCGGGCGCGGGTTCATTGCACTGGCGGCGATGATTTTCGCGAAATGGCGGCCCTGGCCCGCGCTTTGGGCGGTTTTGCTCTTCGGTTTGTTGGAGGCTGTGGCAAACAGGTTTCAGAATATTGAGATTTTTGGTCTCACTTTACCTGTTCAGGCGATGCAGGCCTTGCCCTATATCCTGACCGTTGTCATTCTGGCAGGGTTCGTGGGCAAAGCCATTCCGCCGCGTGCGGGCGGGCAAGCCTATGTGAAGGAACACTAACCGGCCAAGCCTGGCCAAGAGCAGTCTATGCAGGTCTATCTGCCTATCGCCGAGACATCGGTCAACGCCTTCACGTTGCTGGGCGTTGGCGGCGGAGTCGGCATGCTTTCGGGCATGTTTGGCGTGGGGGGCGGTTTTCTGATCACACCGCTTCTGTTCTTCATCGGGGTGCCGCCCGCTGTTGCCGTGGCCACCGGAGTCAATCAGGTCGTGGCCTCGTCCATCTCGGGGGTATTGGCGCATCTCAAGCGCAAGACGGTCGATCTGCAGATGGGCACTGTGCTGCTGATCGGCGGTCTGATCGGGTCGTTGATCGGGATCTGGTTTTTCAACCTGATGAGCCGTCTGGGCCAGATCGACCTGATCGTGCAACTGTCCTATGTGCTGTTTCTGGGTATCATCGGCGGGCTGATGTTGCAGGAAAGCCTGCGGGCGCTGATCCGCTCGAAAAACGCCTCGGCCCCCAAACGCAAGCTGCACAAGCATTATTGGCTGCACAATCTGCCCTTCAAGATGAAGTTCCGCGTCTCGGGGCTGTATATCTCGGTCTTTCCGCCGCTGCTGGTGGGAATGGGCGTGGGCGTGCTGGCGGCGATCATGGGCGTGGGCGGGGGCTTCATCATGGTGCCTGCGATGATCTATCTTCTGGGCATGCCGACCAAGGTCGTGATCGGCACATCGCTGTTTCAGATCACCTTTGTCGCGGCTTTCACCACGATGATGCATGCTGTCACCAACCAGAGTGTCGATGTGATGCTGGCGATTTTCCTGATCATTGGGGGTGTGGTCGGCGCGCAGATCGGCACGCGGGTCGGGTTGAAGCTGAAGGCGGAGCAATTGCGCATTGCGCTGGCGCTGCTGGTGCTGGCGGTCGCAGGCAAGATCGCGTTCGATCTGCTCTGGCCGCCGGCGGAGTTGTATTCGGTCACAGTCTTGGGGCGGTTCTGATGCGGGGGGTGCTGATCCTGTGGTTCTGCCTGCTCGCGCTGCCCCTGCGCGCGGAAGAGGTGATCGCGGGGCTGAGCCAGCGCAGCGTGTCGCTGACGGTGAATTTCGAGGGTTCGGAGATCCTGATCTATGGCGCGGTACGGCGTGAGGCGCCGCTGCCGGAGGAGTCGGATCTGAATGTCATCATAACGATTGAGGGGCCGCCGCAAGCGACCGTCGTCTGGCGCAAGGCGCGGCGGGCGGGGATCTGGGTGAATACGGATCGGCAGGACATTCGCGCGGCCCCGAGTTTCTACGCGGTCGCCACGACCGGGCCCTTGCGTGAAATCCTGTCACAGGACGCGGATCTGACGCATCGTATCTCGACGCGGCTGGCGATTTTCGAGGCGCGGGGCATGGCCGATCCGATGGAGCGCGCGACCTTCACCGAGGCGCTGATCCGGGTGCGCGAGGCAGAAGGGCTTTATCAGCAACATGATGGCGGAGTGGATCTGGAACGTGAAACGCTGTTCAGCACCCGCCTGACCCTGCCCAAGACGATTGTCGAAGGGCGCTATGCGGCCCGGATTCTGCTTCTACGCGATGGCGAAGTGATCGACGAAGTGGAATCCTTCATTGATGTTCAAAAGGCGGTTCTGGAGCGTTGGCTGACTAATCTCGCCTATGAGCAACCGTTCCTCTATGGGCTTATGGCGCTGTTTCTGGCCGTGTTTTTCGGCTGGGGGGCCTCTGCCCTGTTCCGGCTGATGCGCAACTGACCCGGCTCAGAAGGCGCGGAAGGTCATCGTGGTCAGCGTGCGGTTGATGCCGGGAATATCGAACAGCCGCTCGGACAGGAAATGGCCGATATCCTCACTCTCGGGAATGTAGAGCTTGGCGATGAGATCATATTCGCCCGAGGTGGAATAGAGTTCCGAGACCACTTCGCGGTCATAGATCGCATCGGCAACTTCATAGGTCTTGCCGGGCTGGCAACGGAACTGGACAAAGACACAGCGCATCCGGGATCTCCTGTTATCGGGCGGTGCAAGGGGGCTTTGCCCCCTCTGGGCCTTTGGCCCATTCACCCCCA
>JAFIEM010000064.1 GCA_020832555.1 Natronohydrobacter sp. | reverse complement strand
CCCCCCCCCCCCCCCCCCCCCCCCCCCCCCCCCCCCCCCCCCCCCCCCCCTTTCCAAAGCAGGCTATCGTCGCGGTCCTGCTCATTCGGCGGCAATCCCTTCGACACGATCTTCGATTTCATCCGCCGCATCCTGCAGCGCCGCCAGCGTCACCGCATCCGGCTGCCAGTAATTGCGCTCAGACGCCTCGATCAGCCGCCCGGCCAAACGTGCAGATGCTTGCGGGTTCAGTTCCGCCAGACGCCGCCGCATCGCTTCGTCCAGCACAAAGGTTTCCGACAGGCGCTGATAGACCCAAGGCTCCACTGTGCCAGTCGTGGCCGACCAGCCCAGCGTGTTCGTCACCTGCGCCTCGATCTGGCGCACGCCTTCGGCCTTGTGGGTCAGCAGCGCTTCGTAGAATTTAGGGTTCAGCGCCCGCGACCGGGTTTCCAGCGCGATCTGGTCGCGCAAGGTCCGAACCTTGCCGGACCCGCGAGTCTGATCGCCGATATAGACCGGGGTTTCCTGCCCGCCGCGTGCGCGCTTCACCGCCCGCGCGATCCCGCCCAGCGTGTCGAAATAATGGTCGACCGTCGTGACCCCGAGTTCCACCGATTCAAGGTTCTGATAGGCCAGATCGACAGTTTTCAACGTCTCTTTAAGCACCGCGCCCTGCGCTGTGGGTTTGCCATTCACACCATAGGCAAAGCCCTTGCGCGCCTGATAGGCATCGGCCAACTCGTCCTCTTCACCAAAGGCGGAACTGTCCACAAGCTGATTGACGTTCGACCCGTAAGCGCCTTCCGCGTTGGAAAACACGCGCAAGGCGGCGGTTTCCAGATCAACCCCCAATTCCCGGCTTGCCGCCAGGGCATGGGCGCGGATGAAATTCTGCGACTCAGGCTCATCGGCCATTGCGGCCTTGTAGGCAGCTTCGGCCAGCAACCGCGTCTGCAAGGGCAGCAGGTCGCGGAAGATGCCTGATAGCGTCATCACCACGTCAATCCGGGGACGCCCAAGTTCCGAAAGCGGGACAAGATCGGCCCCCGACAGACGTCCATAAGCATCAAAGCGCGGCGTGGCCCCGATCAGCGCCAAAGCCTGCGCAATCGGGCCACCATCGGATTTGATATTGTCCGACCCCCAAAGCACCATCGCCACTGTCCGCGGCAGGCTGGAATGTGCATTGAGGATTTTTTGCGCCTGTACGGCGCCTTCGCGCATGGCGAAAGCGGTCGGCATGCGGAACGGATCGAAAGCGTGGATATTGCGGCCTGTGGGCAGGATTTCGGGCGAGCGGATCAGATCGCCCCCCGGCACCGGCGCGATATATTCGGCGCTCAGCGCACGCATCAGGCCCGTGAGTTCGCTATCCGATTGCAGCGCCGCGTCCATTGCCGCGCGTTGCTCCGGGCTCGCATCGACATGGGCCATCAGATGCGCGCGGGCGCTTGCATCCAGCTTGCGGCCCATGATGTGCAGACCTTCGGGGATCAGCGCATCTTCGCATTCCAGCAGTTTCACCCAGAGTGACTCCGGCGTGCCGGACAAATCCACCACACCGGATTGTTCCGCGATCAGCGTCTCAAGCTCCGAACGCGCGGGGTCTTGCGGCTCCATCCGCCGCCAGCGGGCCAGCGAGTCCTTCAATTCCTGCAGCCCCTTGTAGAGCCCCGCTTGCGCCACAGGCGGGGTCAGATGGGTGATCGTCACAGCGCCCGAGCGGCGCTTGGCAAGCGAAGCCTCGGAGGGGTTATTCGCGGCATAGAGGTAGATATTCGGCATCTCGCCGATCAGCCGGTCCGGCCAGTCGCGCGCGCCCATCCCGGCCTGTTTGCCGGGCATGAATTCCAGCGCGCCATGCATGCCGAAATGCAGCACGGCATCGGCCTGATAGGTGTTGCGCAGCCACAGATAGAATTGCGTGAAAGCGTGCGTCGGGGCGAAACCGCGCTCGAAGAGCAGGCGCATCGGATCGCCCTCATAGCCGAAGGTGGGCTGCACCCCGACAAAGACCTTGCCGAACTCCGCCCCAAGGATGAACACCCCGCGCCCGTCGGACTGGATGCGACCGGGGGCCGGACCCCAGACGGATTCGATGACCGACAGCGGCGGGCAGTTGCGCACCATCTCTTCGGCGGGGATATGGGCGGCGACATTGGCTTCCTGACCGTAGCGCGCGGCATTGCCTCTCAGCACGGCCTCGCGCAGCGCGTCGGATGTGGCGGGGGGCGTGATGTCATAGCCCTCGCGCGCCATGCGGTGCAGCGTGTTGAACAGGCTCTCGAACACATCCAGATAGGCGGCAGTCCCCACGGCCCCGGCATTGGGCGGGAAGCCAAAGAGCACGATGCCAATCTTCTTGTCGAAATTCTGCTTGCGACGCAGCGCGACGATGCGCGCGGCTTTTTCGGCCAGCGAGGTGATGCGCTCATGGCAGGGTGCCATTTCCCGCGACCCGGTCTGGACATGGCAGTTATGCTGGCAGCCGGTGCATTTCTCGGCCCCGTGACGGCCTGCAAAGACCGTGGGGCAAGTCGCGCCGTCAATTTCGGGCAGCGCGATCAGCATGGTGGTTTCAACCGGGCCAAGCCCTGTGCCGGAGGCAGCCCATTGCCCAAGCGTCTGAAATTCCAGCGGATGCGCGACCATATAGGGGACGTTCAGCGCTTGCAGCGTTTCCACGGCAGCCGGGCTGTCATTATAGGCAGGCCCACCGACCAGGCTGAACCCGGTCAGCGACAAAAGCGCGTCGATCTTGCCCTGATGATATTCGGCAATCGCGGGGCGCCCGTCGAGGCCACCGGCGAAAGCGGCGACGACCTTCAGGCCACGCGCTTCAAGCGCACGGATAACCGTGTCGTAATGCGCGGTATCTGACGCCAGAATATAGGAGCGCATCAACAAGAGCCCGATCGTACCGATTGCATTGTCTGGCGTGGGCAGATCAGCGGCATTGGTGGTCATGCGCGCGGGCAGATCGGGATGATAGAGGCCGACCTCGGGGTAATCGATGGGGGCCGCGGCCTTGATCTGCTTCCATTCGGGCCGTGCCGCATAGCGCGCGATCAGGAAGCGCATCATGGCTTCGATATTGTCATCTGACCCGCCCAGCCAGTATTGCATCGACAGGAACCAGGCGCGCAGATCCTGCGCCTTGCCGGGGATGAAACGCAGGATTTTCGGCAGACGGCGCAACAGGCTCATCTGCTTTTCGCCGCTGGCAGGCTTGGTCTTGTCACCGCCGCCGCGCAGTTTCTTCATGATCTTGGCGATGCCCGTGGCGGGCTTCATCATGTCCAGATCGCCCATTTTCGTGAGTTTCACGACCTGCGGATCGGCGATCACACCGACAAAGGCATCGCAGCGGGCGCGGGCGGCTTGCAGTTCGGGCAGGCAGGCGGTGACGTGTTCCTCGATGAAGAGCAGGTTTGCCACGACAATATCAGCGGCATTGATCGCGGCCTTGGCTTCGGCGAGCGCTTCGGGGTTTTCGGCCCATTCGGCGGCCGCGTGGATGGACACGTCCAGCCCCGGAAAATCAGCGCGCAGTTTCGGCAGCACGCGGGTCGCAGGGCCAGCGGCATGGGCGTCGAGCGTGACGACCACAAAGCGGTAGGGCTTTGGATGGATATGCTGACTATCGAGCATAATGCGCCTTGGCCTCGTAAAGTGTATCCACGGAAATCTCGTGCAGACCCTTCATTTCCGCGAATTTCTCGGTATTCCGACGCGCCTTGCCGCGTACGAAGAAGGGGATTTTCTTCAACTCCTTCTCGGCGCAGGACAGCCAGACGACGTTCTCAAGCGAAGGCAGGGCGGCGGGCGGGGGCATCGAGCCCCCTTCCGCCGCGGCCGCAGGCGCGGCAGCAGCGCTTTGGGGCAGGGGTTGGGCCTTGCCGCCGTGGTGGGAGGGGCCTGCCGCATCGTGAAACTCGAAATCCTCGCGGAACATGGTCAGCAGGTGTTCTTCCAGCCCCATGACCAGCGGATGCACCCATGTGTCGAACAGCACATTCGCGCCCTCGAACCCCATCTGGGGCGAGTAGCGGGCGGGGAAATCCTGCACATGGACCGGGGCCGAGATGACCGCGCAGGGGATGCCCAGACGCTTGCCGATATGGCGTTCCATCTGGGTGCCGAGGATCATCTCGGGCGCAGCATCCTCGATCGCTTTCTCGACTTCGAGATAGTCGTCGGTGATCAGCGCTTCCAGGCCGAACTCTTTCGCCAGGGCGCGCAGGGGGCGGGCCTGTTCGCGGTTGTAGCAGCCCATGCCGCAGACCTCGAACCCCATCTCGTCGCGCGCGACTTTTGCCGCCGCCATGACATGGGTGCCATCACCAAACAGGAACACGCGCTTGCCGGTCAGGTAGGTCGAGTCCACCGAGGCCGCCCACCAGGGCTGACGCAGGCGGGTTTCGTCCACCGGCAGGGTTGAGCCGGAGAGCGCGCGGACCTCGTTGATGAAGGCGCGGGTCGCTTTGGCCCCGATGGGGATGGTTTTCGTAAACGGCTGGCCGAGTTCCTTCTCGCACCAGCGCGCGGCGGATTCGGCGGTTTCGGGGTAAAGCAGCACGTTGAAATGCGCCTGGCCCATGCGGGTGATGTCCATGGGACTGGCCCCCATGGGCGCGCTCACATTCACCTCGATGCCCATTTCCGACAGAAGCGCCGTGATTTCCTGCACATCGTCGCGGTGGCGGAAACCCAGACCGGTCGCGCCAAGGATGTTGCAGGTCACGCGGGCCGTGCGGTCCATCGGTTTGGCCAGTGCGCGGCAGATTTGCAGAAATGCCTCGTCGCAGCCGAAATTTTCCTTGCGCTGGTAGCTGGGCAGTTCTAGCGCGATGACCGGGACGGGCAGTCCCATGGTTTCGGCCAGACCGCCGGGGTCGTCCTGTATGAGTTCGGCCGTGCATGACGCCGCGACCAGCAGCGCCTGCGGTTTGAAACGCGCGTAAGCGTCACGGGCCGACTGCATGAACAGGCCCGCAGTGTCCGCGCCCAGATCGCGCGCCTGAAAGGTGGTGTAGCTGACCGGCGGGCGGTGGTCGCGCCGTTCGATCATTGTGAAGAGCAGGTCCGCGTAAGTGTCGCCCTGCGGCGCGTGCAGCACCATATGCAGATCGCGCATGCCAGTTGCGACGCGCATTGCGCCGACATGGGGCGGGCCCTCATAAGTCCAGACGGCGAGCTTCATGGCTGACGTCCTTTTCTGAGTATTTTCGGCAAGATGAAAGCTGGGGTCATTCTGCGGCCTCCAGCATGTTCGGGTGCTGGCCGCGCAGGATGGCACGGCGGCGCAGGGGGCGCGCGAACAGGGCTGCGAGATCGCCTGCCTGCTCGTAGAAATGGATCGGCGTGAAAACCAGTTCGATGGCCCATTTCGTGCTCAGCCCTTCGGCCTCGAGCGGGTTGGCAAGGCCAAGGCCGCAGACCGTCAGATCAGGGCGCGCCGCGCGCACGCGGTCGAGTTGCAGATCGACATCCTGGCCTTCGGAAATGGTCGGCCCAGCGGCGATCAGGTCGAGTTCAGGGCCGTGCAGGTCGCTGTGCAGATAGGGGGTACCGATCTCGATGGCCTGCATCCCGCATTCGCGGGTCAGAAAGCGCGCGAGCGGGATTTCCAGCTGGCTGTCAGGCAGGAAGAATACCGATTTGCCGCGCAGGGTCTGAGTGGCGGCAGCGATGGCCTTTTCAGCGCGGGCGCGCGGGGCGGCGGTCACGCGGTCCACCACATCAGGCGCGATGCCGAAAGTGGCGGCGACGGCCTTGAGCCAGAGCGTTGTGCCCTCGGCGCCGAAGGGAAAGGGGGCCGGGATGAATTGCGCGCCACGCCGGACAAGGGCCGCATGCGTGTCGCCCAGAAACGGCTGGGTCAGCGCGAAATGGGTGTTCGGGCCGATGGCTGGGTCGAGTTCAGCGCGTTTGCCGGGCAGGACGCGGATATGGGTGATCCCGATCTGGGTCAGCAGGTCAAGCGCCTGATCTTCCACCACATCGGGCAGCGCGCCGACAAGCAGCAGTTCCTTGGCCGAAGTCTCGTCCATGGCCGGGACCATCGCGGCGAGGCAAGCATCTTCGCCCTGGGTAAAGGTGGTTTCGATCCCCGAACCGGAATAGTTCAGCACCCGCACCGCCGGACCATGTTGCAGGCTGAGGCGCTCGGCAGCGCGGTGCAGGTCGAGCTTGATGACCTCTGACGGGCAGGAGCCGACGAGGAAAAGCTGGCGAATATCCGGGCGGCGGGCCAGCAGACGCGCCACTTCGCGGTCGAGTTCCGCATTGGCATCGGCCATGCCTGCCAGATCCTTTTCTTCCAGGATCGCAGTGCCGAATCGGGGTTCGGCGAAGATCATCACACCGGCGGCGGATTGCAGCAGATGCGCGCAGGTGCGCGAGCCGACCACAAGGAAGAACGCATCCTGCATCTTGCGGTGCAGCCAGATGATGCCGGTCAGCCCGCAAAAGACTTCGCGCTGGCCACGCTCTTTCAGGACAGGGGCGGATGTGCAGGTGGTGGTCATGCTGTGGCCCCTTTCAGGTCTGCATCCATTGCAGCGGCAGCAAGGCGGGCCATGCGCAGTTTCCAGACGAACTGGATCGCATTCACGACATAGGCGGCATAGGCGACCAGCGCGAGGATCATCAGCTGATCGGGCGACATGAAGCCCCAGAGCAGACCCGCAAGATAGAGCGTGTGCAACGCGATCACGCCGAAGCTGACGACATCTTCCCAGAAGAACGCAGGTGCGAGCAGATATTGGCCAAAGACCTCTTTCTCCCAGATCGCGCCAGTAACCATGATCGTATAGAGCGCCACAGTCTTTGCGATCACCGACCAGGTGGCGGCCATGTAGCCCTCGCCGGTCATCAGGAAACGGATCACCAGTACCGCCGAGACGATGCAGATCACGAATTGCACCGGGGCAAGGATGCCTTGAACCAGCGTCCAGACAGAGGCATCACGCCGTGCGCGCTGTTCGGGCGTATAGAGTGGCTTATGCAGAGAGTCCGGCATTTTGCCTCTTACCTGTGCGATTCCTCAGGGAAGTCTAGCCCTTGGAATGGATGAGTGTCAATTAAAACTTACACACATCCTGACGGGGGTGGAACAGAAAATTTACGCATCGAGATCGCAAGAAGTCACTGTAAATAACAGATAATAAACAATAAAAATACTAACCACTATTTTTCAACGGAATAGGTAGGGTGTAGTTGTAAGTTTCATTTGACAATCGACAAGCTTCTTGAGAGGCTTTTTGCAAACGACTCTGTCGTTGCCGCGCCGTCACGCACCGCGCTCTGGGGATGGATTGGGAGAAGCCTTGCAATGGACATGAGTTCGAAAGCCTGGGGGGGCGCGGCACTGGCAGATGACTTGCCGGTACGCAGGTTTGCTTTGCGTGTTGTGTCAGAGCTTGCGCGCGTGAACGGCGCGCGCCCGGGCGTTCCGCTTGTGGAACTGTCCGCTGCGCTGATGCGCTATGCGCGCACTGGTGATCCAGCCTTGTTGACCACCCTTCATGCCGAGATCATCCGCCGCCGTGTCGCCGCGGAAGAGATCATGGATCTCTATCTGCCCCTCGTCGTGCGCAGGATCGGTTCGGATTGGCATGACGACCGGATCGACGTTCTTCAGGCGTCGATGGCCTTTGCCCGGTTGCAGAGTCTGCTGCGCGAACTGGGCAAGGCCTGGGTCTCGGATCGGGTCGGACGGGCGTCGGACGGGCGCATTCTTCTGATGCTTCCCCGTGGAGAGCAGCATACGCTTGGGGCGATGTTCGCCGCAAACCAGTTGCGGCGCATCGGGGTTTCGGTCAAGGTGATGTTGATCCCACCTTTGCCCAGTTTGAAGGACACACTCTCACGAAACAGGTTTCACGGCATTTTCATTTCCGCCTCCAACGAGACGTCGTTACAGCCTAGCGCTGATCTTGTGCGCGAATTACGCGCGGCTGATCCGGGAAATACGATGATCGTGCTGGGCGGGGGGTTGGTTTCGCGCGAAATAAACGATAATGACTCAGGCCGAATCGCGGCGGTAACTGGCGCGGATATCGTAACAAATGATATTTCCTGTGCTTTACATGCCTGCGGGATTCAGCAGATCAGTGCGGCGGCGGAGTAGGGCCTTCAGCCATATGTCCGCTAGTATGGCTGCCTCTGGCGGCAGAAGGGAAACGTGTGACCTTGCCAGACCATGGGGCCAGCTCCACAAGTGACGCGCTTGCACGGTTTCTCGACGATCCGTGCATGTCGTCCGTGTTGCTGAGCGTCGCCGATATCTGTCTCGTCACGACGTCCGAGGGAGAGGTGCTGGTCGCCAGCGCCAGAGAAGGCTCCACGCTGGAGTCTCTCGCCCCGCATTGGCCCGGGCAGGCCATGTCCAGTCTGATAGATGCATCTTCGGCGCAGAAACTTGCCAAGCGGCTGGCGGATATTGCGGCCAATGGCAGCGATGGGGCGGCACGTTGGGCAGAGCTGGCGCATGTCACAGCCGACAAGGATGTGGTTCCCGTGCGCTATTCGATGCACCCGATGCGGGCTCAGTCCCATATCCTGATGATGGGGCAGGACCAACGCCCGACGATTGAAATGCAGCAGATGCTGCTCAATGCCCAGATTGCGCTCGAACGCGATCACGAGGCACAGCGCGAGATCGACACACGCTATCGCCTGCTGATGGATTTCTCCACCGATGCCATCGCTCTGCTCTCGATCGGGTCCGGTCTGATCGTCGATATCAACCACAATGCGGCGAATATTCTGGGCCGCGCGCGGGCGGATCTGGTCGAGCGGCCCTTTGCCGAGTGTTTTCAGGGCCAGACCCGCGAAGCCATTGTCTCGGCGCTCGAAGCACCGCAGCCTGCTGGCTCGGATGTTGTGATGGATGTCGAGGTGAAATCGACTGGCCGGACCGTTCAACTGACCGGCAAGCTCTTCCGTGCCTCGGGCGAGCAACTGGCGATTGTTCGACTGACCGATCCAGAGCGCGGTTCGGTTGGGGATGAACGGCTGGTGGGCAATTTGCGGCAACTGTTCAATCACGGCTCGGATGCAATTGTCTTTTCCGATCGCGACGGCAATATCCTCGCGGCGAGTGAAACCTTCCTGAACCTGACGGATTCGCCCTCTGCGGCGTCTGTCCGGGGGCGGTCCCTGTCAGAATTTCTCGCGCGTGGCGTGGTCGATCTGCGCGTGCTCTTGGACAATGCCCGGCGCGCGGGCCAGTTGCGCATGTATGCGTCCAAGCTGAACACCAGTTTCGGCGCACAGGTCGGTGTCGAGATCTCGGCAACCTGGCTGGATGACAAATTCGATCCGGTTCTCGCGCTGGTAATCCGCAATGCAACCAGCGCCTCAAACGTGCGCCCCGAGGCTGGCGGCCAGGACAGCAACATGCAGGGCGTGATCGAACTTGTCGGGTCTTCGACCCTCAAGGATATCGTGTCGGAAACGACCGATGTGATCGAGAAAATCTGCATCGAGACCGCGCTGGAACTGACGCGCAACAACCGCGTCGCTGCGGCCGAGATGCTGGGCCTGTCGCGCCAGTCGCTCTATGTAAAGCTGCGCAAGTTCGATCTTCTCAGTAAGGACGAGAATTGAACCCGGCCTGCGGGCCGCTTTGATCTGTGTCAATCCAGATTGTCAGCATGTGTGTAAACTTCCATTTACATAATGGAGGGAACCCATGCGAATCGTCTTTGTTCACCCGAATTACCACTCTGGCGGCGCGGAAATCGCAGGAAGCTGGCCACCGGCATGGGTCGCCTATCTGACCGGATCGCTGAAAGCCGCCGGATTTGACGACATTCACTTCATCGACGCCATGACCAACCATGTCGATAATGATGCGCTGCGCATCAAACTGGCGGAACTCAAGCCAGATGTCGTGGGCACCACCTGCATCACGCCCTCGATCTATGTGGCCGAGGAAGTGCTGAAGATCGCCCGCGACGTCGCCCCCGATTGCGTGACGGTGCTGGGCGGGGTGCATGCGACCTTCATGTTCCGACAGGTCTTGTCTGAAGCCCCTTGGATCGACGTGATCGTGCGTGGCGAGGGCGAGGAGATCTGCGTCAACCTGATGACCGCCATCGCCGAAGGGCGCTGGCCCGCAGACAAGCACAAGATCCACGGCCTTGCCTTCATCGATGGGGGCGAGATCAAGGCCACGCCTGCCGCCTCGACCGTCAAGAACCTCGACGGGATCAAGCCGGACTGGTCCATCCTTGAATGGGACAAATACATCTATGTGCCGCTGAACCGCCGCGTCGCCATCCCCAACATGGCGCGGGGCTGTCCGTTCACCTGCTCGTTCTGTAGCCAGTGGAAATTCTGGCGCGACTACCGCGTGCGCGACCCCAAGAAGGTCGTCGATGAGATCGAGGATCTGGTCGAAAACCACGGCGTCGGCTTCTTCATCCTTGCCGATGAGGAACCCACCATCAACCGCAAGAAATTCATCGAGTTCTGCGAGGAACTGATCGCCCGCGACCTGCCGCGCCGCATCCAGTGGGGGATCAATACCCGCGTCACCGACATCATGCGCGACAAGGAATTGCTGGGCTTCTACCGCAAGGCCGGGCTGGTGCATGTCAGCCTTGGCACGGAAGCCGCCGCGCAACTCAAGCTGGACCAGTTCAACAAGGAAACCACAGTCGCGCAGAACAAGGAAGCGATCCGGCTCTTGCGCGAGGCGGACATTTTCACCGAGGCGCAGTTCATCGTCGGATTGGACAACGAGACACCCGAGACGCTGGAAGAAACCTATCGCATGGCCTGGGACTGGCAGCCCGATCTGGCCAATTGGGCGATGTATACGCCCTGGCCCTTCACACCACTGTTTCAGGAACTCCGCGATCAGGTTGAGGTGTTCGACTACTCCAAATATAATTTCGTCACCCCGATCATGAAACCCAAGGCCATGACCCGCGGTCGCTTGCTCGAAGGGGTGCTGAACAACTACCGCCGCTTCTACATGCAAAAGGCGCTGTTCCATTACCCGTGGCGCGGGACTGGCTACCGGCGGAAATATCTGCTGGGCTGTCTGAAAGCGTTTCTCAAAGCAGGCGTGCAGCGGCAGTTCTATGATCTGGGCAAGCACGGCTATTTCAGCATGAAATCCCGCGATGATCTGGATTTCGGCTTTGATATGACCCGCACGATTGCCGATGCGCAACTTGCCGATTGGGAAGATCACGCCGACAAGAAGCGCAAGGCACAGGAACGGCGCGAAGCCTTGCGCGCGCAGGGCAAAGCGCGGGCGGAAGAGCGAACAATGCTCAAATCCTGTGGCGGTGGCGCGCAGCAGATGGAAGACGCCGAGCCCCCGGCCCGTCCTTTCCGAATGCCCAATGGCGCGACACCGGTCCTGCGCGCGCCTGCGGAGTAGGCGTCATGGCCGATATGGCCCGGATCGGCCCCAATGCCATTCTTCAACACCTGCCGGTCCTCGACGCCGCCATCGGCGCGGCCTTGCGCGGGGCGTTGCTCCATCGCGCTGGCGTCGCCGCGCCGCCCCCCGATGCAGGCATGTGGCCCGAGGATGAGGTTGCCCGTCTGCACCACGCGGTGCGCCTGTTCCTGCCGGATCGGGCGCAATCGATCCAGACAGAAGCGGGCCGTGCAACAGGCGATTACATCCTTGCGCATCGCATTCCGCGCCCTGCACAGCGCCTGATCCGCGCCTTGCCCGCCTGGGCGGGGGCGCGGGTCTTGTCCTCGGCCATCTCGAAACATTCCTGGACCTTTGCCGGATCAGGCAGGTTCCGCGTCGTTTCTCATCGGCCTCTGGTCTTCGAGATCACGCAAAATCCGCTTGCCCAAGGGCCATCGGATATACCGGTCTGCCACTGGCATGCAGCGGTTTTCGCGCGCCTTTTCGGCGCACTGGTCTGGCCGGATGTGCAGGTCACGGAACTGGAATGCGCAGCAACCGGCGCGGCGCGCTGCCTGTTTCAGATCGCGCCGTTGCCGGTCAGCGCCGGGCCTCTCCCGTGATCGGGTCGATCTTCAATTCGACCTTCGCCCCGTCATTGGTGAAAAGCTCGACTTCCCAATACCCATCATCATCCCATTCGATCTCATCAATGAACTGGATGTCAAAACGCTCTTCCAGCCCGGCCACGATCACCGACAGCGGCAGCGCATCGGCGGGCGGCACGCGATCTGAAAGGGCAGGGGCCGCACTCAGGGCAAGGGCAACAGGGAAGATATAACGCAGCTTCATGGCGTGTTCCTTTTGTGTCTTCGCCGCAGATATGACTGCGCGCGGCTGCTTCAAGTCAGCCATTCCGGCTGCGCGGATAACCGCGCGCTGTCAGGTGGAATTAACACTTGCCGGAATCCAAAATGTAAGGCAAAGTTTACATCATGAGCGATCTGAGTCTTCACACCCGCCCCAACCCGTCCAGCCTGCCGCAACCGCGCGCGATGCTGGAACTGATCAAACCGATCACATGGTTCCCGCCGATGTGGGCCTATCTGTGTGGCATCATCTCGGTCGGCGTCTGGCCCGACAGTTGGGCGCTGGTCGTGCTGGGTGTGTTGCTGGCAGGCCCCATCGTCTGCGGCATGTCGCAGGCCGCGAATGACTGGTGCGACCGGCATGTGGATGCGATCAACGAACCCAACCGACCGATCCCCTCCGGGCGGATACCGGGGCGCTGGGGCCTCTATATCGCGCTGATCATGTCCGCCTTCGCGCTGTTCGTTGGCTGGCAGCTTGGCCCCTGGGGCTTTGGCGCGACGGTCGTCGGCGTGCTGGCGGCATGGGCCTATTCCGCCGAGCCTGTGCGCGCGAAGCGCTCGGGTTGGTGGGGGCCGGGGCTGGTGGGGCTGAGCTATGAAACCCTGCCTTGGTTCACGGGGGCCGCCGTCATCGCCACAGGTGCGCCAAGCTTCGAGATCGTGGCGATTGCGCTTCTCTATGGCTTGGGCGCGCATGGCATCATGACAATCAATGATTTCAAGGCGATCGAGGGCGACCGGCAGATGGGCCTCAAATCCCTGCCCGTAACCCTCGGCCCGGTCGATGCGGCCACTGTCGCGGGCACTGTCATGGTTCTGGCGCAACTTGTCGTGGTGTTCCTGCTGCTGATCTGGGGCGCACCGATCCATGCGGGCGTTATCGCGCTGGGGATTGGCGTGCAGATCTGGGCACTGGGGCGCTGGCGGCAAGACCCGGCCAAGCTTGCCCCATGGTTCAACGGCACCGGTGTCGGTCCCTATGTGCTGGGCATGATGGTCGCGGCCTTCGCGCTGCGGGGGATCGGCGCATGACGCTCTCATGGGCGCAGATTTTCCGCCTTGGGCTGGTGCAAGCCTGCCTTGGCGCGATTGTGGTGTTGATGACTTCGACGCTCAACCGGCTGATGGTGGTGGAACTGGCGCTGCCCGTCGTGCTGCCGGGCTTTCTGGTGGCGCTGCATTACGGGGTGCAGATCACCCGGCCCAACTGGGGGCATCTGGCCGATCAGGGCGGCAATCGCACGCGCTGGATCATCGCAGGCATGGCACTTCTGGCGCTTGGCGGCATGGGCGCGGCGCTGGCCATTCCGCTGCTGGAAAGCCATTTCGGGCTTGGCCTTGCGCTCTCGCTCCTCGCTTACGCCGTGATCGGCCTTGGCGTCGGCGCATCCGGCACCTCGCTTCTGGCGCTTCTGGCGACCGCCACTGCCGAACACCGCCGCCCCGCCGCCGCAACAATCACATGGCTGATGATGATTGCAGGCATTGCGCTGACCGCGATAACCGCAGGCCAGTTCCTTGATCCCTATAGCCATTCGCGCCTGCTGGTGATCGTCGCAATCATCTGCACAGGCGCGGTCGCGCTGACCACACTCGCGGTCTGGGGGATTGAGCGCAGCGTTGTCATCCGCCCCGCGCCCCCGTCGATCCGCTTCCGCGACGGGATGCGCGAAATCTGGGCCGATACCCGCGCACGGCATTTCACCTTCTTCGTGTTCCTGTCGATGACCGCCTATTTCATGCAGGAACTGATCCTTGAGCCTTATGCGGGTCTCGTATTCGGCTTCTCACCGGGTCAATCCACCTCGATGTCCGGCGCGCAGAATGGCGGCGTGTTCCTCGGCATGGTGCTGGTCGGCGTCGCGGCCTCTGGCCTGCGCCTTGGCAGCCTGCGGGCGTGGGTCGTCGCAGGCTGTATCGGCTCTGCGATCATGCTTTTCGCCATCGCAGGCGCAAGCCTTTGGTCGCTGCCTTTGGTGCCGCTGGTCGTGGCGCTGGGGTTCTTCAACGGCATGTTCGCAGTCGCGGCCATCGGGTCGATGATGCAGCTTGCAGGCGAAGGGCGCGAAAAGCGCGAAGGCGCGCGGGTGGGCCTGTGGGGTGCATCGCAGGCCATCGCGGCGGGGGTTGGCGGGCTGACAGGGGCGGCGCTGGTGGACCTTGCGCGCAGCCTTTTACCTGTGGCCGATGCATTCGGCGCGGTCTTTCTGTTTCAGGCCACACTTTTCATTGCGTCAGCGGCCCTCGCTGCGCGCGTCATGTCACCGCGCCCAGAGGCGCTTCTGGTTCCGGGGGAATAAGCGATGGATTTTGATGTCTTTGTCGTGGGCGGCGGCCCGTCCGGGGCTACGGCCGCCGATGATCTGGCGCGCGCAGGCAAGCGCGTGGCGCTGCTGGACCGTGCAGGCCGCATCAAACCCTGCGGCGGCGCGATCCCGCCCCGCGCGATCGCCGATTTCGACATTCCCATGTCTCAGGTCGTGGCGCAGATCACCACAGCGCGGATGATTTCCCCCACGGGCCGCGCGGTCGATATTCCGATTGAAAACGGCTTTGTCGGCATGGTGGACCGCGAGCATTTCGACGAATTCCTGCGGGTGCGTGCGGCAGAACATGGCGCAACCCGGCTGACCGGCACCTTCCTGCGCATCGAGCGTGACGCACAAGGCACACATGTCGTCTGGCGCGAAAAGGCCACGAAGGAAGAAAAGCGCACGCGCACCAAGCTCGTGATCGGCGCAGATGGCGCGCGCTCGAACGTGGCCCGCGCAGAAGTGCCCGGTGGCGACAAGATCCCCTATGTCATTGCCTATCACGAAATCATCAAGGCCCCGCCCGCGAATGACTTCTACGATCCCGACCGCTGCGATGTGATCTATGACGGGCGCATTTCGCCCGATTTCTACGGCTGGGTTTTTCCGCATGGCAAAAGCTGTTCGGTCGGCATGGGCACGGAAAAACCCGAGGCCGATCTGAAAGCCGCCACCGCCGATCTGCGCGCCATGTCCGGGCTGACCAACTGCGAGACGATCCGGCGCGAAGGCGCGCCCATCCCGCTGCGCCCGATGGACAAATGGGACAATGGCCGCGATGTGGTGCTGGCGGGCGATGCTGCGGGCGTGGTGGCTCCCAGTTCGGGCGAAGGCATCTATTACGCGATGGTCGGCGGGCGCGTTGCCGCCACAGCGGCGCAGGCGGCGCTCGCCTCGGGCCGTGCAAAAGACCTGGCTCTTGCCCGAAAATTGTTCATGCGCGAGCACAAGACCGTGTTCAAGGTTTTGCGTTCCATGCAGGATGCGTATTACAAGTCGGATGAGCGGCGCGAGCGCTTCGTCTCGCTCTGCCATGATATCGACGTGCAACGGCTGACCTTCGAGGCCTATATGAACAAGAAACTGGTGGCCGCGCGGCCGCTTGCCCATATCAAGATCGGTGTGAAGAACATGCTGCATCTGACCGGGCTGGTCCGTCCGAGCTACACATGAGCTGGCTGATCCCGGCCTGGGAAGAGGGCACGCTGAAGCCGCTGGACAAGCTCGATGTGCATCGGCGCGGGCTACGGCACAAGGCGATCTCGGTTTTCGTGACCGAAGGCGACCGCGTGCTGATCCAGCGCCGCGCGCTGCACAAGTATCATACGCCGGGGCTTTGGGCGAATACCTGCTGCACCCATCCGCAATGGGGTGAAACCGATCTCGATTGCGCGACCCGCCGGTTGCGCGAGGAACTTGGCATCGACGGGCTGGACCTGCGCCACGCGGGCGAAATCGAATACCGCGCCGATGTGGGCGGTGGGCTGATCGAGCATGAACTGGTGCAGGTCTACACCGCCCGCGCGATGCCCGACCTTGGCGTGACCCCCAACCCCGAAGAGGTCGCCGATATCGACTGGATCAATCTCTCGGCGCTGCGCGCGGTGATCGAGCGATTCCCCGAACGCTTCACGCCCTGGCTGCGGATCTACATGACCCAGCATCTGCACATGATTTTCGGCAATCAGGCGGCGTCCATGCGCCGCTATGCCCTGAACCATTAGGCAAATTGCGGATTGCGGCTCCAGACCGAGAAATTCAGCGCCCCCGCAATCGTGACCCAAAGCAGATAGGGCGCGAACAGCATCCCCGCCAGCGGATCAAGTGCCCAGAAACTGACCATCGTGGCCGCGACAAAGACCCAGAGGAAGCACAGGATCACCATGGCCGTGCGCATGCGCTTCAACCCGAAAAACACAGGTGACCAGAGCGTGTTGAATGCGATCTGCGCGGCCCAGAAGGCCAGCGCCTGTTGCGACCCTTCAAGCGGGGCTATGCGCATCGCTGCATAGGCGATGGTGACATACAGCGTGACCCAGACCAGTGGAAAGACGATCCCCGGCGGTGTCCACCAGGGTTTGTCAAGGTCGCGATACCAGTTGCCTGGCTCGAACATCGATCCGGTCGCCCCTGCAGCCCCGCAAGCCGCAAGGAAGGTCAGAAACAGCATCCAGTCCATTGCGCGCCCTTTCCTGGCCAGCCCGGTCTGACCTAGCGGAGCGCCCGTGCCGGGCGCAAGCCTTTAGTTCTGCGCCCGTGACCGGGCGCGCGGGTCTGTGCCGACAGGTAGGGACATAGCTCAGGCGCGGCTCTGGTCCAGTCCGCGCGCCGCAAGGTCTTGCGCACGCAGCCTTGCAAGCGCCGCGATCAAGGTCTCTGACCGGCTGAAGCCTGTGCTGTCCCGCGTCGCCGCCTGCACCAGAAACTGTGCCTCGGACTGGGGCCGCGCATAGAGCGTGGCCATCTGAGGCAGCACGACACTTGCAGCAGCGCGCAGCCCGGATGTCGCCATCCAGCCCAGTTTGCGCCCACGCGACGTAACCGCGCGTTGGCTGATGCTGTCGCAGCCCTGCGCGCGGATCACCCCGCCAATCCCGCCATAAATCGTGCGCGCCGCGAAAATACCGGGGCGGCAGGTAACAGGCAGTGCCGAAATTCCCGGCTCGGACCGCATGTACAGCCGATCCGCCTCGCGCAGCAACCTGTCGGTCATCTCGCGGATTTCCGGCATCGGTTTGGGGGCGCGGGTAAAGGCCGCAGGATCGACCCCTGCCGCGCGAAACCAGTCCAGCGGCAGATAGATCCGCCCCCTCTGCGCATCCTCACCCACATCGCGCGCGATATTGGTCAGTTGCATCGCCAACCCCAGATCGCAGGCCCGCGCCAGCCTGTGCCGGTCGCGCACCCCCATCAGCACGCACATCATCGCGCCCACAACTGCGGCCACGCGCGCGGAATACTCCAGCACGCCCGAGAGCGTGTCGAACCGCCGCCCTTCGGCATCCCAGGCCAGCCCTTCCAGCAGCGCATCGGGAAGCGTGCGCGGCATCTGGTGGCGTTCGATCATCCGGGCAAAGGCGCGGTCAATCGGCGCATCCATGGGCCGCCCTGCATAGGCGCGGTCCAGACGGTCCTGCAAATGCAGCACCGCCCCGCGCGCATCGTAGCCCTCATCGACCGCATCATCGGCCACGCGGCAAAAGGCATAAAGCACCAGCGCGGGATCGCGCACATAGACCGGCAGCAGCTTGGAGGCAGCATGAAATGACAGCGACCCGGTGCGGATCGCGGCGCGGCAGGCTTCCATGTCGGCCTCGGCGCTCATTCTGCGGCCATCCGCACTGGCAGAACGGACGCTGCATCGGGCACCAGTTGCCCCAGCACTTCGGCTGTGCCGATCACGCCGGGCACACCCGCACCCGGATGCGTGCCCGCGCCTGCAAGATACAGGCCCGGCACTTCCTCGGACACGTTATGCGGCCGGAACCACGCGCTTTGCAGGATGCGCGGCTCGATCGAAAACCCCGCACCCAGCGGCGAAAGGTAGCGGTCGCGGAAGGTGTCGGGCGTGAAGACCAGGCTTTCCGTGATGCGCTCAGCCAGCCCCGGCAACAGCCGCTCTTCCAGCATGGCAAGCATCTTGGCGCGGTAGGGTTCTTCCTCGCGCGCCCAGTCCACCCCGTTCTCATGCCCCAGATGCGGCACGGGCGAGAGCACATAGAACGTATCATCCCCATCCGGCGCGACTGAGGAATCCGTGACCGAAGGGCGATGGACATAGAGGCTCATATCCTCGGCCAGATGCCCACGGATGAAGATATCCTTGATATGCTCGCGATAGCGCGGCCCCACGACAATCGTATGATGACCCACATCGCGCCACATCTCGCGCGTGCCCCTGGTGCCGAAATACCAGACGAACAGCCCCATCGACCAACGCTGGCGCTTGACCTTCGCATCGGTCCACCGCCGCCGGGTCCGGTTGCGCAACAGCCGGGTATAGGTATGGCCTGCATCGGCATTGGACACGACCACATCCGCATGCAACCTCTCACCACCCACCAGCCGCACCCCGTCAGCGCGACCGTTCTCAATGACGATTTCATCGACTTCCGTATTCAGTCGCAGCGTGCCGCCCTGATCGCGGATCACGCGCGCCATGGCATCGGCAATCGCCTGCACGCCGCCCATGGCGTAATGCACGCCAAAGGCCTTCTCCAGATGGCTGACAAGAATATACATCGAGGTCACGCGAAACGGATCGCCCCCGATGAACAGCGGATGAAAGGACAGCGCGAACCGCAGCCTTGGGTCTCGCACCCGCCGCGCGGCATGGGCATAGACCGACCGATCCGCGCGCAGCCAGACGAAGCGCGGCAGCACCTTGATCAACTCCCACAGCTCGTTCATCGGGCGACGACCCAGATCCTCATAGCCGAACCAGTAGCGATCCTCGGCATCCGACAGGAATTTGCGAAATCCGGGCAGATCACCGGGTGACAGGCGCTTCACCTCGGCCTCCATCTCGGCATCGCCCTGCCGCATGGTGAATGTCGCGCCATCCGCCCAGCGGATCTCATAGAAGGGCTCCATCGGCTTCAGGGTTACATCCCGGTCGAAATCACGTCCGCAAGCCGCCCAAAGATCGCGCAGCCCTTGCGGCACCGTAATGATCGTCGGCCCCAGATCGAACCTGTGCCCGCCTTGCGTGATCGACGATCCCCGCCCGCCGGGGCGGTCCAGCTTGTCGATCACGGTCACCTGATAGCCCTTCGCGCCCAGCCGCATTGCGGACGCCAGCCCCCCAAGCCCGGCCCCGATAACAATGGCGCGCGGCAGTCCGGTCGAATCAAGCATCTCGGGTTCCCGTCTTTTCGTGTTTGGACCAGCTTACACCGGTCGAAACTGTCAATCAAGGTTTACATTCTCTCCTTTACTCTGTCCAGTTCGTGTGACAATCTGCAAGGGTAACGTGAAAGGCGGGAATCGCCATGCAGACTGTCACCCTGTCCCTGTTCCGCTTCGAGCGCGCGCTGGCGCGGCTCTGGGTGCTGGGTCAGATGGGGGCGGCGCGCTTTGTGCTGCCGCGCGTGCCGGGGCTGGACTTCTGGAAACTCTGCGGCTCGGGCACGGGCGAAGGCTTCACTCCCAAGCCCAACTGGGGCACCTGGGCGATCCTCTGTGCCTGGCAAAGCCGCGATCTTGCCAAAACCGGGATGGCGCGCGCGCCCTTCACCACATGGCGCGCAAAGGCAGACGAATCCTGCACGCTCTATCTAGAACCCTATAGCGCGCGCGGCCATTGGGCCGGTGTCGCGCCCTTCAAGCCCGAAGGGTCCGGCCCGGATGGCCCCATCGCCGCCATGACCCGCGCCACTGTCAAACCCGCCCGCGCGCTGCGCTTCTGGGGGCGGGTGCCGGATATTTCCGCCAAGGTCGGCAGCGATCCGAATGTGA
>JAFIEM010000063.1 GCA_020832555.1 Natronohydrobacter sp. | reverse complement strand
CGCATGTGTTCTACAACCTGCCGCTGGCCACGCGCATCCTGCTGCAAGGCTGGGCGGGGGTGCCGGCGGAACGCTTCCGGCTTGCGGCCGCGCTTGGGTTCAGCGCGCGCGACACATTCCGGCAGCTTGAGGCACCGATGCTGCGCGATCTGGTGCCGGGGGCGTTTCTCGTGATTTTCCTGATCTGCCTGACCAGTTTCTCGGTCGCGCTGACCATGGGCGGGGGGCCGCGCGCAACGACGGTGGAACTGGCGATCTATCAGGCGTTCCGGTTCGATTTCGACATGGGGCGCGCGGCGGCTTTGGCGCTGGTGCAGTTCGGGCTATGCGCGGCAGCGGGGGTGATTGCGTGGCGCGTGGCTTTACCCTCGGCGCTGGGGGGCGGGTTGGACCGACCCGTGCAGC
This sequence comes from Natronohydrobacter sp., assembly GCA_020832555.1. Lineage (GTDB taxonomy): Bacteria > Pseudomonadota > Alphaproteobacteria > Rhodobacterales > Rhodobacteraceae > Roseinatronobacter. Next base: position 19,633 of record JAFIEM010000063.1, on the reverse strand, counting down.
GCTTCGATCTGGGCGCGCGCGGTCTGCGGCTGTGGGATGCGGGCCTGATCATCGCGGGGGCGCTGTTCCTGCTGGTGCCGCTGGGCATGGTGATTCTGCGCGGTGCGCCGCATGTGGCGGGATTGCCGTCCGAGGTCTGGCAGGCAGCGGGGCGCTCGCTCTTCGTGGCTTTGGGGGCGACCGCTGTGACCATTGCGATGACACTGGCGCTGGCCCATGCTGTGCTGGCCTTGGGCGGCAAGCGGGGCGCGGGGCTGGAATGGCTGGGGCTGGCGGCACTGGCGGCCTCTCCACTCGTGATCGGGACGGGGTTGTTTCTGGTGATCCGGCCCCTGGCCAATCCGCGCGATTTCGCGCTGCTGGTCACAATGCTGGTCAATGCGGGCATGGCGATGCCTTTTGCGCTGCGGCTGATCCTGCCGGGGCTGCGCGCCGAGATGGCGACGCAAGGCCGCTTGGCCACGGCGCTGGGCCTGCATGGCTGGGCGCGGTTGCGGATTGTCACCCTGCCGCGCCTGCGTCGGCCCTTGGGCTTTGCCGCCGGGCTGACGGCAGCGCTTTCGATGGGGGATCTGGGGGTGATCATGCTCTTTGCCGAGCGTGAGGGGGCGACCCTGCCGATGCAGCTCTACCGGTTGATGAATGCTTACCGGCAGGATGATGCGGCGGGGGCTGCGCTGGTGCTGCTGGCGGCAAGCCTTGCGCTGTTTGTGGTGTTCGAGAGATGGGGGCGCGGGCGTGCTGGAACTTGACGGCGTGCGGATCACACAGGACGATTTCACGCTGGCTGCCGATTGGGCAATCCCGGCGGGCGCGCTGGTTGCGGTGATCGGCCCGTCGGGTGCGGGCAAATCGACGCTGCTGGGCGCGGTGGCAGGGTTCGTGCCGGTCAGCGAAGGGCGCGTGTTCTGGCAAGGGCAGGAGATCACGCAGGCCAGCCCCTCGGGGCGGCCTGTGTCGATCCTGTTTCAGGACAATAACCTGTTCCCGCATCTGAGCGCGTTTGAGAATGTGGCTCTGGGGGTGAAGCCGTCGCTGCGTTTGACTGCGGATGAGCGTGCGCAGGTCGAAGCGGCGCTTGCCCGTGTGGGCCTTGAGGGGTTTGGCGCGCGCAGACCGGCGCAGCTTTCGGGCGGGCAGCAAAGCCGCGTGGCGCTGGCGCGGGTGTTGTTGCAGCGCAAGCCGCTGGTGCTGCTGGATGAGCCGTTTGCGGCGCTGGGTCCGGCGCTGCGTATGGAAATGCTGGGGCTGGTGGCCGAGATTTGCCGCGAGACCGGGGCCACGCTGCTGATGGTGAGCCATGACATTCGCGATGCCGAGGCGATTGCAGATCATCTGGTGCTGGTCAGTGACGGCGTGGCGCAGGCCCCTGCCCTGACGACGCAGATGCTGGCCGATCCGCCAGAGGCGCTGCGCAACTATCTCGGTTGAGGTAAGGTGCGTGGTCACCACGCACCTTACGTTTCACGCGAGAAGCTGGCTTTGCGCATATCCCGTCACGCGCGCCGCAACGATCGCGCCGACAGGCTGGGGCAGCTCGAACCTGACTTCCGTGAATTGGGCAGTCCGCCCCATATCGGGCGCTTCCATCAGCACCGCATGTTCCGCCCCGATCTGCGCATGCAAGTGCCGCTCCAGCGCCACTTCACCGGCGGCGCGCAACTTCGCAGCGCGCTCCTTGATCACTGGTCCCGGCAGTTGCGGCATGCGCGCGGCAGGCGTGCCCTTGCGCGGGCTGAAGGGAAAGACATGCAGGAAGGTCAGGTCGCAGTCTTCGACCAGCCGCAGCGAGTTCTCGAACATTGCATCCGTTTCGGTCGGGAAGCCTGCGATGATATCCGCGCCGAAGACCATATCGGGGCGCAGGCGTCGGGCATCGGCGCAAAACCGGATCGCATCGTCGCGCAGATGACGGCGTTTCATCCGTTTCAGGATCATGTCATCGCCCGCCTGCAAGGACAGGTGCAGATGCGGCATCAGGCGCGGTTCAGTTGCGATGGCTTCCATCAGCGCCTCATCGGCCTCGATCGAATCGATCGAGGAAATTCGCAGCCGCGCCACATCGGTCAGCCGAAGAATACGCCGCACCAGATCGCCCAGACGGGGCTGCCGTGGCAGATCCGCGCCCCAGGAGGTCAGATCGACCCCGGTCAGCACCACTTCCAGATAGCCCTGCGCCACCAGCCGGTTGATCTGATCGACCACCACACCCGCAGGCACTGAGCGCGAATTTCCGCGACCATACGGGATGATGCAGAAAGTGCAGCGGTGGTCGCAGCCATTCTGGACCTGCACGTAGGCGCGCGCGCGGGTGCCGAACCCGTCGATCAGATGTGACGCGGTTTCGCGCACCGACATGATGTCATCGACCTGCACCCGTTCGGTCGCGCCGATCAGGTCGGGGACCATCTGCGCCCATGTCTCTGGGCGCATCTTCTCGGAATTGCCGATCACACGGGTCACTTCGGGCATGGTGGCGAAGGTTTCGGGTTCCGTCTGGGCCGCGCAGCCTGTGACGATGATGGGCGCATCGGGATTTTCGCGGCGCAGTCGGCGAATTTCCTGACGGGCCTTGCGGACGGCTTCCGCCGTGACCGCGCAGGTGTTGACGACCAAGGCATCGCGCAGCCCCGCAGATTCCGCCATCTCGCGCATGGCCTCGGTCTCATAGGCGTTCAGACGACAGCCCAGCGTGGTGAAACGTGGCGCACTCATGCGTGGCCTGTCAGAAATGCAGGCGTGAACACGCCGTCAAGGACATGCGCCACCGGGCCGGTCAGCCAGACGCCATCGTCGCGCCAGTCCACTTCCAGCGTCCCGCCATCGGCCTCGATCACCACACGCCGACCGGTCAGCCCGCGCTGATGCGCCGCGACCGCTGTCGCGCAGGCGCCAGAGCCGCAGGCCAGCGTGATCCCGGTGCCGCGTTCCCAGACGCGCAGGCGCAGATGGTCGGGGGCCAGCAGCGCGGTAAATTCGACATTGGTGGCTTCGGGAAACAGCGGGTCATGCTCGACCTCTGGCCCGCGTGTGGCGACGGGGGCCGCATCGGCGTCCGTCACGAAATGGATGCAATGCGGATTGCCCATGCCCACCGCCACAGGGTCGCCGGGCAATGGCAGATGCAGCAGATCGACCGCGCGCGCCAGCGGCACGCCCTGCCAGTCGAGGATCGGCGCACCCATATTCACCCAGACCTGCGCCCCGCGCCGTTCGGCATGCAGAAGCCCGCGCGCGGTGCGAATCGTCAGGCGGTCGGTGCCGCGCTCGTCCATCACCGCAGCGGCCACGCAGCGCGTAGCATTGCCGCAGGCCCCGGCCTGTGATCCGTCGCTGTTCCAGAAATCGAGATCCAGATCCGCCGCATCCGAGGCGCGCAGTTCCGCAAGCTGGTCAAAGCCCACGCCCCTATGCCGGTCGCCAATGGCGCGCGCCAGTTCAGCCGTGACCACCCCACCCGCGCGGCTGCGCGAGTCGATCACCACGAAATCATTGCCTGCACCATGCATCTTGGCGAAGGCGAGAGGGGGCGTTTGTTCAGACATGGCGGCGATATAAGCGGGACGCGGGCTTCTGACCAGACGTCACGCGCTACAGCAATCACGATTCCCGTCCCATTGCGGCAGATTAGCCCTTGACCCGGTGCCGGGGCTTTTCTAAGTAGCGCGCAATGTGTGGGCCCGTAGCTCAGTTGGTAGAGCAACTGACTTTTAATCAGTGGGTCACAGGTTCGAATCCTGTCGGGCTCACCATGTTTTTCTTTTTCCGGTGTCAGGTGACACCCGACCAGTCCATTTGCGCCAGACATCTTGGCACTGTGGATGCCAAGCCCCCCTCGGCAATGGCCCCCTCCTGATATCATTGCTTCGCCATCTTTCATCAGCGCGCGGGCGAGAACCCTTCGGGACAACGGAGCCGACCGCAAGGCCCATATCAGGCAATAGCCCGCCGCCCTGACGATGTGACCAAGGTTTCGGCTAATCCTAGATGCAGCAAATCATAGTTTGTCGCAAACCCATCATCGCCTATCCCGAAAGACCCAAGCCAAGAGCATTTGGTGACGGTCTAGCCGGAGGAGCGCTGCAATGGGTGTGGAACAGATCGATACTGTGATCGTTGGTGCCGGTCAGGCTGGTCTGGCGATGAGCCGGCATCTGCGGGCGCAATCCGTGCCGCATGTCCTGCTGGAACGGGACCGCATCGCCGAACGGTGGCGGACAGCGCGCTGGGATTCGCTGGTGGCGAATGGCCCGGCATGGCATGATCGTTTCCCTGATCTTGAATTTGACCGGCATGCGGCGGATGACTTCGTGCCGAAAGAAGCGGTGGCTGCCTATTTCGAGCGCTATGCCGAAAAATTCGATGCGCCTGTCCGCTGCGGGGTCGAGGTGCAGAGCGCCAGCCGCATTCCGGGGCGCAGCGGGTTCAGGATCGAGACCTCGGATGGCGTGATTGAAGCGCAGCGCATTGTGGCCGCCACCGGACCGTTCCAGCATCCTGTCATTCCCCCGGTCATCCCTGCCGATGCCGCGGTGATGCAGATGCATTCCAGCGCCTATCGCAATCCCGGCCAGTTGCCGGATGGCGCAGTGCTGATTGTCGGCGCCGGGTCTTCGGGTGTGCAGATCGCCGATGAGTTGGCGCGCGCGGGGCGCAAGGTCTATCTGTCGGTCGGTCCGCATGAACGGCCGCCGCGGGCCTATCGCGGGCGCGATTTCTGCTGGTGGCTTGGCGTGCTTGGCAAATGGGATCTGGCAGCCCCCAATCCGGGCACGGAACATGTGACCATCGCGGTCAGCGGCGCGCATGGCGGCCATACGGTCGATTTCCGCAAACTGGCCGGGCTGGGTGTCACGCTGGTCGGACGAACCGAAAGCTTTGACGGCGCGCGGTTGCAGTTCCGCGATGATCTGGCCGCGAACATCGCTGCCGGGGATGCGAGCCTCCGCGCGCTGCTGGCAGAGGCAGATGCCTATGTCACGGCGCAGGGTCTGGACCTGCCGCCAGAGCCGGAAGCGCATGTGCAGCTTCCCGACCCGGATTGCGTGACGCAGCCGCTGCGCAGCCTTGATCTGCAAGAGGCCGGGATCGGCTGTGTGATCTGGGCGACCGGGTTCCGGCAGGATTATGGCTGGCTGAAGCTGGATATCTTCGACGATCAGGGCCGCCCGCGCCATCAGCGCGGTGTCTCGGTCGAGCCGGGGGTCTATTTCCTTGGCTTGCCCTGGCAATCGCGCAGGGGGTCGAGCTTCATCTGGGGCGTCTGGCATGATGCGCGGTATCTGGCGGATCAGATCGTCATCCAGCGCAGTTACAGGGCCTATCACGACCAGACCCGTCACAGCGAGCGCAGTCTCGCTTCCGCAGAATAACCCTTTGAGAAGATGGCAGGATACATGGCCCATACACGCATCCGCAAGTTCAATACCAAAGACACCTATCCCGAACAGAATCTCGACAATGATCTGTGTCAGGCGGTCGTGACCCAAGGCGGTCGGATCGTCTGGCTGCGCGGTCAATGCCCGCAGAATCTGGAGGATGCCGTCAATCTCGACAGTCATGACCCGGTGGCGCAGACGCATAAGGTGATGCAGAACATCCGCCAGTTGATCGAAGAGGCCGGGGGCGAGATGGCGCATCTGGTCAAGGTGGTGGTCTATCTGACCGATGTGCGCCATCGCGAAGCTGTTTACCGCACCATGGGCGAGTATATTCGCGGGGTGCATCCGGTTTCGACCGGGCTGGTCGTGCAGGCGCTGGCGCGGCCCGAATGGCTGGTCGAGATCGACGCCACCGCTGTCATACCGGAGTAAGCCATGACCTTTTCGCTTGTCGCACGCTGCGCCGAGACCGGCATGTTCGGGCTGGCGATTTCCTCTTCCTCGCCCGCAGTTGCGGCGCGATGCTCTTATGCGCGCGCCAGTGTCGGTGCGGTTGCGTCGCAGAATATCACCGATCCGAGTCTGGGGCCGATGATGCTTGATCTGATGGAACAGGGCAAATCCGCACCGGACGCGCTGGCCGATCTGCTCAAACGCGCGCGCTTCACCGAATATCGGCAGGTTCTGGCCATCGACACCACGGGGCGCACGGCGATTCACTCGGGCCCCAAGGCGCTGGGCATCTGGACGCAGGCGCAGGGCAGGGATGTGGCGGCAGGGGGCAATCTGCTGGCGAATGACACTGTGCCGCAGGCGATGGTTGCGCATTTCGAGACCAGCACCGGTCATCTGGGCGACCGTTTGCTGGGGGCGCTGCAAGCCGGGCTGGATGCAGGCGGCGAGGCCGGTCCGGTGCATTCGGCGGGGATGAAACTGGTTGATGCTGTCAGCTGGCCTGTCGCCGATCTGCGCTGCGACTGGACCGAGGATTGCCCGATCCGGCAGCTTGCCATCGCCTGGGAGATCTACAAGCCGCAACTCGACGCCTACATCCAGCGCGCGCTCGACCCGCGCGCGGCGCCCTCTTACGGGGTGCCGGGCGATGAATGACAAGGATGGGAGATACGCATGACCGGCCTGAGCCATGACGACTGGAAAGCCCGTGCGAAAGCCCTGCAGATCCGGGGCCAGGCCTTTATCGACGGCAGGTTTGTCGATGCGCAATCGGGCCGCCGTTTCGACAGCCTCAATCCCGCGACCGAAACGGTTCTGGCAGAAGTCGCGGAATGTGACAGCGCGGATATCGACCTTGCCGTGGTTGCCGCGCGGCGTGCCTTTGACGATGGCCGCTGGTCGCGCAAACCCCCCGCCGAGCGCAAGGCGGTGCTGCTGAAACTGGCGGATCTGATCCGCGCCAATCTGCATGAAATGGCCCTGCTTGACAGTCTGGACATGGGCAAGACGATTACGGACGCCGCGACTATTGATGCGCCGGGTTCGGCGCATTTCTTTCAGTGGTACGCGGAAGCCATCGACAAGATCTATGACGAGATCGCGCCGGGCGGACCCGGTGATCTGGCACTGGTGCGCCGTGTGCCGCTGGGCGTGGTTGGGGCGGTTGTGCCGTGGAATTTCCCGCTCGACATGGCGACATGGAAAGCCTCTGCCGCGCTCGCGGCGGGCAATTCGGTCGTCCTGAAACCTGCCGAGCAATCCCCGCTTTCCGCGTTGCGTCTGGCCGAACTCGCGGCACAGGCGGGGGTGCCGGATGGCGTGTTCAATGTCGTGCCCGGACATGGCGCGAGTGCTGGCAAGGCGCTTGGCCTGCATATGGATGTCGATTGTCTGGCCTTCACGGGATCAACCGCCGTGGGCAAGCTGTTCATGCAGTATTCCGGCCAGTCAAACCTGAAGCCGGTCTGGCCCGAAACCGGCGGCAAAAGCCCCAATATCGTCTTTGACGATTGCGAGGATCTGGACGCTGCTGCCGATATGGCCGCCTTTGGGGCCTTCTTCAATCAGGGAGAGGTCTGCTCGGCCAATACACGGCTTTATGTTCAACGCGGCATCCGCGATCTGTTCATCGAGAAGCTGATCACGCGGGCCGAGGACATGCAGCCGGGCGACCCGCTTGACCCGGCCTCCAGAATGGGGGCGATTGTCGATGCAGGTCAGTTGGCCCGCATCATGGGCTTCATCGAGAATGGCCGCTACAGCGCCGAACTCGTGGCCGGCGGCGGACAGGTGCAGATCAACGGCAAGGGCTTTTTTGTCCAGCCGACGATTTTCGCCGATGTGACCCAGAACGACCCGCTGGCGCGCGAAGAGATTTTCGGACCGGTCCTGTCCATCATCACCTTCGATACCGAAGAAGAGGTGATCGCGCTGGCCAATGATTCCCCCTACGCGCTGGCCGCTTCGGTCTGGACCAGCAATCTGGACCGCGCGCTGCGCCTGTCCGACCGGCTGCATGTGGGCACGGTATCGGTAAATACGGTCGATGCGCTTTCGGCACAAACCCCTTTCGGGGGGATGAAGCAATCCGGCTTCGGGCGCGACCTCTCGCTGCACTCACTGGACAAGTATACTGCCCTCAAGACCATCTGGGTGAAATATCGTGCATAAGGCGGAACCGGGCCACGACATCCGGGCGGCCCTTGCGAAAGGCTTGGCGCATCTGTTCATCTGGTCATAGAGTGACCTGATCCCAAAAAGGTGAGCCATGCCGCTGCGCTATACGCTGAGACAACTGGAATATTTCGTGGCCGTGGGAGAGGCTGGCAGCATCGCGGCAGCGTCGCACCGGGTGAATGTGTCCTCGCCCTCGATCTCTGCCGCGATTTCGCAACTGGAGGAAGAACTTGGCGTGCAGCTCTTTGTGCGCCATCATGCGCAGGGGCTGACCCCGACCCTGCCGGGGCGCAAACTGCTGGATCAGGCGCAGACCGTGTTGCGTCAGGCGGCAGCGCTGCGCGATCTGGCAGGGGAATTGTCGGGCATGGTGCGCGGCCCGCTGGCGCTTGGCTGCCTGTCCACTTTCGCGCAGATCATCCTTCCGGGGCTGCGGCGCAGTTTTCTCGACCGCTATGACGAGGTGCGCATTTCCCAGACCGAGGGCGATCAGACGGGGCTGTTTGCCCTGCTGCGACAGGCCCGTATCGACATGGCGCTGTCCTATGACCTTGATCTGCCCAGCGATCTGCATTTCACGCCCATTCTGGAACTGCCGCCGCTTGTCGCGATGAGCGACACGCATGAGCTGGCACATCTGGCGACGGTCTCGGTCCAGCAACTCGCGGCGCATCCGATGGTGCTGCTGGATCTGCCGCTAAGCTCTGACTATTTCCTGTCCTTCTTCAGCCGCGCCGGATTGCGCGCCAATGTCAGCGAGCGCACCCGCGATATGGCAGTAATGCGCAGCCTTGTGGCCAACGGGTTTGGCTATTCCATCGTCAATCACCGCCCGCTCAACGATCTGTCACCCGATGGCAAACCGATGCGCTTCGTGCCCTTGTCGGGCAATGCGCGGCCGATGAAGCTGGGGCTTCTGATGGTTGCCGGGGCCGAACGGACGCAATTGCACAAAAGCTTCACCGCCCATGCGCAGGACTGGCTGTCCGAGAATGCAGCAACCCTGCTGGGGCTGGAGGGTGCTTAGCCAGCGCCAAAGCAAGGCTTATGCAGGCTTGTATTTTATCTGGCAGATACGCCTTTAGACTGGCGCAAAACCTGACAGGAGCCCCGACGTGCGCGACCCCCGTTATGACATCTTGTTCGAGCCTATGGCGATTGGCCCGGTCACGGCAAAGAACCGTTTTTACCAGGTGCCGCATTGCAATGGTGGTGGCTATCGCGACCCCTCTGCCGCTGCTGCGATGCGCGGGATCAAGGCCGAGGGCGGCTGGGGCGTGATCTTCACCGAACAATGCGAGATGCACCATACGTCCGAAATCACGCCTTTCATCGAATTGCGGCTGTGGGAGGACAAGGATATCCCCCAATTGCAGCGTATGTCCGAGAAGATGAAAACGCATGGGGCGCTTGCCGGGATCCAGCTGGCCTATTCGGGCATCAATGGTCCCAATCTCTATACCAAGGAAGTGCCGCTTGCCCCTTCTGCCCTGCCGATCCGCACCTTCACCAATGACCCGGTGCAGGCCCGCGCGCTGACGAAAAGCGATATCCGCGACCTGCGGCGCTGGTTCGTCAATGCCGCGAAACGCTCGAAACTGGCCGGGTTCGATCTGATCTGTCTGTATGGCGCGCATGGTTTCGGCATTTTTCAGCATTTCCTGAGCCGCGCCACGAACCAGCGCAGCGACGAATATGGCGGCAGTCTGGAGAACCGCGCGCGTTTCGTGAATGAGGTGATTGCCGATATCCGCGATGCGGTGGGCGACAGCATGGGGATCACGCTGCGCGTCAGTCTGGATGAAACCATTGGCGAATTGGGCTTTTCCAATGCCGAATTGCGCGAGTTCATCGAGATGAACCGCGACCTGCCTGATCTGTGGGATCTGGCGCAGGGCACCTGGGAGGATTGCTCTGGCCCCTCGCGCTTCAAGGAAGAGGCCGCGCAGGAGCAGCTTGTCACTGGTATCCGCGCGCTGACAAGCAAGCCTGTGGTCGGTGTGGGGCGCTTCACCTCGCCCGATGTGATGGTGCGTATGGTGAAATCCGGCACGCTGGATTTCATCGGCTGTGCACGTCCCTCGATTGCCGATCCGTTCCTGCCGAAAAAGGTCGAGGAAGGCCGGATCGACGATATTCGCGAATGTATCGGCTGCAATATCTGCATTACCGGCGACATGACCATGTCGATCAGCCGCTGCACCCAGAATCCGACCTTCATGGAAGAATGGCGCAAGGGCTGGCACCCCGAGCAGATGAACCCCAAGGGCGAGAGCGAGACTGTGCTGGTCATCGGCTCTGGGCCGGCGGGGCTGGAGGCCGCATGGGCCTTGTGCCGACGCGGATATGATGTGGCGCTTGCCGAGGCGCGCATGGAAATCGGCGGGCGGGTGACGCTGGAATCGCGCCTGCCGGGGCTGAGTGCCTGGGGTCGCGTGCGGGATTATCGCGAATACCAGTTGCGCCAGCGCCCGAATGTGGAAATCTATCTCGACAGCGCGCTGAGTGCCGCAGAGGTCATGGAATTCGGCTTTCAGAACATCGCGGTCGCGACCGGCGCGACATGGCGGCGCGACGGTGTGGCGCGGCAGCATGTCGTTCCCATGCCCATCGCAGAGGATGCCCGGATCTACACCCCTGATGATCTGATGACCGGCACTCTGCCCGGCGGCGAAGTGGTGATCTATGACGATGATCATTATTACATGGGCGGGGTTCTGGCCGAGCTTCTGGTCAAGGCCGGCGCGAAGGTGACGCTGATCACGCCTTCGGCCTTTGTCTCGGACTGGACGAATAACACGCTGGAACAGGCCACGATTCACGCGCGGCTTGACGATCTGGGCGTCGAGATTGTGCTGAACCGGGGCGTCACGCAGATCGCGGCGGATCATGTCATCAGCAACTGCGTCTATACCGGCAAGACACGGGTCTACCCTGCCGATGCGGTGGTGATGGTGGCCTCTCGCACCGGGAATGATGCGCTCTATCAGGATCTCATGCTGCGTCAGGCCGATTGGGCAGATGCCGGTATCCGCTCGGTCAAGCTGTTCGGCGATGCCGAGGCCGCAGGGCCGATCGCCTGGGCGACCTATGCCGGTCATCGCTATGCGCGCGAACTGGACGGTCCTGATCTGGGCGATGCGCTGTCTTTCCGTCGAGAGATCACCGAACTTGCAGCACAATAGCGCCATGTCATGACAGCACCCCTGCCGCGCTGCCTGCCGATCCTTGAACGCCTGATTGCGTATCCGACCGTCAGCGCGGTCAGCAATCTGGATCTGATCGACGATGCGGAAGCGCTGTTATGCAAGGCGGGGTTTGACGTCCTGCGCCTTGCCGACCCGGACCAGCCCAAGGCGGGGCTGGCGGCGCGGATCGGGCCAGCGGGCGCGGGCGGTGTCCTGCTATCGGCGCATAGCGATGTCGTGCCGGTGGACGGGCAAGGCTGGACGCGCGATCCGTTCCGTCTGACGCGCGAGGGCGAGCGCCTGTTCGGGCGCGGGACGACCGACATGAAGGGTTTTCTGGCCGCGATACTGGCGCTTGCCGAGCGGGCCGGTGCCGCGCCGCTGAATGCGCCGCTGATGATGGTGATTTCCTATGATGAGGAGCTTGGCTGTCTGGGCATAGGGCAGATGATGCCCGGCCTGCGGGCTTTGGGCTGGCAGCCCGAATTGTGCATTGTCGGGGAACCGACAGGCATGCTCCCGTCCCCCGGCCACAAGGGCAAGGCGGTGTTCGAGGCGCAGTGCAAGGGTCAGGCGGGCCATTCCGCCGAAGCACCGCATTTCGTCAATGCGCTGCATCTGGCCGCCGACCTGATCGCCGCCTTGCGCGCGATGCAGCAGGACTATGCCCGCGATGGTGCGCGCGACGATGGCTATGCGATTCCCTATTCGACGGTCCATGCCGGGGTCATGCAGGGCGGGCGGATCCTCAATATCGTGCCGGAGGATGCGACACTCACCTTCGAGCTGCGCCATCTGCCAGGGGACGACCCCAGCGCATTCCAGGTCCGGCTTCAGGACCGGATCGACACCATCCTGCACGACTATCCCGAGACAGCCTCAATCACGTTCCGGCAGATCAACGCCTATCCCGGTCTGGATGTCCCGTCAGACAGCCCCGCCCTGCATCTGGCCGCCGCTTTCGCGGATCGCCCGCCGGGCCGTAAGGTAGGCTTCGGCACCGAAGCCGGGTTCTTTACAGACGCGGGTTGGCCCACGGTCGTCTGCGGTCCGGGCGACATGGCCGCGCAGGGGCACAAACCGGATGAGTTTCTTGAAACTGGTCAGCTTCTGGCATGCGAAGCGATGCTTGACCGTGTCCTCGCACATCTGCTGAAAAAATAAGCAGGCGCGAAAATTCAACGTTTCAGGTGCTTTGCTGGCACAAACGCGCTGACAGAACGAGCAGCGGCGCGCAATCCTGCCTGCGGCGCAGGCAGTTTGCTGCCCGCCCCATGTCCCAAACCCACATTAGGGAAAGGCTAACATCAACTGAGGAAGTCAATTCTTACAACTCGGAGACAAGATTTCTATCGTCACCGCACCAGCCAATCTGCCGCGGGGGCGATATGACAGATCAGCGACCCATCGCTATCGACATCCGAAAGGTGATCAAGCGTTTCGGTGACTTCACCGCGCTCAAGGAAGTCTCGCTCGGGATTCGGGATAACGAGTTCTTCACCCTGCTCGGCCCCTCTGGCTGCGGCAAGACCACGCTTTTGCGCATGATCGCCGGGTTCGAGGATGTGACGGCGGGCGCGATCTATCTCTATGATCAGGAAATCGCCCGGCTGCCGCCGAACAAGCGCCCGATCAACACGGTGTTTCAGAATTACGCGCTGTTCCCGACCATGAGCGTGCTGGAAAACGTCGGCTTCGGGCTGGAAATGCAGGGCAAATCGCGGGCAGAGGCGAGCCGTCGCGCGGGCGAGATGCTGGAACTGGTGCAACTGACGCAATTCGCCCATCGCAAGCCCTCGCAACTGTCGGGCGGGCAGCAGCAACGCGTCGCGCTGGCCCGCGCACTGGCCCCGCAACCGCGCGTTCTGTTGCTGGATGAACCGCTGTCGGCGCTGGACATGAAACTGCGCAAATCCATGCAGATCGAGCTGAAGCATATCCAGCGCGAAACCGGGATCACCTTCATCTTCGTCACCCATGATCAGGAAGAAGCCCTGACCATGTCCGACCGCATTGCCGTGATGTCCGCCGGAGAGGTGCAGCAGCTTGGCACCGCGCGCGAGATTTACGAGCATCCGCGCAATATGTTCGTGGCCGATTTCATTGGCGACACCAACCTGCTCGAAGTCGCGGTGGACCGGATCGAGGCGGGTCGCGCGACCTGCCATCTTGGCGGCGGGCATGAACTGACCTGCGATGCGGTGGACGGCGTTGGCATCGGTGCGCGCGTGCATCTGTCGGTGCGCCCCGAGCGGCTTTTCCTGTCCGCAGAGCCAGAGGAAGCCGAGAGCCTGCGCGCGCGGGTTGTCGAGAATATCTTCATCGGCACCGATATCACCACGATCCTCGATCTGGACGAAGGGCCACGCTTTCAGGTGCGGGCGTCAAACTCGGATCGCGGCAACCGGCGGGTCTTTGAACCCGGTCAATCGGCCTTCGTAAATATGGAGCGGGGGTCAGCGCGCCTCCTGGTGGACTGATGGCCGGGGGGGCTGCAAGCGGCGGCAACGCCACAAGCGACGCCTACGCCCCGGCGCGGGGCTGGCTTCTGTTGCCGGCATGGCTGGTTCTGGGCATCGTCGTGCTGGCACCGATTGGCCTGATGCTGATTTACTCCTTCCTGACGAAGGAATTTCGCGGCGGCGTGATCTGGGAATTTTCGCTGGAAGCCTATGACCAGTTCTTCTTTGATCGCGGGCTGTTCGGGGATGAGTCACCGACAATCCAATGGGCCTATATCCAGATCTTCTGGCGCTCGATCTGGCAGGCCACGCTGGCAACCCTTCTGTGTCTGCTGATCGGTTTCCCGACCGCCTATTTCATCGCCACCCGCCCTGCCAATCAGCGCACGATCTGGGTGTTCCTGATCACGATTCCCTATTGGGTCAATCTGCTGATCCGCACGGTCTCCATGCGGTTCATCCTGCGCGATCAGGGGCCGCTGAACGATCTGTTGCAATGGGTCGGCGTGATTTCGGAGCCGCTCACGATCATCAACACCAATCTGGGCGTGCAGATCGGGCTGTTCTATTCCTACCTGCCCTTCATGGTGCTGCCGCTTTATGCCGCTATCGAGCGCTACAATTTCTCGCTGTCCGAGGCCGCTGCCGACCTATACGCGCCGCGCCACAAGATCCTGACCCGGATCGTGCTGCCCGCCGTGAAACCTGGCGTGATCGCAGGCTGCATCCTGGTCTTTGTCCCCTCGCTGGGATCGTTCCTTGCGCCGGACCTGCTGGGCGGGGCGCGGAATTTCATGATCGGTTCGCTGATCGACGAACAGTTCCGGGGCAGCGCGGGCAACTGGCCTTTCGGGGCCGCCGCCTCGATGATCCTGCTGACATTGGTGCTGCTGGTTCTGATGGTGCTCGCGCGCCAGCAGGCCCGGCTTGAGAAAGGGGCAAGCTGATGCAGACCGGGGCCGCACGTTTCGATTTTCCGGGTTTCAAGCTGCTGACTTTCCTGTGCCTGTTCATCCTCTATGCACCGCTTCTGGTGGTGACGATCTACAGCTTCAACGATTCGCGCTCGATCACGACATGGGGTGGCTTTTCCTTGCGCTGGTATGTCGATGTGTTCACCGGGCCGGATTCGGCGAAGTTCAAATCCGCCGCTGTCAACAGTTTCTCCATCGCCCTGATCGCCGCGACCGTGGCCACCGCAATCGCCACCTCCGCTGCTTTGGCCATGGTGCGCGGCGGGCGCTTCAGGCTGCGCACCGCCACCTTCGGCGTGATCAGCCTGCCCATTCTGGTGCCCGAAATCGTGACCGCCGTGGCGATGCTGATCTTCTTCAACGCCATCGGTTTCACGCGCGGCTATATGTCGATCCTGATTGCTCATATCGCATTCTGCATCCCCTTTGCTTATCTGCCGATTTCGGCGCGGATGCAGGGGATCGAAGGGGTCTATGAACAGGCCGCGATGGATCTCTATGCCGACAGGGTGCAGGCGTTTCGCCGCGTGCTTTTGCCCATGATGATGCCGGGGATCATCTCGGGGTTTCTTCTGGCTTTCATCATCTCGCTGGATGACTTCATCATCACGAATTTCGTCAAGGGTGCCGGGATCGAGACCCTGCCCACGGCCATTTTCGGTTCGGTCAAACAGGGCCTGCGGCCGAATATCATGGCCATCTCGACCATGCTTCTCGCCTTCTCGACTGTGATCGTCACGCTGTCCTGGCTGGTCAGCAGGATCGACCGCACAAAATGACCCCTCCCCCCAACAGGAAAGGTAACTGACCATGACCCGATATCTCTCGACATCCGCCATCGCGCTTTGCGCGGGGCTTGGCTTTGCGACAGCGGCATTCGCCGAAGGCGAGGTCGTCGTCTATCACTGGTTCGAATACATCCCGCAGGAACTGATCGACAAATTCACCGAGGAAACCGGCATCCGCATCGTCATGGATACCTACGATTCCAACGAAGCCATGCTGGCATCGCTGCGGGCGGGCGGCATGGGCACCTATGACGTAGCGGTGCCGGGCGATTACATGGTCCAGATCATGCGCGACAATGACATGCTGGACATGATCGCCGAGGGCGAGTTGACCAATCACGGCAATATCCTGCCGGAATGGCTGGATGTGGCCTATGATCCGGGCCGCCAGCATTCGATCCCGTATCAATGGGGTTCGACCTCTTTCTCGGTCAATCGCGATGTCTATGACGGCCCGATCAACACCACCGACATCATCTTCAACCCGCCTGCCGAACTGTCGGGGCGTATCAACATGCTTGCGTCGCAGGGCGAGGTTATGGCGCTGGCCGCGATCCATCTGGGCATTTCGATGTGCAGCCCGGACCGCGGAGATTTGCAGGCCCTCAATGACCTGCTGATGGGGTCGCGCCAGCACTGGCTGTCCTTCAACTCGGATACGGCGCGCGAAATCCTTGTTTCGGGCGATGCGGCAGCGGGCATGATCTATGACGGCTTCTCGGCGCGCGCGCGGATCGAGGAAGGGGCCAATCTGGAATATGCCTTTCCGACCCAGGGCTTCATCGCGTGGATGGATAATGTCGTGCTGCTGAAGGACGCGCCAAATCGCGAGAATGCCATCCGCTTCATGGATTTCCTGCTGGAGCCGGCAAATGTCGGGATGCTGACCAACTGGACGCAGTATTCGGCGGGGATTGCGGGGGTGGACGCCTATCTTGACCCGGAGCTTTCCGTCCAGCCCGAACGCAACCCGCCCGCCGATGCCGGGCCTGCGACCTTTATCGAAGTCTGCGATCAGGCCACGCAGGAAGTGCATGACCGGATCTGGACTGCCCTGCGCCGCTGATCTGGCGACAGGTGCGAAAAACCGCCGGACCCCTGATCCCGGGGGTCCGGTGGCTCTGATCAATCGACCGTCAGCGCAGGCAGGTGTGCCTCGATCCGCGCGCGGTCGGCCTCATACTGCGGCGGCAGTTTCAGCCCCTCGCCAAGCTGCGTCATGGGTTCGTCAATATCGAAACCCGGACCATCCGTCGCGATCTCGAACAGCACACCGCCCGGTTCGCGAAAATAGATCGCCTTGAAATACTGGCGGTCCTTCACTTCGGTCACGCGCTCGCCGCGCGCCAGCAATACCTCGCGCAGCGCGGACTGATGCGCTGTGTCGCGCGCGCGAAAGGCGACATGATGGATCGTGCCGGGGCCGGGCCGCGCCTTGACCGCTTCATCGGCAACCCATAGATCGACCACCCGCCCCGGTGCATCCCCCGGCAGGCCATAGCGCAAGCGCCTGCCGCCCGTGCCGCGTTCTTCGCCGATGAACGCATAGCCAAAGACCTCGGTCAGAATGGCGGCGGTGGGGTCTGGATCGTCGATCCAGAGCGTCACGGAATGAAACACGCCCCAAGGGCCTGCCCCGCTCTCTGCGACCAGTTCAAATGCCTGCCCGTGCGGGTCGGTCACGGACAGAACCTGCGCCCCGAAGCGGGTTGAGAGGCTGCCGCCCAGCACGGACTGCCATTCGGGCAAGTCCTCTGGCGCAACCGCATAGGCGAAAGCCTGCGCCGCGCCTGCGCCCGCTTGCCCCTGCCCGCGCTCTTCGCGGTTGAAAAATGTCATCACCGAGCCAGGCCGCGCATCCTGCGCACCGTAATAGAGGTGATACATCTCGGGTGCGTCGAAATTCACGGTTTTCTTGATCAGCCGGGTTTTCAGAGCTTTGGTGTAGAAATCCAGATTCTCCTGCGCCGGGCCGGAAATCGCGGTTACATGATGCAGTCCCGCAATCGGGGTCTTGAGGTGCTGGTCAGACATACTAGGCTCCTGTGCGAGATCGTTTCACATCAAGATAGGGCCAGCATGGCCGAAACTCACGAAAAACCCGCCAACAGCGCCTGTGCCAAACTGCACAGTCCCGCGCTGGAGATACATGACCTGCGCAAGGGCTTCGACAGCGCCGAGGGCCGGGTCGAGGTTCTGCGCGGTGTCTCGCTGGTGCTGCCGCGCGGGCAGTCGCTGGCGCTGACGGGCGAAAGCGGCAGCGGCAAATCGACATTGCTGCATATCGCAGCAGGGCTGGAACGGGTCGATGGCGGGCAGGTCATCGTGGCCGGGCAAGACATGACGACAGCCAGCGACACGGCGCAGGCACAGATGCGGCGCGGGCAGGTGGGACTGATCTTTCAACAGTTCAATCTGATCCCCTCGCTGACCGTCAGGGCCAATCTGGCCTTTCAGGCGCGGCTGGCCTTGTGTCATGACGCGGGTTTCGTTGCCACGCTTGCCACGCGGTTGGGTCTGGACGGCTTGCTCAATCGGTATCCCGAGCAACTGTCGGGCGGGCAACAGCAGCGTGTCGCCATTGGCCGCTGTCTGGCCGCACGCCCCGCGCTGGTGCTGGCGGATGAGCCGACCGGCAATCTGGACGAGGCCACGGGCGATGCCGTGCTGTCCTTGATGCTGGAACTGACCGCAGAGGCGGGCGCCGCGCTGCTGCTGGTCACGCATTCGCCGCGACTGGCTGCGCGTTGCGACAGGCGGTTGCATCTGCGCAAGGGCCGGATCGAGGATGACGCATGACCCGCACCGTGCTTGCGGCGCTCTTGTCGCATTGGCGGCGCAACCGGTGGCAACTGGCGATGCTGCTGGTGGGGCTTGCGCTGGCGACTGCCCTCTGGTCGGGGATTCAGGCGCTCAATGCCGAGGCGCGCGCAGCCTATGCCACGGCTGAGGGGCTGCTGGCCGAGGGCAGTGCCGCGCGGCTGGAACACCCGGCAGGCCGCATGGATCAGGCCGAATATATCCGCTTGCGCCGCGCGGGCTGGCTGGTCTCGCCTGTCATCGAGGGGCGCGCGACGATCGGCGCGGGGCGTGTGACGCTACTGGGGATCGAGCCGCTGACTGCGCCCGCGTCGGCTGGTCCCGCGCTGGCCGCGCCCGATTTGCAAGCCTTCGTCGCGGGGCAAGGGTTTGCCCATCCCCAGACCCTGCGCGAAATCGGCGCGACCGGGCGCGATTTGCGCGCGTCCGATGCGGTGCCTGTGGGCACGGTCCTGCTGGATATCGGCGCGGCGCAGCGCCTGTTGGGGATGGAGGGGCAGATCACCCGGCTGACGCTTGCGCCTGACCAGCCCGCAGGGCTGGTGCCGCTGGCCACGCTCGCCCCTGATCTGCGCCTGATCCCGCCGGGCGAGGGCGCGACGCTGGACGGGCTGACCGACAGTTTCCACCTGAACCTGACCGCCTTTGGCCTGCTGGCTTTTGCGGTGGGGCTGTTCATCGTGCATTCCGCCGTGGGTCTGGCCTTCGAGCAACGCCGCGCAATGTTCCGCACGCTGCGCGCCTTGGGTGTGCCGTTACGCAGTCTCGCGGCCTGTCTGGCAGGCGAGATGCTGCTCTTTGCGGTGTTGGCAGGCGCGTTCGGGTTGGTGCTGGGCTATCTGCTGGCGGCAGCGCTTCTGCCCGATGTGGCGCTGACCCTGCGCGGGCTTTATGGCGCACCTGTTCCCGGCAGCCTGCAATTCGACCCACTCTGGGCGCTGGCTGGTCTGGCGATGACGCTTGCGGGCACAGGGCTTGCGGGCGCGCAGGCGCTGTGGCGGCTTTGGCATATGCCGGTTCTCGCACCTGCGCAGCCGCGCGCCTGGGCGCATGCATCGGCGCGGGGGATGCGGGTGCAAGGGGGGCTCGCGCTGATGCTCGCGGCCCTTGCTGTGATTCTTGCTTTTGCAGGCGGCTCACTCGTGACTGGGTTCGCGCTGCTGGCTGCCGCCCTGCTGGCCGCCGCGCTGGCTGTGCCGCTGGTGCTGGCGTTTGGCCTGAGATTGGCCGAACGACAGGCCCGCAGCCCGGTCGCGCAATGGTTCTGGGCCGACAGCCGCCAGAACCTGCCGCGCCTGTCGCTGGCGCTCATGGCGCTGATGCTGGCACTTGCGGCGAATATCGGCGTTGGAACGATGGTCGCAAGCTTCCGCGCGACCTTCATCTCCT
>JAFIEM010000234.1 GCA_020832555.1 Natronohydrobacter sp. | reverse complement strand
GGGGGATGTTCAGATGAGGCGGGGAGGGATTGGCCTGGCTGCGCTCGCGCTTGGTGTTCTGGCCTTGATGCCGGGGCCCGTCAGCGCCGATCCGCTTTGCACGAACAATTTTGCCACAGGCGGCACCGTTTCCCTGATCACTGAAGGGTCGGCGCAGTATTGCGTGCACAGCTTCACAACCGGGGGCAGTTTCATCGCTCAGGTGCCGCTCTCGGTAGAGTATCTTGTCGTCGGTGGCGGGGGCGGGGGCGGCAGTTCTGATCTGTTCAACGGGGTCAACTATCACTCTGGGGGCGGCGGTGGTGCCGGGGGGGTCCGGCAAGGTGCCGGATTGGCGATTTCCGTCGGCACTTTCGGCGTTGTCGTCGGGCAGGGCGGCACCGGTGGGGCTAGCGGTGGCACAGCACACGGTGGAAATGGTGGAAACAGCAGTTTCAACGGTCTGACTGCAAATGGTGGCGGCGGCGGTGGCGGTAGTACCAGCCAGCCAGTTTCAGTTGCTCCGACGCCGGGCGGCAGTGGCGGCGGCGGCGGTGGGCGGCAAAGCTGGGATGATCAACCTGCGACGCTCGGTGCGGATGGGACCACGGGGCAGGGCAATAGCGGCGGCAATGGCCGCAACGGCCCGAATGGTGGGACGCAAGGTGGCAATGCCCCCGAACAAACCGGCGGCGGCGGCGGCGGCGCAGGTGGCGCAGGCGGCAACGGGCTGACAGATCTTGGCGGGGCCGGTGGCGTTGGGATTACCTCGGCGATCACCGGCACAAGCCTGAGCTATGCCGGCGGCGGCGGCGGGGGCCATCGTGGTACGACAGGCAGCGGGGGCAGCGCCAGCCATGGTGGTGGTACGGGGGGCGGTGGGGCCAGTGCGGCCATTCCCGGCAACGGCGCGGCCAATACAGGCGGCGGCGGTGGGGGTGCCGGACGCGGACAGGATCAGGGCGGCAGCGGTGGCGCAGGTATTGTCATCATCCGTTACCTCTTGCCAGACCCGCCGCAGGCAGATGCCGGACCCGACCAGAGTGTTCCAGGCGGCCTGACTGTCCAGCTCGATGGCACTGCGTCCCAGCCCGTGGGCCAGATCACCTATCAATGGACCCAGACCGCGGGCACGCCCGTCACACTCGCCAACGCAACGACCGCAACGCCCAGCTTCACCGCGCCCTCGGTCTCGCTCAGCAGCGAAACCCTGACCTTCGCGCTGACCGTGACCAGTTCAGGGCTGAGCAGCACCGATAGCGTGACTGTCACCGTGACGGCCCTGCAGAACCCGCCGCCCGTGGGGACAGGCGGCACGGTCGTGGAATTCAATGACCCCGATGGCGCGGTGACCTGGCGCGTGCACAGCTTTTTCGGGTCAGGCACGCTGACCCTGCCTGTCGCGACGCAGGTCGAATATCTGATCGTCGGCGGCGGCGGCGGGGGCGGCGGCATCACGAATGTCAATGCCGGGGGCGCAGGCGGGGGCGGCGCGGGCGGGCTGCGTCAGGGCATGCGCGCTGTTGCCGCGGGGTCCTTCCCGATCACGGTCGGTCAAGGCGGGACAGGGGCAAGCTGCGGGACAAGCTGTGCGCCGGGAACCAATGGGGGCACATCCAGTTTTGACGGTGTCATCGCAACCGGCGGTGGACGCGGGGGCTATGTGGGCAATAATTCCGGGGCCGATGGTGGCTCGGGCGGTGGCGGGCGACTGGCGAGCAGCGGTGCGGGCGGCAGCGGCATCGCCGGGCAAGGAAATGCCGGGGGGAGTGGCGTTGGCGCAGCCGAAACCGGGACCGCCGGGGCTGCGGGCGGGGGCGGTGCCGGGGCTGCGGCCCTATCTGTCACCAATGATCAGGGTACGGCTGGCGGGGCAGGTCTGGAAAGCAGCATCACTGGCATTCCGACTTTCTATGCCGGGGGCGGTGGTGGTGGTGGCTTCTCAAGCGGGGGCGGTGCGGGCGGCGCCGGGGGCGGCGGCAACGCGCCTGCAACGCGCGGCCCAGGCCAGCCCGGCGGCGTCAATACCGGCGGGGGCGGCGGCGGGGCGACGGGGTCCGAGTCCGGGGCTGCGTTCAATGGGGGCAATGGCGGCTCTGGCATTGTCATCCTGCGCTATGTGATCAACACGCGCCCCACGGCCAATGCCGGGCCGGATGCAACTGTCTTTGCGGGACAGGAGGTCACGCTGGATGGCACCGGCTCAAGCGATCCCGACGACAATATCACAAGCTATGCCTGGGTGCAGACAGGCGGCCCTGTCGTTGCGTTGACAGGGGCCGATACTGCGCAGCCCGGCTTCACTACAGACCAGCCTGCCAGCGGTGCCGAGACGCTGACCTTCGAGCTGACCGTGACCGACGCTTTCGGGCTGAGCCATACCGATACAGTCACGATCACCCTGCAAGGGGTGGCCGTGCTGGCGGCGGAAAAGACCGTCTTTGTCTTTTCCGAGGATGGCAGCGGTTGCGATGATTTCAGCGCGACCGCGCCCGAAGAACCCGCCCTGCCCGCCGCGATCCCCGGCGCCTGTATCGAATATGTGATCACCATTACCAATTCCGGCCCGGTGGCGGCCACGAATGTCGGTCTTGTGGATGAACTGCCCGAGACCGTGACGGCAGACGCAACCCTGCTGAGTGGCTGGACCACCCCCCCGACCGAGGATCTGTCCTGTTCCGCCGGGGTCTGCACACTCACGATCACGGATGGCGGGATTGACGCGAATGGAGGAGAGGCCGTCATTCGCATTCGCGCAAGGATCAACTGATGCGCGCGCGGCATGGCCCCGCGCTGATATGGCTGCCCCGCGCCAGCCAAGGTGCTGCCCGGGCCATCCGCGCCTGTCTGCTGGCCCTCTGGCTCGGGCTGACGGCCCTGCCCGCGCTGGCGCAGGGCGACCCGGTCATCATTACATGGAATACGAATACGGATGGCGGCGCGCATACTGGCCCCCTTGCTGGGGTGATCAATGGCTCCATCGCAGAGTTGACGGCCCTGCCAATACTACGTCATGGCGTCACGCCGCATGGCAACCCCGCCGCACATGCGCATAGCTCGGTAAACTGGCCAGAGACAGAGGATTTCGATGACCTTGACCTCGATCATTACCTGTCATGGGGTTTTGCGACTGATGTCCCCTATCTGTTCTCGGAAATGGTGATTCATATCCGTCGCTCCGGCACAGGCCCAAAGGACGTTCGGCTGGTGGCCATCATCGACGGCAATGACAGTGCGCCAGTGCACTTGCTGGATGCCAGCCCGCCAAATACGGGGAATGGCACGCCATTTCCTGTGGTGCCGGACCCGACGACCTATCCCGACGGGATTGCGGTGATGGCTTCAATCGAGTTCCGCCTGTATGGATGGGATGCCGATAGCTCAAGCTCGGGTGTGTTTTCGTTCCGCAATGCCGGAACCACCAATGCCCAACGCGCCAACCCACCCATCACAGGGCGCGCGATTGTCATCCGGGGCCGCCCTGCGCTGGCCGAACTCGAGGCCGAAAAGGAAGTCATGGTCTTTTCCGAAGACGGCACGGGATGCGGCGACCTGACCGCATTACCCCCCATCGAGCCCGAAAACCCCGCCGCGATCCCCGGTGCATGTATCCAATACACGATCACCGTGCAGAATACCGGCCCGGTCGCCGCACAAGCGGTCAATCTGACCGACGCCCTGCCTGCAAGCCTGACATTGGTCAATGCCGTCGGCAATGGCTGGATTGACACCGACCCCGAGTTTGCCTTCAATTTTACTCCCGGATGCAGCGGCGGGACATGCAGCGTCGAGGTGCAGAACGGCATCATACCGGCCAACACGACCGCCACACTCACCATCCGCGCCTCGATCAACTGACCTGTCAGCGGCATGCAAATGTTTCGCGCGCGAAACATTTCGGGGGCGCAGGCGCGCGCGAAAGATCACCCCTCGCGCGCGCGCCAGCTTGCGACAAAGCCCAGAAACGCCCGGTCCGGCGCGCGCAGGCGCGGGCGGCCCGAACGTGCCCAATAGGCACGCCATTCGGCCTCGATCGCATAGATATCGGCGCCGGGCAGCAGCGCGCGGGCCTCGTCCAGCGTCTCGGGGCGCAAGGGCGGGCCAGGGTCTTCGGTCAGAACCACGCGGGGCGTGACGCGCAGCATGTCGCCGGGCAGTTCTTCCAGCTGGTAATCGGGCAGGATATCGGCGGCGATCATCGCGCGCAGCATGGCGCGAAACACCCGCAGCGGCGAATTCGAGCCGCTTTTCTTGTGCAACACGCCGACCGAGACCTGCCATTCCGCCTGCCGCCCGCAATGCTTGCGCGCCAGCTCGTAGATGCGCCGCTCCAGCGGCTTGCGCAGGGTGAAATAGTCCCGGCTCAGCGTCAGGACCGATTTCGACAGCACAGCGCGAAACAGCCAGTCCGAGAGCGTGACCGTCACCGCCACCATCCGACCCCCGCGGCTGTGGCGGGTGATCTGCCAGCTCTCGATCAGCCCGAAACCCTGCGTGACCTCCATCCCGCCGGTCGTCAGATTGGTGGTGATGCGCGTGCCCGCCAGCCGCTCGAAAGCCTCGCGCAGGCGGCGGTAACTGTCGCCAGAGGTTTCGCGATTGGTGGCGACCAGCAGATCATGCGCCTTGAGCGTCAGATGTTTCGAGACGGCCCGGCCCGCATTCATCGCCGCCATCAGCTGGCTGATGCAGAAGATCAGGATATCCTTGTCAAAGAGCGTGGCCAGCCCCTTCACCGAGGGCGTCACCGTTACATCGACCCCGTTATGGCTGTAGGTCAGAATGCGCAGATCAGGCCGGGTCGAGAGCGAAAAGACCGGATGCTCCATCGTCGCCATGTCATCCTTGGGCAGCGCCTCGAAAATATCGCAGATGAAGAAATCGCCTGTCGGATGACGGTCGGGCAGACGGCCCTGCCCTGCCGCGCGCAAGGGCGGGGAAACGGATGCACTGGAACGCGGTGAATGTGCCATACTGCCTGCCTGCGCCCCGTTTTGCCGGGATCACACCGGCCGTGGTTATCGGGGTTTCATTGACGCAGACCATAAAGTTATCCACAGGCCGCGTCCAGTCTCTTGGGCGGTGCCATCGTGGGATCAGAGTCGTTTCATCGTGGGATCAGAGTCGCGCTTTCGGGGTTCCAGAGTCACTGCTGTCACAAGAAGTCGTTCCATATCATAGGCTTGCTAGAAGTATTGGACCCCTTAACTCAATATAACTATCATATAACATCTGATCCGGCAAAACGCCGCCTCGCACTGCAGGATACAAGTATATGTTTTTGCTATGAAAAATAATATGTATCGTGTTTTCTTCCATATCCCCTGTTTTGTGATATGATGGCCGAAACATGATACATGACAGGCCCGATATGCCCCGTGATAGCGAATCGCCGCCCCCCTATTTCAACATCTCTCCCGATCAGGCCGCGCGTGATATCGATCCGCCTCTGGGCACGGTGGATTTCGCGGAAATGGCCGCCGCCTGCCACAAGGGGCGCGAGGATCTGCGCGCGCGCGGCGCAGGCGAAGAGGGCCGCAAGACCCTGCGCCGCTTCTCGACATGGGAGATCACGCGCTATCTGATCCCGGTCGCGCCTGCGCATTTCCGCCGCGTGCTGCGCGCCAATCCTGACCTGCCGCAAGGCATCAGCGAAACCGATGGCGGGGCGAAATGGTTCACGCTGGACGAGGTGCTGCGCCTGCGCGCTTTCTTCGGGCAGGAAGGGGCGCGGCGCAAGGATTACCTGCCCTACCGCCCCAAGGGACTGCCTGCGAAACTTGTCGCCGTGGCGAATTTCAAGGGCGGGGTCGGCAAGACCTCGACCTGCGCGCATCTGGCGATGTCAGCAGCGCTTGACGGCTACCGCGTGCTGGTGATTGATCTCGACAGTCAGGGGTCCATGACCTCGATCCTGGGCGGGCGGGTCGAGGATGAATGGCAGACGGTATTCCCGCTGCTCGCGCGCCATTACGCGACCCATCTGCAGGCCGAGAACCGGGCGCGGGCCGCGCGCGGCGAGCCCCCCCAGCCGCTTGATGACACGCTGTCAGAGGCATTGAAGCTGCGCAGCGAGACGCTGATCCAGAAAACCCACTGGCCCAATATCGACCTGATCGGGGCACAGCTGAACCTCTATTGGGCCGAGTTCCAGATCCCCGTGTGGCGCATGGCCGCGCGGGGCTGGAAACTCTGGGATGCGCTGACCGATGTGCTGGCCGAAGATGGCATCCTTGATCAATATGATCTGATCTTCCTCGATACGCCCCCCGCGCTTGGCTATCTGACCATCAACGGGCTGGCGGCGGCCGATATCCTTCTGGTGCCCACCGGCGCATCCTTCCTCGAATTCGATTCCACGGGCCGTTTCTTCGACATGCTGCACGCGACCTTCGCTTCCATCGAAGATGGCGAGAATGTCGCCGCGCGCGCGCTGGGGCGCGAGGAGCTGGCCTTTGAATGGGATGCGGTGCAGGCCATCGTCACCCGCTATGATGCGGGCCAGCAGGCCGAGATGGCCGGGCTGATGCAGGCCTGGCTGGGGCGGCGGCTGTTGCCCTGGCGGCAGGAATATACCGCACTCATTGGTCAGGCGGGCGAAAGGGTCAATGGGATATACGAGGCCGATTACCGCGATTTCAACCGCGACACCTATATGCGCGGGCGCGCCACATTCGACGAGACCTGGGCGGGGTTCAAGCGGCTCCTCTATGGCATCTGGCGGCGCGAGGAACTGGCGCGCGATGCAGAGCGCAAGGAACCGGTGATCTGACCCTGACCTGCGCGAAATGTTTCGCGCGCGAAACATTTGAGGAGGCCACGCAATGGCGAAACGCAGACGTCTCGACCCGATCCCGCAAGCGGATCTGCCTGCCCCCGAGCAGAAATCCGCCCTGCCCCCGATCGGCGCCCCCATTGCCCGCGTGGCGCAGGAAACCGCCCGCGAAGCC
This sequence comes from Natronohydrobacter sp., assembly GCA_020832555.1. Taxonomy (GTDB): domain Bacteria; phylum Pseudomonadota; class Alphaproteobacteria; order Rhodobacterales; family Rhodobacteraceae; genus Roseinatronobacter. The sequence goes on along the minus strand of JAFIEM010000234.1, from coordinate 13,217 downwards.
GCTTTCGAGGAATTGCGCACAGCGCTCACGCAAGCGCGCGCCGAGGGGCGGCTGATCCAGAAACTGCCGCTGGATGCCGTGCAGCTTGATCACCTGCTGCGCGACCGGATTGCCCTTGATGAAGAGGCGCTGGTGCCGCTGATGGAAAGCCTGCGCGCGCGCGGCCAGCAAGTGCCCATCGAGGTAACGGCGCTCGGGGGCGGGCGCTTCGGGCTGATCTCTGGCTGGCGGCGGATGGCCGCGCTCAGGCGGCTCGCAGCCGAGACCGGCGAGGCGCGTTTCGGCACGGTGCTGGCGATCCTGCGCCAGCCAGAGACCGCGGGCGATGCCTATCTGGCCATGGTCGAGGAAAACGAGATCCGGCTGGGCCTGTCGCATTACGAGCGCGCGCGCATCGTGTTGCGCGCGGTCGAAGCGGGGGTTTTTCCCACGACCAAGACGGCGCTGCAAAAGCTTTTCGCGCATGGCTCGCGCGCGCGGCGCTCCAAGATCGGCTCGTTTCTGGGGGTGGTCGAGGCGCTGGACGGGGTCTTGCGCTTTCCGACAGATCTGGGCGAACGGCTGGGTCTGGCACTGGCCGCGCAGATCGAGGCCGATCCCGGCTTCGCTGATCGCCTGCGCCGCGATCTTGCCGCCGCCGCCCCCGAGAGCGCCGAGGCCGAACGTCTGGTGCTGGAAGCGGCGCTGCGCCCGGCCCCCGACCCGGCAGAGGCGGCACCCGACCCCATGCCCGCGCCGCCTGCCCCCTCTGGCGGCCCTTCGGACCCGTCCGCCAAATCCCCTGTAGCATCAGCCCCACCCCAAGATCCGACCCGACCCACGGCGGCGCGGCTCGATCCTGCCCCCGGTGTGGTGCTGGAAATCTCGGGCGGCTATCTCAAGCCGGTGCTGACCCTGTCAGGGCCAAAGGTCGATCAGGCTTTCAAGGAACGGCTGATCGCCTGGCTGCAGGCGCAGGGCAAGAGCTGAGCCAATACGCGGCAGGGTGGATTAAGGATTTGGAGCAAAGCGCATCCTCATGCTAGGATTGCGCCCTATTTTTCATTTGAGGGACATTTCCGGTTTTTTGAGTGATTTTTTTATCTGTCACCTCTGAATTTTCATCCGGCTCCGTGCAATGCGTCAGCACCTGCCCGGAGCCTGACAGGAGAGTTTCATGTCGCTTCTTCTCTGGCTCGCCACCCAGTTTGTTCAGGCGTCTGCAGGACCGGGTGTTCCGCATCAGCCGCAGATAATCCAGCTTGGAAATGGCCGTATTCTGGTGGCCTTTGCCACGAATAATGATGTTGGCGTGGGGTCCGATGGCTATGACATTCTGGCGCAGATTTATGATGTGAGCGGCAATCATTTTTCCGGCCCCATCCGCCTCAATCGCGAATGGAACAGTGATGACGAGATCATGCCCGCGATCACGACGCTGCCCAGTGGCGGATTTGCCATGTCCTATATCGACCGGGAAATCGTGTCTTCCGGCAATCCCCCGCTGATCGATCAGGATATCCGCATCGAGAGTTTCAACGCGCTTGGCCAGCGGCGGAAGGTGAACACGATCCGCGATACCGCGCCCTCCGCATCCGGCGGCGGCCAGCCCAGAGCCCCGAGAACCGCCGCCCTGTCGAATGTGAACACGCTGACCATCTGGTCAGAGGGCGCAGCCCTTCTGAGCCGGTCATGGAATCCGGAACTTGGCAACACCAATGCCGGAACGCTCTATACCGTTCAGACAGTGGCCTCTGGTGTGCCCTGGGGATATGATCTCGCAGCCCTGCCGGACCAGAACGAATATATCATCGCCTATGGCGAAGCGAGCTTCGCGCCCGGCAGCATGAGCCCCACGACCAGCATGCGGTTCATCCGCACCAATCTCTTTGGCACGGTGCTGGGCCCGGCCGTAATTGTCGCGGACACGGCGACCCGGAATTACGACCCGTCGATCGCGGTCCTGCCGGATGGGCGTTTCGTCATTTCCTGGACAAGCGACAGTGGCAACACCACCACCAGAAGCGTGCGTTACAGGATCTTCAATGCCGATGGCACGGCCGCGTCGCAGGTCAACGAAATCCCTGTCACGACCCCGCCGGGCGATCACATGAATTCCGAAGTGGTTGCCCTGTCAGATGGTGGTTTCATCGTGTTCTGGCATCATGCACGGCCCTGGACCGGAAGTCCGCCAGTCGCAGCTTTGCATGCCCGCGTCTTTTCAGCAACCGGTGCAACGGTCGGCGACGAGATTCTCCTCTCCTTTGACCCCGGACTTACCCTTTGTGATCCCGTCCCCGCCGATTTGTTTGGATCAGCCCCCGCTTGCCCTGATGAATACCTGATGACGGTCCGCGACATTTCCGCCGCCTTGCTGGAAGATGGTCGCATTGGCGTGAGCTGGGAACATCATCGCCTGCCCCGGAACTTGCAGGGGCGGGACGTGAGCCATTTTGAGCGCAGGAATGCGTTGTTCGGCATTCTTGATGCGCGCAGCACGCATAACTTGCCTGACAGCAACGGCAATGTCATGGGCGGCCCCATCAACAACACCATCACCATCGAGGATGGCACAGTATTGATCGACGGGCATTCCGGCATCAATACCTACCGGCTCGAGACGCTTGGCCCGCTGGCCACATTGGCACGCATCAAGGGCGGCGAGGGCACGGACCGGGTCTATGTCAATGCGCCCGATCCGGTGATCGACCTGCGCGCGGTGACTTTCGAGGAGGTCGATCAGCTTATGATCGCGGGCGCGCCGCCGCAGATCCCGCAGCGCCGGATTCAGGTGAGCTATCCGCAGATGCAGGGCCTGAACAGTCTGTGGTTCAGTCTGCGCCCGACCCAGCCTGCGACGATCGATATCCATCCCGGCCCGCTCGGGCCGCAGGTCATCGACCTCTCGGCACTGTCGGTGCGCCGGCAAAGGGCGCAGGATCAGATCATCATTCGCGGCGGGGTGTCCAATGACACGATCACCGGCACCGAAGGCAATGACCTGATCATCGGCGGGGCGGGCAATGATACGATCCTTGGCGGTGGCGGCAATGACACGATCCGGGGCGGGGCGGGCGCGAATGTGCTGCAGGGTGGCACGGGGCGCAACACGCTGGAGTATACCGACTCGCCGCAAGGGGTGACGGTCAATCTGCAGACCGGTTTCGCCAGCGGGGGCCATGCCACAGGCGACACTTTCTCGGGTTTCACCGATCTGACCGGCAGCGCGCAGGCAGATGCCCTGACCGGCGACGGCCGCGCCAATGTGATCCGCGGCGGGGCGGGCAATGACACGATCCGGGGCGGCGGCGGCGCGGATTCGCTCTATGGCGGGCACGGCGATGATCTGTTCATCTTCGACAGCAATGCCGCGATCAGCAACGGCACGTTGATCGATGGCGGTGCGGGGCATGATATTGTCGAGTTGCGCAATGCGCCCGGCGTGAGCCTGACCAATATGGATTTCCGGCGCGCGACCTTCGCTTCGGTCGAAGAGTTGCGCTTCCGCCGTCAGGGCACAACGGCGGGCACAGGCATCACGATGCGGCTGCATGGCCAGCAGGTGCTGGAGCAATTGCCCCATGATCTGCAGATCACCGGCAATAATGTTGCAGGGCGCATTGACCGGATCGAGATCACCACTTCGGCATTCGGCGGGCATGCTGCAAGCCCGCGGCTGGATCTGTCAGGCTGGAGTTTCCGCAACTGGCAGCGGCAGAACCCCGATGCGCTGGTGATCCTGGGCACCTCGGGCAATGACATGCTTGTGGGATCTTCCGGCAATGACGAGATCTACGGCAATGCCGGCAATGACCTGATCATCGGCGGGCCGGGCAATGATACACTGGTGGGCGGCGCAGGCGATGACACGATCGAAGGCGGGCCCGGGGCCAACCTGATGTATGGTGGCACGCAGACCACCCCCAGCGGCACGAATACGCTCAGCTATGCCAATTCCAGATTCGCCGTGAATGTCAATCTGGCCACCGGGGCCGCGAGCGGCGGCTATGCGACAGGCGATGTGTTCCATGATTTCCAGAGCCTGATCGGCAGCGCCCATAATGACACGCTGACCGGCGGGGCGGATTCTGTGCTGATCGAGGGCGGGGCCGGATCGGATCTGCTGATCTCTCATAGTGATCCCGTCGGCACCCGGTTCAGCGGCGGTACCGGCAATGACATCCTGCGCAAGATGAGCGCCACCAGCCCCCGGCCCAGAGATTGGGAAAGCTATGACGGCACTGATGGCATCAATCTGCTGCATTGGGCCAACCCGTCGATCACCCGCGAACATGTGGTCGATCTGGGGGCAGGGCGTATCTTCGAGCGCGGCGCGGCGCGCGATTTCCTGAGCAATATCCGCAATGTGATGGTCGATAATGACGCCACTGTGCGCGGCGATCATCAGGATAACACGATCTGGGCGAATGGGGCGGGCGGCAATCTGGTCGAAGGGGTCGGCGGCAATAACACGCTGATCAGCGGCGGCGGGCGCGACATGATCCAGGGCGGGACCGGCAATGACCGGCTGGTGACGCATACCGAGGCCAGCGGAGCGGAATTTCAGGGCGGCGGCGGCGATAATGTCATCGAGAAACGCAACGCCCCCCATGCGGACCGGCAATTCTGGGAGCACTATGACGGGGGCAGCGGGACCAATCTGTTTCACTGGACGCGCCCGGATATTACCGGTGCCTATGCGGTCGATCTGACCGCCGGGCGCATCCTGCATGACGGAGAGGCGCGCGATTACCTGTCGAATGTCATCAATGTGACGACCGAAAACGACGCTCTGGTGCGCGGCGATGCCCAGCACAATCTGATCGTGATCAATGGCACGGGCGGCAGCGTGGTGCATGGCATGGAGGGACATGACACGATCATCGGTGGCGCGGGCAATGACACGATCTATCCCGGTCCGGGGCGCGATGTGCTGACGGGCGGTCCGGGCGCGGATATCTTCGTTTGGGAAGACCGGCGCGATATCGGGCGTAATTCGCATGACATCATCACCGATTTCACACCGGGCGAGGACAGGATCGACCTGAGCGCCATTGATGCCGATGAGAACAGCGACGGCCATCAGACGTTTACCTTTATAGGCGCGGCTGAATTTTCGGGCACAGCAGGCGAATTGCGCTATGATATCACGCTTGGTCATTTGCAGGGCGATGTGACGGGGAATGGCAATTTCAACTTCTATGTCGTGCTGCAAGACGCACCCGCCCTGACCGAGGAGGATCTGATCCTGGAGTGACATTTCAGGCCGGGGCGGCTGGCCCAGTGCAGGGCGCGTAAAAATCAGGCATCTGGACCGGTGATATTCTGCCCATGTCCGTAGTGCCCCTTGTTTCCAACCGGGATTTTGTGCCATTCTTGAGCATGGTTTGTTAGTTTTTATCGTTTCTTTTGACTCAGACCCTTTTGCCCTTTCGTGGAACAGGGCAGTTTTGACTTGCAGGTTTCAGGCACCCGGATGACCCAGCGAACCGCTTCCTCGAGTTTTCGCCGCCGTCAGGCGCGCTGGCGTGGCCGGTTGCGCCAGATCGGGGTGTTCTCGCCCGCAGACAGTCTCAGCCGCCGGGCCAAGCGTGTCGTGCTGCTCTGGGCCGATGCGGCGCTGATCCTGGCCTGTCTGCCGCTGGCCGTGATCCTGCACGGGGCCGCGCCTGCCCTGCTGCTCACGCCCGCGCTCTGGCTCGCTGTGGCTGCGACCGTGCCGCTGGTGCTGTACACGTTCCACAAGCGCGGACTCTACCGCGCGGTGCTGCGCTATGTCACCGGCGCCTCCATGCCTGCCATCATGACCGGGGCCGCATTCGGGGCCACAGGCTTTCTGGGCATGGCCTGGCTGCTGGGCGTGCCGGTGCCGCCGGGGCTGGCATTGATCCATGCGCTTCTGGTGATGCTGGCGGTCGCGGGGCTACGCTTCGGGATCCGCACCATGATCCGCAAGCCTGCGCTGCGTGATGCGCGCCCCATCATCATCTATGGTGCGGGCCATGCGGGCCAGCAGCTTGTGGCCGCGCTCTATCTCAGCCCCGATCACCGCCCTGTGGCCTTTGTCGATGATGATGCACGGCTGCACGGGACCACGATCAACGGGGTGCGGGTGCATTCCCCGTCCGAATTGCGCAGATTGTGCGAATACTGGCATATCCGCGAAGTGCTGCTGGCCATGCCCAGCCTGAACCGCCAGCGCCGCCGCCGCATCATCTCGCGGCTGGAAACGCTGGGGGTCGAGGTCAAGACCATTCCCGCCATGGGCGATCTGGTCGCGGGCAAGGCGCGGGTGACGGATCTGCGCCCGGTCATGCCCGAGGATATGCTGGGCCGCGATCCGGTGCCGCCGCGCGCGGATCTGATGGCGCGCCATATCACCGGCAAGGTGGTTCTGGTCACGGGCGCGGGCGGCACGATCGGTGCGGAACTCTGCCGCCAGATCATTGCCCAGGCCCCGCGCAGGCTGGTGCTGCTCGATGTCAGTGAATATGCGCTCTATGCCATCGTGACCGAATTGCGCGACCAGATCGGCCCGCAGGCCGAGCGGCTGGTCAGCGCAGTGCTGGGCTCGGTGCAGAACCCGGCGCGGATGCGGATGGTGCTGGAACAGTTCGGGGTCCAGACCATCTATCACGCCGCCGCCTACAAGCATGTGAATGTGGTCGAGGAAAACCTTGTCGAAGGGCTGCGCAACAATGTCTTCGGCACCCGCGTCATGGTGCAGGCCGCGCGCGAGACCGGGGTGGAAAATTTCACGCTGGTCTCGACCGACAAGACCGTGCGGCCCAGCAGTGTCATGGGCGCCAGCAAGCGGCTGGCAGAACTGATCTGTCAGGCCGAGGCGCAGCGCGCAGGCCCCTGCATTTTCTCGATGGTGCGTTTCGGCAATGTGCTGGGCTCATCGGGCTCGGTCATTCCGCGCTTTCACGACCAGATCGAGCGCGGCGGGCCGGTGACAGTCACGCATCCTGATGTGACGCGCTATTTCATGACCATCCCCGAAGCCGCGCAGTTGGTGATACAGGCAGGCGCCATGGCCAAGGGGGGCGATGTCTTCGTGCTGGATATGGGCAAGCCCGTGCGCATCCTCGATCTGGCGAAATCCATGATCCGGTTGCATGGTCTGATCCCCTATATGATCGAGGCCGATGGCACCTCCGAGAGCGATGCGGGCGATATTCCGATCCAGATCACCGGGCTGAAACCCGGCGAGAAACTGCATGAGGAATTGCTGATTGCGGGCAATCCCAGCGGAACCGAGCATCCGCGCATCATGACCGCGTCAGAACTCGCGCTCTCGCCCGAGGCGCTGGACGCGCTGCTGGACAAGATCTGGACCGCCTGCACCAGTTTCGACCTGCCTGCCTTGCAGGCGCTTCTGCGCGCCGCGCCGCTCGATTACCGTGCGCCCGCGCAGGAAATCCGCGATCTGCTCTGGCTGGCCGAGCCTGTCCAGCGACCCGCCGCGCGGCTGCGGGTGATCGAGGGCAAGGCGGGGCCGGATTCCTCGACCGGAACCAGCGGCTGATTGTCCGGGTGACAGATCTTGCGCGCAAAATGTTTCGCGCGCGAAACATTTTGTCTGTGGGGCCTGTCGTGAGGGCTGCCAGTCAGGGTTGGCCATAATGCGGTCGGGGCGCGCGCTTGTGAACGCGGCTCAGGCCGATTAAGGCTGGTTGCGTGACATTGGCAAGCAAGGGCATCGTGATGGATATTCAGCAGTTTTCCCTGCCCGGCCCGGTCCTGATCACCCCGCGCCGCTTTGGCGATGCGCGCGGCTGGTTCTGCGAAACCTGGAACCGAAGCGCGCTGCGCGCGGCCGGGCTGGACTGGCCCGAATTCGTGCAGGACAATCACAGCTATTCGAGCCCGCGCCACACATTGCGCGGCCTGCATTACCAGCGCCCCCCGCGCGCCCAAGACAAGCTGGTGCGGTGCACGCGCGGCGTGATCCTGGATGTGGCGGTCGATGCGCGGCGCGGATCGCCCAGTTACGGCCAGCATGTCGCGGTGGAACTCTCGGCAGAGACCGGCGCGCAGCTTTATGTGCCCAAGGGGTTTTTGCACGGTTTCCTGACCCTGACGCCGGATTGCGAGGTGCAGTATAAATGCACCGATACCTATGCGCCGGATTGCGATGGCGGAGTGGCCTGGGATTCACTCGGCATTGACTGGGGCACCACCGCGCCGATCCTGTCCGACAAGGACGCAAAAGCGCCGCATTTTTCTGATTTTGAAAGCCCGTTTCAATTCGAAGGGTAAATGATGAAACTTCTGGTGACAGGCGGGGCGGGGTTTATCGGCTCTGCCGTAGTGCGGCTGGCGGTGGCGCGGGGGCACGCGGTCGTCAATCTTGATGCGCTGACCTATGCCGCCTGTCTGGACAATCTGGCCCCGGTTGCGGACAGCCCGCTTTATGCGTTTGAGCGCGCCGATATCCGCGACCGCGCCGCGCTGACCCGGATCTTTGACACCCATCAACCCGATGCTGTGATGCATCTGGCCGCCGAATCCCATGTCGACCGCTCGATTGACGGACCCGGCGATTTCATCTCGACCAACATCACCGGCACTTATGAGATGCTGGAAGCCGCCCGCGCCTATTGGAGTGCCAAGGGCAAGCCGGAGAGCTTCCGTTTCCATCATATCAGCACGGATGAGGTGTTTGGCTCACTGGGGCCGGATGGGCAATTCCTTGAGACCACCCCCTATGACCCGCGCTCGCCCTATTCGGCCAGCAAGGCGGCAAGCGATCATCTGGTCCGCGCCTGGCACCACACTTACGGCTTGCCGGTGGTGATGACGAATTGTTCCAACAATTACGGCCCCTATCATTTCCCCGAAAAGCTGATCCCGGTGGTGATCCTGAATGCTTTGGCGGGCAAGCCGCTGCCGATCTATGGCGATGGCTCGAATGTGCGCGACTGGCTCTATGTCGAGGATCACACCGACGCGCTTTTGCTGGTGGTGGAGAAGGGCCAGCTTGGGCGCAGCTACAATATCGGCGGCGAGAATGAGCGCAGCAATCTGGACCTGGTGCGCACGCTTTGCGCAATCCTCGATGACTTGCGGCCCAAAGCCAGCGGTTCCTATGCCGATCAGATCACCTTTGTCGCCGACCGCCCCGGCCATGATGCGCGCTATGCGATTGATCCGACCCGCATCGCGACGGAACTGGGCTGGCGGCCCTCGGTCACAGTGGAAGAAGGGCTGCGGCGTACTGTCGAATGGTATCTGGAAAACGAGGACTGGTGGCGGCCCCTGCAAGCGCGCAAGGGTGTGGGCCAGCGGCTGGGGGTGCGCGCATGAGCCCGCGCCCGCTGCTGGTTTTCGGGCGCACGGGACAAGTGGCGCAGGCCTTGGCCCGACTGGACCCTGAGGCGGTTTTCCTCTCGCGCAGTGATGCCGATCTCTCGGATCCCGACGCCTGCGCGCAGGCCATTCGCGCCCATGCGCCGCGCGCGGTGATCAATGCGGCTGCCTGGACGGCCGTGGATGCGGCAGAGAGTGATGAGGCGGCGGCGACTGTCGTCAACGGGGCCGCACCGGGGGCGATGGCGCGCGAATGCGCGCGGCTGAACCTGCCCTTCCTGAGTATCTCGACCGATTATGTTTTTGACGGTGCAGGCGACCAGCCCTTTACGCCCGATCACCCGACAGCACCGATCAATGCCTATGGGCGCTCGAAACGCGCAGGCGAAGAGGCCATCCTCGCGGCGGGCGGTCAGGCGGCGATCCTGCGCACGTCATGGGTGTTCTCTGCCGATGGGGCGAATTTCCTGAAAACCATGCTGCGGCTCTCGGAAACGCGCGATGCGCTCAGCGTGGTCGAGGATCAGATCGGCGGCCCGACCCCGGCGGAAGCCATTGCCCGCGCCGCCCTGCGCATCACGGAAGCGATGAGCGCAGGCCGACCCGGCGGGTTCTGGCATATCGCCGGGCGCCCCTATGTCAGCTGGGCCGAATTCGCGCGCTGGATCTTCCATTGCGCGGGGCGCGATGTGGCGGTGACAGGGATCCCGTCCTCCGGCTATCCCACACCTGCCCGCCGCCCGCTGAATTCGCGGCTGGATTGCACCACACTGGCGCGTGATTTCGCCCTTGGCCAGCCCGACTGGAAGGCCCAAACCCGCGCCGATATCCGGAGGTTACGCGCATGAGCACACGCAAGGGTATCATTCTGGCAGGCGGGTCCGGCACAAGGCTCTGGCCGATCACGATGGGCGTGTCGAAACAGCTTCTGCCGGTTTATGACAAGCCGATGATCTATTATCCGCTGTCTGCGCTGATGCTGGCGGGGAGCCGCGAGATCGCGATCATCACCACGCCCGATGATCAGACACAATTTCAGCGGCTGATGGGCGATGGCAGCCAATGGGGGCTGGACTTCACATGGATCATCCAGCCCAGTCCCGACGGGCTGGCGCAGGCCTATCTTCTGGCCGAGGATTTTCTGGCGGGTAGCCCGTCGCTGATGGTGCTGGGCGACAATATATTCTTCGGCCATGGCCTGCCCGAGATGCTGGCGCGGGCCGATGCGCAACCCGCAGGCGGCACGGTCTTTGGCTACCGCGTGGCCGATCCCGAACGCTACGGGGTGGTGGATTTCGACGCGGCCGGCCGGGTGCGCGCGATTATCGAGAAACCCGAAGTGCCGCCCTCGAATTACGCTGTGACCGGGCTTTACTGTCTGGATGGCACCGCGCCTGAACGCGCCGCACGGATCACCCCTTCCGCGCGGGGCGAGCTGGAAATCGTGAGCCTTCTGGAGATGTATCTGGCCGAGGGTACGCTCTCGGTCGAGACCATGGGGCGCGGTTATGCCTGGCTGGACACAGGCACGCATGAAAGCCTGCTTGATGCGGGCAATTTCGTGCGCACGCTGGAGATGCGGCAGGGCTTGCAGATCGGCTCCCCTGACGAGATCGCCCATGCGCAGGGCTGGATTGACCGCGATGCCCTTGCTGCGCGGGCGCAGCTTTTCGGCAAGACCCAATATGGCCGCTACCTGAAATCCCTGATCTGAGCGTTCAGGGCTTCTTTTGTGTCTTGTGCGGCTTTTCCAGCAGCACTTCCTCATGACGGGCAATGGCCGCCTCAACCTCGTCGAAGAGTTCGACCTGCCCGTCATGCAGGACCAGTCCGCAATCGCAGAACTGGCGGATATCGCTCATCCGGTGGCTGACGATCAGGGCGCTGGCATTCTGGATCCGCTCGCGGAACACATCGCGGCTCTTGGTGCGGAAGCGCTTGTCGCCGGTCGCCGTGGCCTCGTCGATCAGATAGGTGTCAAAGGGGATGCCCATCGCCACGCCAAAGGCCAGCCGCGATTTCATCCCTGAAGAATAGGTGCGCACGGGCATGTGGAAATGCGGCCCGATCTCGGCGAAATCCTCGACGAAATCGACCAGCTCATCGGTGTCCACACCGTAGACGCGGCCGATGAAGCGGGTGTTCTGCAGCCCGGTCATATCGGGGTGAAAACTGCCCGAATAGCCGATGGAAAAGGAAATCGTGCCATCGCTGACCACCTGCCCCGTATCCGGGCGCATGGTGCCCGAGACGATGTTCAGAAGCGTCGATTTTCCGGCCCCGTTGCGCCCCAGAAGTGCGAGGGATCGCCCGCTGGGGATGCGCAGGTTCAGATTGTGGATCACCGGGCGGTAGCTGTCCTGAACCCAGAACCCTTTCGAGATGTTCTGAAACTCGATCATATGCGCGCGCGCCCTTATCCCCGGTCACGCAGGCTGTAATAGACCAGCGCGAGGATCCCCCAGAACAGAGTCGAGAAGAGGAAGGTCAGCGCGATCAGCAGGCTGGTGCGGGGATATTGCGCGCGCTGCGCGAAAGTGGGCTGGATGAAATTGGCGAGATACAGCGCCTGACGCGCCGCATTCGAGCGCGCGGAATCAAGGGCTGTCAGCGCGGCCTGATAGGTGGCCTCGGCAAAGGCCTGATCCACCTGCAGGCTCTCGAACTGGGCGATCAGGCGCGGGTAATCCGTTTCGTCGATGGTCACATCTGCCTGGGTGAAATTCTCGCGCTCCTCGGCAATGCGGGTGCGCACGGCCTCGATGCGGCGCTGCAACTGGCGCAGGCGCGGGTCATTGGCATCGGCGGTCTGCGAGAGCAGGTCGAAATCGATCAGCGCCGTGGCCAGTTGCTGCTGAAGGTTGTTCATCACCCCCATCCGGCCCTGAATATCGGCTTGCGGATCGACGATCTGCGTGCGGACGCGGAACTGCGCCAGATTTTCGCGGGCATCGCGCAGCCGCGCAAGGGCTGCGTCAAGATCGGATTCGGCCAGACGCATGGAATCGGTGCGTGCAGCGGCATTGAGCCGGTTGATCATGTCCTCGCTCTCGGTCACGATCAGCCGCGCGATGGTCTGGGCCGCTTCAGGGCTTCGGGCGCGCACCTGCACCAGCATCAGCCCCGATCCCCGATCATAGGTGATGCGCACCATGCGCCGCCAGAACCATTGCAGATCCTCGATTGTGGCCGAGGGCCAGATCGAGAAGACCGGATCGCGCCGCCATGTTGCGCTGTAATGGTCCACCAGATCGAATTCGGCCGAGACACGTTCGATGATTTCCTGGCTCTGGACGAATTCGAACAGCAGATCCGCATTGCTTTGTGCGCCGCCCCCCAGAGCGCGGCTGAGCCCGCCCATCAATTCGCTCGCCCCCCCGGTTTCTTCCTGCCGGATGGTGAAGCCCACGGTCGAGGCATATTGATCGCGGGCAAAGACCATCAGATAGAGGGTCGTGACCAGAACCGGCAGAACGACGATGACCAGCAGGCTCAGGACCAGCCCGAAATGACGTGGCCGCAGCATCGCAGGCGCGGCCATGGGCTGGATGGGCGGCGCAGAGGACTCCTGTTCAGCCGGCGCATCCGCTGTCTTGTCGGTCTTGCTCATCTTTGCTGCCTGCGCCCGTTTTCTGTAAATCCAGAGGTAGCCTTACGCGTCCTGACCGAATATCAACAGATCCAGCAGAACCCAAGCGACAATCGCGTCAGCTTGGCACAGGAACAGGAAGCGGGCATGTCGTCCCCCACCTATGGAATCCGCGCGACCCCGCCCGTGGCCGTGGCCAGTTTCCGGGCGATTTCCGCGCTCATGCTGCGCGAGATGGCCACGCGTTACGGGCGCACGCCGGGGGGCTATATCTGGGCCGTGGTCGAGCCTTTGGGGATGATCCTGATCCTGGGCTATGCCTGGTCGCTGCTGG
>JAFIEM010000005.1 GCA_020832555.1 Natronohydrobacter sp. | reverse complement strand
GCCAGAGCGTGAAGGACACGCCCCATTCCTTCAGCCCCGAGCAGAAATTCTCGGTCCCGTCGATCGGATCGAGAATGGCGTAATACCCGTCGCTGGTCAGATCGGTTGCGGTGCTGAAACTTTCTTCGCCGGCAAAGGTGATGTCAGGGATTTGCGCGGTCAGATAGTCGCAGATCAGTTGCTCGATCAGGACATCGGCGGCGGTGACTGGGCTGTTGTCAGGCTTGAGCGTGATGTCATAGCGCAGGGCCTGAATCCGGGGCATGTTCTGTTCGACCAGAGCGATGAGCCCCTGCATCAGCGCGCGGGTCTGTTGCAGATCGGGAAGCAGGTCAGAGGTGAAATCGCCCGTCATTGCGCAGCTTCCTGCGTGAGTTCGGAAAACACCGGTTCGGGCAGTCCAAGGACATCGTGGAAATTCACCCGTTCAAGCACCTCCAGTTTTCCGGCCGGAGCAGCGTTGAACAGGCGGCATCCATCGGGCTCGACCACCTTCTGGAGATTGGCGAAGGCCAGATTGACCATTTCCGTGCCCGAACCGCCGGGGCGGAAATTGGCAAGCCGCTCGGTTTCCTTCTGGCCGCCACCGTAAAAATGCGTGACCGGGCCCGAGTAATCGAGATCGACACCAATGATGTAGATTTCCTTGTATCCCATCAGATGCGCGAGTTGCGCAGCCAGCACGACGACGGTTTCGCCGCGATGAAGATGCAAGGGCGCGTGTCGGAAGGGCGCGAGTGACAGTTTCAGACCCGAAGACCCGACCGGAATGGCTGGGACAGAAGGCGGCTTGCGCCAGAGGCAGTTCGACGCCATGAAGAACTGCTCGACAGAGGCGCCATCGTGATCGATTTCCCCTGAATGGCTTTTGTAGACATGCGGATCGGCGACCACGAGATATTTCGGGTGCGGCAAGCCCATGTCGAGCGCGCGCATTCCGCGATTGACGCAGAAAATATCTTCCCCGGCGAGTGCATGCAGCGGCAGCTCGGCAATCGAGGGGGCATTCCCCACGATGAAACACCGCTCCCGTTTTGCGCGCGACAGGATGGTGTCGGCGTCAAATCCGGCATTGCGCGCCTGCCAGTCCGCAAGCCGCTCTGCCATCTGGTCAAAGCCAAGCCGCATGGCTGCGGCCCGCAACTGCGTCGGGATTGCAACCGATAGCGGCAGACGGAACAGAAGACCCGTGGTCAGCGACATGGCAAAGCCGTCAAGATCGTTTTCCTGCAGCTGTTCCAGGAATGCGACGGCGACCGCTTCCGCCGCCCCGATATCGGCCTGACCCAGCCTGATATCGATCTTGTTGCGCACGATATTCCAGGCTTTCTTCGCCTTGCTTTCGGTCATCTCGCGCGGCAGGGGCAGGGCCAGAAGCGCCTCGACTTCGGTCCAGTCGCGCCGCCGCATGAAGAATTGCAGCATCTCTTCCAGCAGCACGGGATCGATTTCCGTATCGCCGGACGCGAGATCCGCGATCTTGGCCGAGTAATCCTTTGCAAAGGCATCGCCCTGTGAGGGGTTCAACAGCATCCCGATGGACTCTGACAGGAACTTGCCATCATACCGCAGCGCGCATTTCAGGATCAGATCATTGATTTCAGGCGGAAAAAAGGTTTGCGGTGTCGGGTGAAGCCGGATCAGATCATAGATCCAGCGGGTCACGCGCACGGTTTTCGAACCGACCGGCAGCTTGGTCTGCAAAGCGCTCTGCATGACTGCCCGCATGGTCTGGAAATCACCACGTCTGTAATGAATCTCCAGCACCGCGCGCAGCCATGTGGTGTCCTTGGGGTTCTTCTGCAGGTAGCGGGCCAGAACTGCCTCGCACTCTTCCAGCCGCGAGCTTTCCAGCAGGGATTCCAGCAAGAGCGGATACTGGGATTTCACGTTGCCCGATTTTGCCATCAGGCGCTGTTGCCACCATATTGCCGCACTGTGGCGTGTATTTGCGGCCAGCAGTTGTGCGGTCATGGACTTGACCTTTTCGGGATAGAAGGTGCGCGCCCGACGCGCGAGCATCAAGGCGCCCACCTCGTCGATGGTCTGGATGGTCGAGGCCAGCGCCAGCATGCCCGTGGCGCGAAGGCGGGCGATACGGATTGCCTCGGTGCGTTTGCGCGCGGCACTCACACCGATCTGATAGATCCAGGCCGATGGCATCGCGCCCGCCAGGGACGGGTCAAGCACTTCCACCGTCTGCCAGCGTTCAAGCGCCACGGCCCAGGCGTCTTGTGCAATCGCGACCTCGGAATGCAGTTTCGCGTAATTGATGGTTTTGGGGAATTTCCGCACCAAAACCTGGCTCTGCGCTTCGGCACGGTCCAGATTCCCGGCGCGGATCAAGGCTCTGACACCACGCTCATAGCTGGCAGTCTGCGCCTCTCCTTTGGTCAATGTGCCGCGTTTCAGCCAGATATCGGCCGCTGCGGTCCAGTCTTCGCGCGCCTCGGCCAGAAGCCCGTCCACACGCAGAAAGGGGCTGGTGCCCTCCATGCTGCTGCGCAGATCCGCGACAAGAGTTGCTGCACGGTCGATATCGCCAATCTGCAGAAACGCTTCGATCACCGGCAGTTTCAGCTTCTGGTCGAACAGCGCACCGCTGTCCTCGATCATCTCCCAGCGCCGCGTGACCTCTGCCCAGCGCTTCGCCGTGATGGCAAGCCGACAATAGGCTTCCAGCAGGAAGTAGTTCCGCGGCATTTCGTCCAGACCGTCGCGCAGGACCGATTCTGCCCGCGCAATGTCCCCTTGTGCGGCGGCGGCTTCGCTCAGCCCGACATAGGGCAGGGCGCGCTGCGAGAGTTCCTTCTGCCAGAACAATGCCGCATTATGCCAATCACCCCGTTTTTGTGCAGCCTGCGCGCGGGCCGCGAAACTCGGGCTCTGCACAGGGGCGGGCGGAGGCGCAACGATCGCTTTCTGAGGTTTTTCGCTGATACTGTCAGTGACCATCAGCATCGGCTCTGTCGTGTAGCCGTAATCCTTCATCTCGAGGCGGTTGAGCACGCGCCGCAGGACGTGACGGACCCCGGCGCGCGCTGTCGCGAGCGCGCCCACTTCTCTATACCGGGCCTTCAATGTCTGCGCTGTCGATTTCGACTTGGGTTTTTTAGCTTTCGCGGATGACGACATGACTGTCCCCTCGGTATGAATTTCTGGGAAAACCGGGCACTGACAAAGAACAGGGTATTCTGGTCAGGATGTAGCGTTCGGTTTCCGGGCAGGTTTTGTTGGGTTGCCCGCAATGGGGCGTGAGAGCCGGTTGCGCGACATCGTTCACCTTCGTTCCGGCGGGGCGCGCAGGATCAGCAGGCGCACCATCTCTGTCAGCTCCACCCCCCAGAGATACATGCGCTTGCGGCAGGCGATCAGCCGCCAGTTCCACGAATACGGCGCCCGCATATAGGTGAAGATTTCGCGCAGCGGAGGCGTCAGCGAGCGCAGGGTCCACAGGGCACGATGCAAGACTGGCCCCGCCGCCAACTGCCCGCCCTTGATGCGCCGCGCCTTTATGATCAGTGCAGAATCCGTTGCTCGGGCAGGGTGATGGACAAGCGCATCCGCAACAAGATGCAGCTTGATGCCCTGACGCACAGCGCGGCGGCAGAATTCGGCATCGCCGCCCGAGAGCCGGTCCTCGGCAAATCCGCCGATCTGATCGAAGAGCCTGCGCGTGCAGGCAAGATTGGCCGTTGCCGCATAGCCGCGCGAAATGAAATCGCTCTGTGGAATACCGCGCACCGTATCGAAAATTGCCCAGTCATTCGGGTTGGTTCCCGGCTCCAGCAGAACCGGACCGGCAAGAATGGTATTCGGGTGTTCTTCCAGCCCGCGCTGGATGGCTGCCAGCCATCCGGACGACGGGCGACAATCCGCATCCGTGAAGACGAGACAAGCGCCTGCTGCCGCTGTTGCCCCGGCATTGCGCGCCGCGTAGGAGCCAGGGGTTGCGCAGCCGACAATGCGCAACCGAAAGCTGACTTTGGGCAGATTGCCAAAATGATCTGGTCCGCAAGGATCATTATCGACCACAATGACTTCCCAGCCCCGCGCAGTCATGCCGACTTGCTGCTCAAGCGCCAGCAACAGCTCGGCCAGGGCCGCGCTTTCCCGGTAAACAGGCACGATGACGGATAATGTCAGGGCAGCAGACGAAGAACGGGCCGGTTGTGCAGTTTCAAGGGTGTTTTTTCCCTCGGCAAAGTCACGCAGTATTCTGGGTTCCGGTCTCATTTAACGTCAGATCCCGACCGACATGATTTATCGGTGCAGAAATGCGCAGAGAAAGGTTTTCGCGCATCTGTTCTGGCACAGCCTGATGCGCCGCATTTACCAACGGCTATTCCATCAATCGGAAAATAGATCGTCCTTGAATATTGAATGGAGATGCCAAGACCATGCCGTGAAACGGTTGCACCGCAGGCCATATCATTGGCTGCACGAAACTGTCTTCCTATTGGTATCATTCTTCACATCGAGTCCTGTTGGAAAATGCCCAACATCAATATCCGTAAAAGGGCCTGCCCGGCCCGGTCTGTGTCGCGCAAAACCTTGATGTAACCTGCATCGATCAGCCTTTGCGTGATATTTTGAGCGTGCCAGACAGACCAAACCCGTCATTCAAAGTCGCTGTTTCAGCCTTGCCGTTATTCAAAGGGATCAGAACCGGTTTTCCGATTTCCACAGCGTGGTCGATATTTGCCGGGCTCTGCTCCGATATCTGCGGGCAGCGTAAGAAAAAAACGCAATCTGCAAAATTCTCCGGGAGCGTGTGACTGATCGAGCGCATCGAATCCTCATCTTGGTTGAGGAGAGGATGGCAAAGCCATGTAACGCCAGCGCTACAAATATGTGAAATTTCTATGTCACAGTTGGTTTTCGATAATGCAATTCTATTACGAAAGTGACATTCGGAAGGTGCTGGGGAATCGATATTGTTACATAAGTCGATCCTGAGGAAAGATGGTCCCTTTCCCAGACATCCTCAGCCCAGACGAATGATCTCGGCTGTAGCGCGTGCTGAGACATGATCGTTGGTGCTGGTTCACTGAATGCATCTTTGCCGACAGCAGGACAAAAGGCTTCAATCTTGAGGAGACCAAGCTTCGCTTCGCCCAAGGGGTGAGCGTTCTTGTCGCAATCACCGCCATTGCACTGGCTTGCCATGACGCATCGCGCCTTTTGGGGACAGATTACCCCGCGCGAAAAAGCATGGTTGCTGTTTGAGGTCGTGGTTGAGGTCAGGGTTGGATGAGTTGCGCTGCCGGCTCCGAAGAGGCGGCACCCCCCCTCGTCGGCGGTGAAAATACACCGTCAGAAACGCTTCAGGAAAGGCGTTGCGTCGTGTCGCGCCTGGAACGTCAGGCTGATATCAGTCTGCCCCGAACAGATCGCGCGAATAGGTCTTGTCGCTGACATCCGCGATTTCTGCGGTGATCCGGTTGGCGACGATGATATCCGCTTCTTGCTTGAATGCCTCAAGATCACGGACCACTCGCGATCCGAAAAAGCTTTCCTCGGCCATCACAGGTTCATAGACAATCACGTTAACCCCTTTGGCCTTCAACCGTTTCATGATGCCCTGAACCGAGGATTGGCGATAATTATCTGATCCCACCTTCATCACCAGACGGTAAATCCCTACTGTTTTGGGATCAAGCAACAGGATCTGCTCTGCCAGAAAATCCTTCCGGGTTCGGTTTGCGTCAACAATTGCCGCGATCAGGTTCTGTGGCACATGCGCATAATTCGCCAATAACTGCTTGGTATCCTTGGGCAGACAATATCCGCCATAGCCAAAGGAAGGATTGTTGTATTCGCCCCCGATCCGCGGATCGAGGCACACACCTTTGATAATATTGCGCGTATTCATCCCGCTGGCGATAGCGTAACTATCGAGCTCATTGAAAAAGGCCACACGCATCGCAAGATAGGTGTTGGAAAACAGCTTGACCGCCTCTGCCTCTGATGGAGACATGAAGAGGATAGGAACGTCCTTGTCGCGTGCGCCTTCGCGCATCAGCTCGGCAAAGCGATGTGCGCGTTCCGTTGTATCGCCCACGATAATCCGACTGGGATGGAGGTTATCGTAGAGCGCGCGACCCTCTCGCAGGAATTCAGGGCTGAAAAGGATATTGGGATTACCTGTTGCCGCGCGCAATTTTTCGATGAAGCCCACGGGAATTGTGGACTTTATCACGATCGTTGCTTCGGGCGCTTCGCGCGTGACAGCATATGCTACTGCTTCGACAGAGCCCGTATTGAACTGATTGGTCTTGGGATCGTAATTCGTTGGCGTTGCGATCACTACGAAATCGGCGCCGACCAAGGCTGCTGAAAGATCGGTTGTTGCCTGTAGCTTGAGCGTTCCTTCGGCCAGAAGCGCTTCCAAGTCACGATCCACAATCGGGGAGCGACCAGAATTGAGCATTTCGACACGCTCTGGCGAGATGTCCACGGCGGTCACATCATGGTTCTGCGCAAGAAGCGCGGCATTCGAGAGACCGACATAGCCGATCCCGGCCACAACGATCTTTGTCACTCTTTCAGGGCTCATGCCTTTATCCCCTGTCCGCTTATCCGACGTCCATGCCCAGATAGCTGCCGGTCTGCGCCTCGATCAGCACCATGGGCAGCTTGCCGGGATTCTTTATCCGGTGTGACCTGCCCCCAGTGGCATATAGACCGACTGGTTCTCGCTCACCAGCGGCACCTTGTTGTCGATAGTGTCCTTTTCGGTGCCATCAACAGTGATCGAGTGGCCGGACCGGTGATGATGGTCCACAGGAAAGGCCGTGACCCGAGACATGTTGCTTGAAAGGTGACGGGCGAGGCGCCTGACACGGGTATGCGGGGGCAGGGCGGGGGACAAGCAGGGTGTGCGGGACGCCACGAAGATAGCAGAGCGCCGCGCGTGTTTCACGACCTGATCTATCCGGTGGATCGGATTCTTCTGGATGATCAAAGGCTTGCGTGGGGTCCAACTTGAGGCCGCGAAACGCAAATCCGCGTGTTAAGCAGGATTCTTACACGACAAAATCAACAGCAGAACCTTTTGATGGGCTGCGCGATACCAAAGGGTTCCTTGTCGCTTATGAACCATTCCGGCCATCGGCGAACAGAAGCTTGTCGTGCAGCCTTTGCGCGAAATCTGTTTCTGATGGCAGTGTTGTGCAAGGGATACAGAAAGCAGGAATCTGGGTCTGACCCTGAATCTGGCAAATGGCGACGACTGTAATTGACATATGTTGAAGAACTGCCAGGTCCTCTTGCAGATGCGGGCGCTTCCAGTCGTCAAGGAGGTCGAGTACGATACAGTCCCATGACTCTTCATGATCCGCGAGTGCGAACAGTTCCGAAAGCGTCGAGGCCCGGACGCAAAGCGCCCCCTCTGACTCCAGTTGCGCCAGGATCTGATTGTATCGGTCATCATCTTCCGAATGAAGCAACGCGGTCTTGCCGTCCCAGAGACCTTCTGCCGGCACAGCTTCGGTCTCATTGAAAGGATCTGCAAGAGCCTCATCCAATGGCCAGAAAATCGTGAATCTGGTGCCCGTTCCTTGTTCTGAGAATAGGTTCAGAGCGCCCCCTTGACCCTGCACGGCATTGACAACGATCGGAACACCCAGCCCTGTCCCATCTGCGCCCTTGGTCGAGAAATAGGGTGTAAAGATATTCTCGCGGACCTCGGAACACATGCCGGGACCATTATCCGCTATAGTGATGATCGCATAAGCGCGCGCGGGATCGATACCGCCAATGTCACAGCTTGCCGCAAGTTGCTGGCGATCAGCCAGAGCGAGCGACAGAGAAATACGACCAGGCTCTGTGCGTGCGCTCTGAGACTTCAATGCGTCATGTGCGTTGATGATCAGGTTCATTACCATCTGGACGACAGCGGTACTGTCTGCCCAAGTCATCACGGGCTGGTCGGGCAGATCGACACTCAGGGTGATGGGCGCGCGCAGTCGTGGGCGCACCAGAGCCTCGGCGTCGCGCAATGGGCCACGCAGGTCGAAGAGCTTTCTGACCTGATTGTGCTTGCCAAGGGACAGCATGCGGCGCAGCATTTCCGCAGCCTGATCCGATGCACCGGCAATGCGCGTGGCCATCGCCTGGGCAAAAGAGATCTCGTCCGCTTCCTGAATCATCTGCGTTGCGCCCGAAATGACCGCGAGCAAGTTATTGAAGTCATGTGTCAAACCGGCGGCGATTTGCCCGATTTCCTCTCGCCTGCGCGCCAGCGTCAACTGCTCGCGCAGGGTTTCTCGTTCGGCTTCATTGTTGCGCCGCTCGGTAATGTCGCGGAAGATGCACAATATGCCACCATCGGTGTTTCTTGTGGCGGATATGTCGAGCGTGGCCAGACCCGTGCTGTCGAATCCCGGATGTGCCTCTCCCTGCCAGAAACCGCTTTCGTCAAGTGACGCGTGGATAAGCTCACTCCGAGCGACCGCATCCGCACCGAGCAGCAGGTCGCGCCAGTCCCGCCCCAGCAATTCGTCAGCGCTATTGCCGCGCAGAATTGAAACGGCGGAGGGGTTTGCATAGCTTATGTTCTCATTCTTCGTGATCAAGATGATCCCGTCGCGCGACGCATCCATCGCTCTTGCGCGATCTGCAATTGCGCGCTGTTCGGCATCTTTCCACTCAGTCACATCCGACATCAGACACAGGCGCCCGCCATCGGGCGTCGGTTGCTGGGTCTCTCGAAACCAGCGACCTCCGATCTGGCACATCTTGTATTGTGAATGACCAATGTGGAAAGCCCGCAGGTGATGGCGCAGCCACTCTTCAGGTTCTAGACCGTTCGTTCTGAAAATACCTTTGCGCAATCCCTCGCGAAGCAGGGTTTCACGATCGGCACCCGGAACAAGCATATGGGCAACCGCCGGATAGAGCGCGCGATACTTCTCATTGCAAATCACGATGCGCTGGTGCGCATCGAACATGATCAGCGCTTCCTGCATGTTGTCCACTGCGCTGCGCAACTGAACCCGTGCGGCCTGTTCAGAGGACAGGGCAATGCGCATTTCCTGCATCAGCTCGCGTGTTGCCGTCACATCTGTCTGCACCGCCATGAACCCGATATGGGCGCCATGCTCGTCATGGAGCGGCTGGATGGTCATGCGCACCCAGTATTTCGCGCCCATGCGAGATACGTTCAACAATTCGCAAGTGATCGGGTGCAATCTATTCAATGCCCTGCGAATCTTCGCGACAACGGATTGGTCTGTATCGGCATCTTGCAGAAAATCACCCGGTCTGCGCCCGATGATTTCGTCAAGTTGATAGCCAGTGCGGGCCTCGAAAGCCGGATTGACCCATTCGATGCGCGCCATGTTGTCGGTGACAACGACAAGGTTTGTCGTGGTCTGGGCGATCCGACTCAGGCGTTCGATTTTCTGGCGCTGTTGATGGGCTTCGGTGACGTCGCGCAGGACGGCGATGTATCGCACTGCATCCTCGTCCGTGCGCGCGGACACACGTGCTGCAGATACCGCATAGCGCCGGGTTTGCTCTGCTGCCGTGTAGGATATCGCATATCCGTCAGCGACGTCCTGATCCTGAAGATCTGACCGGATCTGATCTGTGATCTGAGCCACATCGGGGGGGAAGTGCTCGGTCAGGGACAATCCGACAAGGGCCTCGAGATCAACCTGACGCTCAACTGACGGGTTTGCATGAAAGCTGATGATGCGCATCTCGCCATCGATTTCCAAAAGGATATCGGGGATGACACTGAGCGTCGCCTGAAGTCGCTTGCGTTCCAGTTCCTGCTCATCGCGAATCCTTGACAGGCGGAGATCGACATCGCGTTTCGTCAGTGTGGTGGCCATGACATTGGCTACCGAACGTATCAACGATATCTCGCCTTTCAGGAAGCTGCGTTTGTGCCGAACGGCATCATAGCCGACGAATCCGAAGACCCGGTCCTGATACTGCAATGGCACGGCCAGCAGAGACTGGATTTCCTGCATTTCCAGGACTTCACGGATTTCATCCCCTGCGGGCAGTTCCGAAACATCCGCAATGTAGATCTCTGGCTGGTTTTTGAAGGCAGTGTACCATTGCGCCGCAATCTCCAGCGGTTGGTCCTGCAGCAACTCGGCCATGGGTTCGATACCGGGGGCGCACCATTCATGGGTGTTGCTGATGGTTGTCTCTGACACCTCGCGAAAAAGATATGTACGATCCGACCCGCAAAATTGACCCATCCGCGCCAATGCACGCGATATGGCGTCATCCAACTGCGCGTGCGGGACCGACAGCAGATCATCGATAAGTTCGACACTGAGCGCCTGCGCGTCTGTCAGCCTTTCGACGGCATTGAGCAACACACGGGCATCCTGCGCTTGTGTCTTTGCGGCGGTTGGCGTGCTTTCGCCATCTACCTCCTCGGCGAGTGTCAAACGAAGCTGCAGGCGGTCGCGTTCCGCAATTCGGGCGCGCGCCAGAAGGATCAGCGCACCGGCTGATCGCAGGTCTGCCCTTGTACTCTCGTCGGCTCCGTCAATGCCACGGACAAACAACGCGAGCGGCGTATCGGCGTTACCGTCATGGTCCAGCAAGAGCAAAAGCTCTTTTCTGTCAGGGTCGTCGACGAAAGGCTCATTCGCGGCAAGCTCATGAGGCTTTGGCCAGCAGGGCAATGACGGGCCGGTATCGCAATGATCAGGTGAGGCAGAAGCACTCTCGACCAAAGTCACCGTGTGACCCTGTTGGCACGAGAGGATCGCACAGTACTCGGCAGCAAACTGGCTACAGAGTGATTGCAGAAAGGCGTTCAGCGCCTTTGACGGGGCTTTGCTTTCGGCGATTTCCTGCAGATGGGCTGTCAGCAATGACTGCCAGTTCTGCTCATTCCTGCTCAGCACGTGCAACACCTTTTACACTTGTCCGGCACATAGACACATCCTGCCTTGCCAGATGGATCAGTTCTCGAATCTGGTCATGTGAAACGGGCAGAACAGACCGAAGTTCCTGCGCGAAATGGCCTGATGAGGTCAGGCCAAGTGTCAGGGCTGCCCCCTTGAAGGTGTGCAACAGGTTGTCCTGCGATTCCTGATTTTCCCGATCTACAGCTTTGGACAAATTGCTTTGCAACTCTGCGATATCGTCTTCGAAACGGTCCAGAAAAGAGATCGCCGTCTCTTCGCCAAGCATGTCAACAAGATCACGGAATTGCGCCGAAATTGTGTCGGTATGTTCCGGTTGCAGTTCAGGGGTGGGTATTTGCTGTACCGCGTTCTGCTCTTCGATCATTTCAGACCCGAGGTCAAATTCTAATGCAGAAAGCATAGCAAACAGCGCCTTGCGTGTAACCGGCTTGGGCATGAAATCCGTCATCCCTGCGGCAAGGCAATCGCTGCGGTCCTGTGCGAAGGCATTCGCGGTAACACCGATGACGGGCAACGCGCAGCCCAAGGCACGCAGCATGCGGGTCGCTTCCAACCCGTCCATGACCGGCATCTGCATGTCCATCAGAACAAGATCGGCGTGGCGCTCCATCAGGAAATCGACAGCTTCACGTCCATTGACGACAACTGAGCAGCTATGCCCGAGATGCTGCAGATGCGCGCTCAGGACATCTGCGTTTATCGGATTGTCCTCGGCAATAAGCACATGCAACGGGCGCGAATCGGTGGTCGATTCATCTGGCACAACGGGACTGTCGGCAATCTCGGCGCGCTCTGCGGGAATCTCGATCCAGAAGCGACTGCCCTCACCCTCAACGCTCTCGACACCGATCGTGCCTCCCTGTCCTTCAACAATTCTCTTGCAAAGAGCAAGTCCAAGACCGCTGCCGCCGAAACTGCGCGATCTGGACCAATCCAGTTGATTGAAGCCATTGAACAGCCTGGGCATATCTTCAGCGGCAATGCCGATCCCCTGATCGACAACTTCCACACGCAAAAGACCCGTCGCAGGGAGCGTCGCGGTCACGTTAACCGCACCGTCTGCGCTAAATTTCAAAGCATTCTCGATCAGCTTGGCCAGAGCCTGGCGTAGCAAGGATTCGTCAAGGACCACAATCTCGTCAGGCATATCCACAACAAGCGAGATCCCTTTTTGTCGCGCGGCGTCGCCATAAGCCAATGCCAAGGCATTTGCGACATCCATCAAGGGGACCGGGGCAGGCTCGACGCGGATCGTGCCCTTTTCCATGCGTGAGAAATCCAGAATCCCGTCAATCAGATCGCGCAACACTTCTGCCGAGGCAAGAACCTTGCTCAATCGCTGTTCATGCGGCCCGCTGGGATCGTCATAGACGACCAGTTCGGCATTGCCGATGATCCCGTTCAAGGGGGTGCGCATCTCATGACTCATGGTCGCCAGAAACGCGGATTTGGCCCTGTTGGCGGCCTGCGCGCGGATTGCCCTGCGATTGCTGCGCTCCTGCAGCAGGGCCATTTTGCGGCTGCTCATTGCAAGTTGCCGCAATTGCAGCATCAGCAAGGAAAAAATGCCCACAAAAGCAAGGATCAGCACGACCAGCATCGCCGCAAGCTGTTCCTGGATTGCCGCTCTTGCATCGCGATCACTTACGCGTTGTGCATTCATCGCCGAATTTGCGTTGAGCAACAGGTCATTGGTCAGTGCGGGAAATCCGGCGATATCTGCCGCAAGTTGCTGTATCGACGGCCAATAGTTCGGGCGCGTCGGATCCAGCGCGTCTATCTGATCTGCCAGATCGAATACGAAGCTGGTCAACTCTCGCGCCTTGCGCGTCAGATCACCTTCACGTGCGAGGTCAAGCTGGAAGGTTCCGCGCTCAAGCAGTGCAATCCGACTATAGAGAATGTCGTAATTCAGAACGAGATCCTCGTGAATATCCAACCTGCCGGTATCCGAGACCAGTCGTACCAACCGGTCAAGTTCGCGCATGTGCCGATCCGCTTGAAAGACGGCCCAGATCGCGTCTTCGCGGATGATCGCATCCATGTCGCGTTCTGAATCGAGCAGGCGTAGAAACTGGACCGACGCGCCCATCATGGCCGTCGCCGCAACAAGACTGAGGATGAATACCGCAATCCTGCTGCGACGTCCTGACAGGAAGGACTGCGCCGATCTGGATTTCAAGGAAGTACCTCGATTGCCTTGACCTGCCAGACTGATCTCGAGAAATAGACCTCGTTGTTCAGTTCCGGAATTTCGCTGAACGGGTAGATCACGAAGAGCGGTCCTTTGTCGCGAACCGACATCAGGGCCTCATTGTGGCGCGAGGCGAGAATGACCGGACGCTCCAGAGCATCCTCTATCGGCATTTCAGCTGCGTAATCGTTCAACGCAACGAAGCGAAGGCTGTTGCCTTCAGCGCCGACCGTTTCAAGCAGGCTGCTGAGTGTCGGGCCGGAGAAGCGTTGCTTGCCATCAAACCAAGGCGTTTCGGTGAGGGTTTCGCGCTGTTCAAGTGCATCCAGCATTGCCAGATCGAACAGGGCATCGGAGCCGGAGTTGGTTTTGGTGATCGCGCCCGAAATTGTCAGGATCGCAGCCCCTTCCGGCTGGTCGAGTTCCTGCGCGAAAGCAGGTGCGGACAGGCCAAGCAGTAAGGACAATAGCAACAGTCGGAGATTATGGAACATTTGAGCCCCTTGTTTGAAGACATCCATATCACAGTTTTGCCGGCAAAAGACATGGCGACAGATTATCGCTGCCATCAGATGATTAACTAAAGCTTAATTGGCGGGTTGATTTGTGGCGGATGCAACCGGGGGCATGTCAATTCAAGGCAGCCGCCGCTCTGGGCGATAATGCAATCAGCGCGCCTTGGGGCCGTGTCAGCAAACCATGTTGCTCTTCGCGCGCCGGAACAGAGGCTGAAGCTGGCAAGCGGGCCAAGCTATCCATGAGACTGGCATCGGTGCGTTCCAACTCTCTTTCGACCTTTTTGGCGTAGAGAGCGCCGCGTTCCGGGTCTCGCGAATGATATTGCATCACCGCAAGGTTCCAGTTTCCCAGGCTCTGATAGAGTTCGAAAAGGTAGCGCGCGGCGTAGCTGGTGTTCTGGATCGGGTCCAGCATGTCGGACGCAGTGTCAAAACGCGCGGCGTGCCAATGCCAGTTGATCTGCATGCATCCTACATCGACATTCCGCGCGCCGCTTTCCAGCAGGGCATTCAACGCCTTGAGTGCCGAAGGCTTGTCTGAATGAAAACTACCGCGACCGCCTTGATTGAGCGTCCAGGGCCAGGCTCGGAAGCGACCCCCGAACGTTCGCCCGGATTCCACGAGCGCGATTGCTCCCATCACCCCGATCGGAACGCCATGGGTCCGGCCCGCTGCCTCTGCAAGCTGTTCGCATTCGGGCGTATTGGCGCGCGGATGATCGACTGCTGTCACCCATAACAGAAAAGCAAGAAAGAGATGTCTCATGCGAGAACAACTGCATGGAGCGTGCCAGGACGCCCATACCTTCGGACTGGACCCATCCCGATGGTGTCATGCCACCATACTCATGTCGCGTTGCCTCGCTATCGCGCGACATGACAACGTGAAAACTTCGTTGGCCGGGGGCGTCGCATCGGAAAGTGTTGCTGAACTCGCAACGAGGTGCTGGTGAAAACGGATACCGCCGGGTCAACCCCATTGACGATTCCGGAGCCTGGAGCATGGACCGCAATATCCTCACCATCCTGCAAAACTGCGTTCAGACCCTGTGCGAGACGGCATGCCTTGCCGTCGATGCACAAAGCGCGCAGCTACATATATCAGACTCTCTTGACCCTTGGGCAGTGTTTTCGGTCGTACAGAATGTGCAACGTCACACGCTGATCGCCCCGATGGCAGAAGACTCGCGTGTTGCTCTGGGTGATTTCAGCGCTGTCGAGGTCATGTCGGAAACGTCTTTCGTCTCTGATCTGGTGGATCTGCATATCGACCTGCTCGCCGAGGGTTCGCAAAGCAGAGCAAGGCTCGTCATTACCGGCGCTCCCAGAAGCTGGCCCTCGAAGAACCGCAAGCGCTGTCTCGATCAGCTCGCCGGAACTCTGAGCCAGCAGCTGTTCGCGATGCGCGAAGGGCCGGGCATCCTTGCTTCTGGCATGCTGGCGCTGATGGAAGAGCTGGCCGAATTGGACGCCGGTGTGAATACGCCTACGCTCACTGGCTTTCTTCGTCTGATTTCCGGCAGGCCACCCACCCGAAGCCAGGTAATCGCTTTGCAGATTTCCGGCCTTGTTGATGGCCATGACATGCTGGCGCCACCGATGGACGTCTCGTTGACGGCGACCGGTCGCGAGATCATCCTGCGTTCTGGTCTGCGCAGTTTGCCTGATACTGACATCTTGTGCAGCACGACACTCCAAGAGAGCACCGAAGGTGATGATTTGGCGGTCGGGGCAGAAATGCGCCCCCATGCCAGATTGCGGATCATGGAGCGCGACTATCTCATTGCGGCACACCCGATGACCGACATCCTTCACTATAGTTGTGTCAGCGACAACGCTTGGTCTGCCTTGTCGCATTCAAACGCTGATGGCTGGACGAAAGTAGCCGCCGAGATCATTCAGGCTGACATCGATGTTCCATATGAGTTTGTGAAGATGCATCTGATCCGACGGCGCGACCTGCCCACCGACGAAATCGCCGAAGCCTTCGAGCTTCTCGGCCAGGTATTCTGGTTGCGCCGGGTTGAAACGGGATGGGAGCTGAAGCTTGAGCACGCGGAGTGGAGCCGCATCGATGTTGACCCGGATTTGCCGCCGCAAGATCGTGCCCGCGTTGTTGCCCTGCACCTTGGGCGATCAAGGACCATCGCCGTTGAAAAAGCGGCTGCTGACTGGGCGCAACGCATGGCGCATGCTGTCCAGGTATCGCCGTATTCCGAGATGGCTGCCGAGTAATCCCATCGCCGCAACCCTTATGACCTGCGCTGCCTGACAGGCTGCGCGGGTCTTTGCTCAAGAGTTTTCCGTGGTGGCGAGGTTGATGAGGGTGCTCAACCTTTGCATGGCGGCTTTCTTGATCTGGGATACGCGACCGGTCGTGACCCCAAGAATTTCCGCGACCTCGTAGACGTTCAACTCCTCGACATAATAGAGTTGCAGGACCATCGCCTCGCGCTCTGGCAGATTTCCGATCGCGTCAGCCAGCAAGCGCTTGTGTGTCGCGCGCGTCAGTCGCTCTTCGACATCGGGAGCAGAATCGCGAAACAGGATGGAATGATCGCTGTAGATATCTTCGATTGAA
Organism: Natronohydrobacter sp.; assembly: GCA_020832555.1. Classification (GTDB taxonomy): domain Bacteria; phylum Pseudomonadota; class Alphaproteobacteria; order Rhodobacterales; family Rhodobacteraceae; genus Roseinatronobacter. Next base: position 62,152 of record JAFIEM010000005.1, on the reverse strand, counting down.
GTGACGGAAGCATTGTCTATCTCCGAGCGCCACCGCCCAAGCTCAAGGTCGGTGATTTTCAGCGCTGCCGCGAGTTCGGTATCATTGGGCTGGCGCATCAGGCTCTGAGTGAGACGTTGCTCTGCCTGTCGCAAACGCGCCTGCATCTTGAGCGCACTGCGCGTCATGCCCGCCAGACCACGCAGGTAGTCGGTAACTGCCCCCCGGATGCGGATACTGGCATAGGCAGAAAACGGCGTATCGGGTTTGGGCTCGTAGCGCTGCGCTGCGTCAAGTAGCCCGAGATAGGCAACCTGCAACAGATCGTCGATCTCGACCCGCCGTCCGACCCGACCATGCACATGCCATGCAATCTTGCGGGCAAGATCATAATGCGTTGTCACCAGCTTCTCGGGTGAAAGGGCCTTATCCGGATAGGCGCGCGGCAACATGCGGGTTATCCTTTTGTTTGTATTGGGCGGACATGGGCCGCGTGGGATTCTGCATTCGACAGGCGTCGAGCAGGCCGACACCTTGAGCAACCAATGCAATCGGCAGGCCAAATCGGTATGGAAGAGCGCGATCTTCCAGAGTGAGCGGGCATAAATCCGCGCGCGTGAGTGCCAGAGCGCTGCAGAGCGGACGGTAGACCGCAAGAATGGTGTCCTGCGCCTGCCTGTGTAGACCGGTTGGCAGAACAAGCCAGCAGGCGGTGGAAGCCCCGCCCAGCAAGGGCGCCACATGGAAGGGCCCGTCCTGGCCAAGCCCGGACAGATCGACGATCTGAGGCCGATGCCCGTTCGTATCCGCAATCTGCCCGGGTTGCCCGGTCGTCCAGTTTGGCGTCTCGATGCTCAGCCCGAGCAACCGCGCATGCGCAACGAGCGGTGAGACCGGAGCAAGCGGGTCGGGGCGCGGCGCGATCAACTGCACATTGACTGAAGGTTCGTGTCGCATCCAATATGCGGCAAGGCGTGCCGCCAGCATGGAGACGCCTGCACCCGGTGGTCCAATCAGCACAAGGCGCGACGGCAGGGGCAGCGCGTGAGCGTCTGGTTGTGACATTTCGGTGGACAGGGGCGCCTGCGCAAGCTCGGCGGATTGTGTGATGACTATTTCAACCTCGCCGTTATCGCGGCTTGTCGAGACGATCATCGCGTCCTCGCCAAATCTGCGCTCGACCTCTGCGAGAGCCTTTGCAGTGTCCGCCGCGCGTATTCTGATCAAGGACATGGATTATCCTCCTTCTACGCCAGAAGGCGCGGCAAGCGCTTCCGGCAGATCAATGCTGCGTGTGATCTCGACGCGGCGCGTTTCCGGCAAGTCATTCAGCCCCAGGACAAGAGCATCTGACAGATGCGGTCTCAGGAAGCTCGCGAAGGCACGGCGCAGGACATTCGATACGATGATCACAAGCACCTGTTCGCGCACCTGCGCGGCATCCTGAGCGGCAGCGATTTCCTGCAGCAGACGCTGGGCAAAGCCGGGGTCGAGCAGCAGGCCTTCGTCACTTTCGCGCCGGGTGCGCAGCAACAGTTGTTCGAGTGCCGGCGAGAGCGTCACAACAGGCAGATTGGACGACAGCGGCGCAATCTGCTGCAGTAGCAGCGGCACCAGCGCAGGGCGCAGAAATTCGGCCTGCTGAGCGATGCTTCTGTCTGCGCCCGAGATTTGCGCCAGGCCTTCGAGGATCCTGCGCATGTCCGAAACCGGCAGGCGATCAGACAGCAACTGGCGGATGACTGCTGTCAGCACATGCAGGGGCACCAGTTTGGGAACCACTGTCTGGACCAGGGTAGGTGCGCCCTTGGCCAGAATATCGAGCAGATCCTGTACGCCATCAGGACCAATCAGATCGCCAGCATGGCGTTGCAGCACCTGGCCAATGTGGGTGGCAATGACGGCCTCTGGTTCGACGATGGTATAGTCATCCGCTTCGGCTTCGGCGCGCTGATGCGGCTGCACCCAGATGGCGTCGAGGCCGAAGGAGGGGTCTTTCACCTCGATCCCGGTCAGCTTGCGCTGCGTGTTGTGGCCCGGAATCGCGAGCAGACGATCTGCATAGGCCGAATCCTCGGCGACAATTGTCTGTCCGATACGCAGGCGATAGGCATTCGGGGAAAGTGTCAGGTCATCGCGGATACGAATTCCCGGCACGATGATCCCGAGCACCTTCGAAAGCTCTCGCCGCATCGCCGTGACCCGCGATACCAAGGCATTGCCACTTTCGGCGCTGGCCAGCGGGATGAGTCCATACCCGATCTGCAAGGAGACGGGGGCGATGTCGGTGACATCCTCGGGGGCGATCAGCGGCGTGTCCTGTCCATCCGCCAGCGCATTTGCCGCTTGCTTGTCCGTGCTTTCAGACTTGGCCTCGTCCTGCGACGCCGAACGATCATCGCGCCGGGCGAGAAAGGCTGCTGCGCCTGCCAGTCCTGCAGCGATCAGAAAAATGAGATTCGGCATGCCCGGCACAAGGCCGACCATAAGCAACACCACTGCGGCAGGTGCCCAGGCCTGTGCCATATTCATCTGGCGCCCGATTTCGGCACTCATCGTGGCGGTGGTAGAGCTGCGCGTCACGATGATGGCCGCAGCAAGCGACAGCAACAGACCCGGCACCTGCGCGACAAGCCCATCACCGACCGACAGACGCACATAGGCATCCGCCGCAGACGAAAAATCCAGCCCGTGCTGGAGCATCCCGACAACGATCCCGCCCAGAAGGTTGATCGCCAGAATGATCAACCCTGCAATGGCATCGCCCTTGACGAATTTCGACGCGCCATCCATCGCACCATAGAAATCCGCCTCTGCCGCCACTTCCGCGCGCCGGGCCTTGGCTTCCTCGGCGGTCAGCAATCCGGCATTCAGATCCGCATCGATCGCCATCTGCTTGCCCGGCATGGCATCGAGGGTAAAGCGCGCGGAAACCTCGGAAACGCGCCCGGCCCCCTTGGCGATCACAACCAGATTGATGATCACAAGGATCGTGAACACGAGAATGCCCACGAAGAAGTTTCCGCCAATCACGAAATCCGCAAAGGCTTCGATGACACTGCCTGCCGCGCCTGCGCCGGTATGGCCTTCGGCCAGAACGACACGGGTCGAGGCCACGTTGAGCGCAAGGCGCAGGGTGGTGGCAATCAGCAGGATGGACGGAAAACTCGAAAAATCCAGTGGCCTGTGTGCGTGAATGGCGACCATCAGCACCAGCAATGACAGCAGGATATTCGTGACAAAGAACACGTCCAGCATGGCTGCGGGCAGGGGAACGATCATCATCGCCATGATGACGAGCACGCCCACTGGCAGCGCAACGACACCCAGCGACAGGCCTGATCCCTTGGGCGCGGTCGCCAGACTATTCATGGTCGTGTCCGGGGCAGGGCGGGCGCGGCGACACAAGGAAGGAGACGGGCATGCGGCAATCCGGAAGCTGGCTGAATTCCGCAAACACCTGCAAGTCTCATGCCAGAACGATCCCGGAATTTGGATTGATCGGCAGATGGAATGGCACGGCACTTGCACAGCGCTGTCAGTCAAGAGTCAGTCTGTCGAGGTCCAGATGTCCATTTCCCGTCGTCCTATCCCCTTCCGAAGCGGTATCGTGACGCAGGCCACTTTCCTTGCGTTGATCCTGGCAGGGTGCAGCACCGGGCCGCGCAGCGCCATGGATGCGCTTCCCGATCACGCCAGCGCAACGACGCGGCAATATGCGCAGGTCAAGGACATGATTGACACGCTGGAGCCAAGGGTTGAAATCAAGCGTGATGCTCTGATGCCTGCCCCATTGATCGGGCGAGGTTTTGCGCAGGTCGCACGGCAGCCCGGCGAGTCGCTCAACCAGCGTCGCCTGTTGGCCATGCGTGCCGCCCGTCTGGAGGCGCTGCGCGATCTGACCGAACAAGTGCATGGTGTTCGGCTGACCTCTGACAGCCTGCTGCGCGATGCCATATTGCGTGATGACCGACTTGCCGCGCGGGTGGAAGGCAGCCTGCGCGGTGCACGCACTGTCGCTATCGAGCCGCGCGGCGAGGATGGCTATGCAGTCACCATGCAGATCGACGCAGATACTGTGGCCTATGTGCTGCGCGCCGTGGGGACAGGCCGATGATGCAGCTTGGCCGCCGCGATTTTGCACTGGGCGCACTGGCTCTTGGCCTGTTGCCGAGACCTGTGCAGGCCGGTGTATGGGTTGAAGTCACGGGCAGCGCGCTTGTTCAAGGGGCGTCCGATCTGGATGCAGCCAGACGTCGCGCGCTTGCGGATGCACTGCTTTCGGCGGCCTTCGCCGGGGGCGCAGCCGTTCAGGGGCATTCTGCGATGTCCCTGGGGCGCATGACATCAGATATGCTGATCGTGCGGCCCGTCGGACGTGTGCTGAGCTATCAGCTTCTGGGGCAGCAGCAATCGGGGGGGCATTTGCATGTCACCATCCGGGCGCAGGTCGGGCAGCCTGTCGCGGGGGAATGCCACGACCGGCGCGCGCTGGTCCTGACAGTCTATCCGCCAGAGGTGCGGGTTTCGCCCTCGGCCCCGGCCTGGGCCGAAGCTCTGGCGCATCAGATCGCAGCGGAACTGGTGCGTCAGACCCAGCAACGCCAGGAAGTCGCTGATATCACCCTTGCGCGGTTCTTGCCTGGTCAAGATCCGTCTCGCGATTCAACCGATTGGCGCGCGCTGACACAGGGCTCGGGGCGCGTTGCTGCGGGCGGTCACGGATTGCATGTCCGGCTGGAGATTGCGCCCGCCAACAAGAGATTGAATCTGCAGTTGCGACTGCGACTCGATGGGCCGGCAGGCGAACGGATGGTGCAGACCCATGATGCCGAAATCCGGCGGGCGGGGCCCTCGGCCTTGGGTCGTGCGGCGCCTCTTGCGCAGCGTGATCAGGCGCAACTGGCCCATGATCTCGGGCGCGGTGCCGTTCCCGCATTGCAGGCGCTGTTTCGGCAGGCGGGGTGTCAGCCGGTTCGCGCATTGATTACGCACGCCGCCGGGCGCCTTGAAGTCGCTTCGGGGCGTGTGCACGGGCTGACCCGCGCATCGCTCGCCTTTACCATTGATCGCGATCAGTCCGTGGAGATGCTGGAAATAAAGCAGCTTTCTGAGCGCAGGGCACAACTTGCCCCGCTTGATGCGACGCGACCTGTTGCCAGTTTCGCGGGACGGGCCGTGCGATTTATGGACACAGGCACAGGCTTGGGATGAAACGGGCTTCGATCTTGATTTCCTGTATCGTGCTCTTTCCCGGCACGGTGCGGCCTGAAATGATTACAGGGCAGGAGATCTTGTCACTGGTCGAGATTGCAATGCAGCAGGACAATCAGCCCGCGCCCGAAATCTTGGCCCCGATCCGCGCCTTTCCGCCATGTGTTCACGCGCCTGTCGTCTCTCCTGTGAACGGGCAGTGGTCGCAGGCTGAGCTTCGATGTGATGCTCCTGCGCCATGGCGTCGCGTTCTTCGGCTGAGTGCATTTGATCTGCCTGCCACGCAGAGAGAACCAGCAGCGCGCACCGCCGGATCGAGACTGGCCGTCGTTGTGACCCGACCTTTGACACGAGGTCAGCGCGTTTCCGCCGACGATCTCGCGATGCAGCCGACACCCAGCCGACTGGGAATGATACATGAGCCGGAAAGCGTCATTGGCCGCCGTGTCCGGGTTTCCCTGGTGCCGGATCAGCCCGTTCTGGAACGCCATCTGGAACCCGATCATCCTGTTTCGGATGGAGAGAAAATCACACTCCATCTGTCACAGGGAGAAATCGAGATCGGGATAGCGGCCATCGCCCTTGAAAACGGTTGGCTGGGGGACCGCATCCGAGTGCGCCCGTGGAATTCGGAGCGTGTTGTGAAAGCTGAAATCATCGCGCCCGGCCAAGCCCGCGTGCGCCCTAACATCCTGCCGTGACTGGCCGTTACTAGGAGAAACCGGAGGCTGTCATGGTCAATCAGATCACATCAAACATCACCCAATTGCGCGCGATCGGTGAAACCGGCCAGGCCCAGACAGGCAAGGCGCAGAGTTCTTCCCTGAGCAACCCGCCAGCGCGTGGCGGCGAAACCGGGGATGATGTGTCCCTTTCGGTTTCCGCGCGCAGTCTGCCTTTGGAAATGAGCAAGGGCCCACCTATCGATGCAGATGTCGTGGCACATCTGAGTGCCGAAATTGCAGCGGGTCGCTACCCGTTGAACCCCGCAAGAATTGCAGATGCACTTGCCGCGCAGGTTTCGCTGATCGCAGATTGAAAGGCCTCTAAATGGAAAATGGTATTCCGTTGATTTTTCCGACTCTGATCTCTGTGCTGGTCATCGCGATCATGGCGCTGGCAGCAGGGTTGATGCTGAGTTGGCGCGAGTTGCGGCGCCAGCAACGCTCTGATCTTGAGGCCGCCCTTGCCTGCTTGCATGGCGAATTGAGTGAAAGTCAGGCGAGGACCGAGGCTTTGCTCCTGCGCGAGGCCGAAGCCAGAATTGCAGAGCATGAAGAGATCTCGCGACATGTCGAAACCATACAATCCGACGTCGAATGGATAGCGGGCGAAAAGATGATCGAGCAGGTCATGACCCTGGTGCGAGAGAACATGCCGGTCTCGCAGATCAGCCGGGAGACGGGGCTGAGCCACGAGAAGATCACAACACTGGCGACATTTCGCACACACTGAATCCCGGCATGGCTTCGGTTTGCACCACAAGAACGGTGCCCATGACAGGCGCCGTTGTCATGACGTTCATGGAGGCTGTTGGACATAACCGAGACAGCAGAAAAAAACTTGCCGTTCAGATTATCTAAACCTTCTGAAACATATGAAATCAAGGGGGTACATTTCTTGATCGGGCGAGTTGATGCGTGTGGTAATTGTTGAGGATCATCCCGTGATACGGGATATTCTGATCATGTCGCTGCGCAATGGCACGCAGTATGAAGTTGAAGGTTATTCCACAGCAGAAGACGGTATATCCGCCTGTTTCGACGGGGCGGATCTTGCCGTGTTTGACCACCGCTTGCCTGACCTGACCGGGGTCGAGGCCATCCGGAGGCTGCGCCTCGATCGCAGAACCGCCCATCTGCCAATTATCGTGGTCACAGGCGAACATGATGCAACAACGCGCATGGCAGCCATCAGGGCAGGCGCGACCGAGTTTCTGACCAAACCTGTCAACATAGAAGAGTTCAAACTGCGCGTGCGCAATTTGCTGAACCTGCATCAGGCACAGAAAGCGGCACGTGATCGCGGCGATTTGCTGGAAATGCTGATCTCCGGCGCAGATGCAGCGATTGCTGTCGCAGACGCGTCGCTTCCGGCGCGACCTCTGCTCTATGTCAGCGCAGCGCTCAACCGCGCGTCTGGGAGCGAAGGCAAGACTGCGTCGCTTCGCAGCGCATTCGACATACCAGCGACCGCAGACCCGCAATCGCAGGAGCATGTGCGATACAGGCAGGCGCTGGAAGGTCGCAACGCGGGGCAGTTCGAATTCCAGATCCCACATGACAATGGCGTAGCAAGCTGGACGGAAGTCACTCTGCAACCGGTGCCCGCGCCCGGACAGGACGCGCGCTTCATCGTGATCAGCTACAAGGATGTCAGTACCGTAAAGGAGATGCGCGCCGATCTGACCCGTGTCGAGGGGCGCTTGTCAGACATCGCCAAGATGAGTCGCGCTTGGTTCTTCGAAATCGATGCGCAGCTACGTCTTTCCTATGTTTCCGAAGGGATGGCATCTGCTTTCGATATCGCCCCTGAAAGCATTCTTGGTTCCCATATCGATGATTTGGGGGTCCGGCTGAAAGATGAAGCCTACAAGCGGGTGCCGCTCAGCGCTGTCCTTGCACAGAACCAGACACGCGCCTTGCACGAATTGCTCAGTTTCAAGCTCTCGGATGGCAGCCTGCGCGCGGTTCAGGTATCCATGGTTCCGTTTAAAGACAGCGAAGGTGCCTTTGCCGGTTTTCGGGGCTATGCCGGGGATGTCAGTGCATTGGCTGAAGCGCGCGATCAGGCGCAAATGGCAAGCCGGGCGAAATCAGCCTTTCTCGCAACCATGAGCCACGAGATGCGCACGCCATTGACGGCGATTCTCGGCATGGCCGATGTGCTCGGGCAGTCAGATCGACTGGGTGATGACAAGGAACAACTCGCACAGATAAGCGTTGCTGCAAACGAGCTGAATCAGGTGCTGAGCGATGTACTGGACGTCGCCAGACTGGAAGATGGCCCATTGCAATTGAACCTCGTGCCGTTTGATCTGCGGGCCGTCTGTGATCAGGCCGTAGGATCGTTTTCGCGCAAGGCAGTCGAACGGGGTCTTGCGCTGCGCTTTGCCTATCTCGGAGAGGTGGAGGACAATCGCCTGGGTGACGCCGCGCGCCTTGCACAGATTTTGCGCCATCTTCTGTCGAATGCTGTGAAGTTCACCGAAACTGGCGAGATCCGGGTCGAGGTTGACATCTCGCGCGCCGAGCGGGTCGTGATCACGATAATTGACAGCGGAATTGGTATGTCCGAAGAGCAGGTTGCTCTGGCATTCGAGCCCTTTCGACAGATTGACGAGAGCCTATCGCGTCGCTACGGTGGGCAGGGCGTGGGGCTGAGCATTGCGCGTTGGCTGGCCAGGTCCATGCAGGGAGATCTGGATCTCGCTTCGGAAAAGGGCTGCGGAACGACCGCAATCCTGAGCCTGCCACTTGCAATCGCACCTGCGGTTTCGACGAGCCACAAAGGGATTGACTTGAGCGGGCGCTCGATTCTGGTCACGGACGATAGCGCCACCAACAGACGGCTTCTCCAACTCATGTTGCGTAAATTGAATGCGCAGGTCACCCTATGTGAAGACGGTGAGACTGCGTTGAAAACCCTCGCAGATCAGAATTTCGATCTGCTGTTGCTTGATATCAATATGCCTCGGATGGCGGGCACAGACCTGATCCGCGAGATCAGGATGCGCGAGGCGAGCTCTAATCACCGACCCGTACCGGCTTTGGCCGTGACAGCGAATGCCATGCCAGATCAGGTGCGCGATTATTTGCGCGCAGGCTTCAACGGCTGTCTTGGCAAACCCTTCACCTCTCAGAAACTGCTGGAAACCATTGGTCAGATCGTATGAGCGCTTCGTGAGGCTGCATACGGTCAGTGGCTTGCCATGACGACAGCACAGGAGACGGGGGCGGTTTCGCCCTGTCGCGCGCACCAGTCGCGAAAAGCTGCCAATGCAAATTCCGATGCGCCAGAACGCAACCCCGCTGGCATCATATTGCGGGTCATTTCGCGCGCCTGGGCCGCGCTGTGATGGTCGAGTGCCGCCGCAATGCTCTGCCAGGCATATGCGGCCAGATAGTCGGGCTCGGGGCGAAGGACGATCTGAATGACGGCCAGCGCGAGCATTGCGCGCGCTACACCGGTTTCGGCTTGCGGAGCAAAATGCTGTTCAAGCCGGTCGCTTATCTTGGCGCGTTCGGGGTCCGACAGTTCTGACAACAGCTGCCCGGCAAGCGGTGCGGTCTGGTCCAGCCCGTCTAGCAATGCGCGCCATGCCCAAAAGCCAGCGTCAGGGAAACTGCGCGGCACTCCCTGTCCAAGCGAAAACAGAACTGCAAGATTATGCGCGGCAGCAAGATCGCCCTCTTCCGCAAGGGCATGAAACGCGGCCGCAGCTTTGGAATACTCTCCTGAAGCGACATGCGAGAGCGCCTGTTCGAACTGCTCTGCCATGACCGGGCCTGACAGAAAGAGAAGGACAGTCAGGAGCAGCGGCTTCATTTTCCCGCGACCATCACAAGCTGAAGATAGAGCAAGCGACGTCGCGCCAAGCCTCCGCCTTGACGTTCTGAAACGACGACCATCGGGCGTTTCTGACCATGATGAACCACTTCGATATCGATAATCGCGGGGAGTTCAATCTTGTGACTGGCCAGTGTTGTGCGAGGATCGGAGCAGAAGCGATGGCGAAACTCGGCATCAATCCAGCATCGCGCGAGGGCGCGGCCCAATATATCGGGCAGAAAGCGCTCTACCTCGGCGCTGTTTTCAAGTCGTGTCGCACCGGCGGCAAGAGCGAAGGCATCGCGACCGGTCTGCGCGTGATCAGCGCCTATGCGCCTGTTGGCGCGCGCAGGCAAATAGCGTGCGAAAGGTACCGGGGCTGTGTTGGTCAATGGTTGCATGATGGCTCCGATCGGGCAACAGCGTCGTACCAATAGCAACGGCTGCGATGGCGTGCAGTTTAGACCCATCCGAAAGTCTGCGGATATACCCCCTTTGGAAGCTGACAGACCGATGTCCAGGTCGTTAGCCATCTGGAGGAGTTACTGATCCGATATTTAGAGTGAATAATGGGGCCAACAGACATTTGAAGGTCCTCAATGGTCAAGCACTTTACGCCCATCGATCTGGAAACTGCCGACCTCGCGCTACAGCCGTCACGCGGCGAGCTGAGCATGTCCAGGCTTGATCAGATGGTTCCCGGAAATTCCGCGCCGATGAGGAATTTGAAACAGTTGATCACATTGCTGGCGCCTGCTGGCGCGCCTGTTCTGATCCAGGGGGCAAGCGGGTCAGGCAAGGAGCTTGTCGCACAGGCGTTGCACAGTCTTTCCGGGCGCAAAGGCCAGATCGTCGCCGTGAACTGCGCGGCAATACCCGCCGATCTTCTTGAAGGAGAACTGTTCGGGGCAGAACGAGGAGCTTATACCGGTGCAGACCGGAGCCGCGAGGGTTTGTTCGAGCAGGCGCAAGGTGGCACGCTGTTTCTGGATGAAATCGGTGATCTTCCGCTTGCAATGCAGGCGAAACTGCTGCGTGTCCTTGAAACACGAAGCCTGCGCAGGCTGGGGGGCACCGCGAGCGTTCAGTTGGATTTCCGTTTGGTCGCAGCTACACATCGCGATCTGGAGAAGATGGTTGCGAGCGGCAGTTTTCGTGAGGATCTGTTTTTCCGGCTGTCGGTCTTTCCGGTCCAGGTGCCTGCACTTCGCGACAGGCTCGACGACCTTCCACTGCTTATTGAGACCCTGCTGCACGCGGAAACGCGGGGACAACGCACCGCAGAGCACCCCGTTTTTGACGCTTCGGCATTGCGGGCACTGTGCGCCCGCGACTGGGCGGGAAATGTGCGTGAATTGAAAACCCTGATTCAACGGGCTTTGCTGCTTTTTCCGGGGCGGAAAGTGACTGCGCGCGAGATCAACGAGAATCTGGTGAATTTCGCCTGCCCTCGGGTGCAGGCGCCCGACTGGCCGGAACCGCCATCCCCACAGGAATTGGCGCAGGATAATCCCGCCCGTCTGGCAGATGTGTTTCGCAGAGGCACCGGGCGTATCGACTTGCGAAGCTATCTTCGCGATATCGAAATCCTCATGATCACGGCGGCTCTGGAAGAGCAGCAGGACTGTGTCAGCCGTGCTGCGATGGTACTTGGGCTGCATCGCACGACACTTATCGAGAAAATGCGTAAATACGGTGTCAATGTGGCGCGGGAAAAGCACTGAAGCACGGGCGCAAAGGGTCTCTGAGCGAGCCGACCGCTGTTTCTTACCTTTTGCTTGACCACATATCGACGAGGTTCTTCAGATAGTTTGATGTTGCATTCATTTGCGACACGGCCTGTTCCATGGCTGCAAAGCGCGAAAGGTAGCGTTTCTCCACGATCGCAGCGCGCGCTTCGAGCATCTCCACACGCGCGCTGCGTTGCGTGTTCTGGCGGTCGATTTCGGTTTCCTTCCGTCCGATCAGACCGGTTCGCGAGACAGCATCATCCAGAAGGATCGCCAGTTGCTCGGCGAAGCTGCGCCCGAAGCGGATTGTATCGCTGTTCAGATCGGCCGGGACCGTCATCGACAATCCGCGCGCGGGTCCGGCAGTCACCAGATAGCGCGATCTGCCGTCTGGCAAGGTGGCCGCGCTCATCGAGAACCCGTCGAGCGTGGCCGTGCCGTCTGCCGAGCGCTCGAAGCGCAGATCGCCCGGGCGCAGGCCGGATGCAGGGGTGCCCGCGATGTCGGCCCGGCCCGAGAGGGCGCGTAGCTTGTTCTCGAAAAGCGCATCGAAATGGCTCGCATTCTGCGCGAATGTCCGGTCAAATGCAGGCGGATCAAATCGCAACATTCCGCTGCGCTCGGTTGCTATACCAAGATCCGCCATTGTAACCGGGCGGTCGGCATACCCGCTCAGAGGCTGTGATATCAAGCGTCTGAGCGCAGACTCGAGCGTCAGCAGGTTGCGATCACCTGCCAATGAACCCTTGCTTCCTGTCCCTGCGTCACTGGTGGTCAGATCGCGCAGCAAAGCCAGGGTTTCGTTCAGACCCGAAATCAGCAGCTGGACATTTTCGCGCGTGGCGTCGGCGCTGCGATCAATCTTGATTGCTCCGCTGACCGTTCCTTGCAAGGCGATCTCGACGCCTGGAATAACGTCGGTCAGGACATTGCTCTGCCTGGTCAGGGCAATCCCGTTAACTGAAACCACCGCGTCCTGTGCTGCTTGAATCTGGTGGGTGTCATTGGAGGTCTGCGTGTCAAAAGCCATCAATGACACGCCATCCGTGCCGCCATCTGTCGCGCGCAACCTGATCGCACTCTGAGTCCCGGTATCGCTAAGGATGCCCAGTGAAAAGGTGCCGTCGCCCTTGTCGAGGATTTGCGCCATCACGCCCGGCAAGCGGTTCAGCGTGTCGGCCAAGCCCTGTAATGTCGTGCCGTCGGCCAGCGTCAGGTCCAGTGAAGGGCGTTCGGGGGAGGGTGTGAAGCCGACATCACTCCAGGCGCCGAAATCGACTGTCAGGACACCCGTTGAAAGCGCCTGCAATGGTGACTGGAACCCTGTGAATTCCAGAACCTGCGGTCGCGCCAGGGCGAGGACGTCAATCGCGACTGTGCCCGGTATCACGGCGTTGCGATCAGTGACTTTGGGCGAAAGCGCGGGCGTGCTGGTCTCGACGCTGAGGCCGGGGTTCCCTGCCGCACGGACTAGATTGGCGCCAAGAGCGTCCAGTTGAGCACGCAATGCCGACAAGCCCGAAAGGCGCAATTCATCTTCGCTCTGCGCGCGCTGCAGGCGATTGATCTGCGGCGCCGTCTCAGCGGTTGCGAGGGTCTGGGCCAGATCGCGAAGATTCAGGCCGGAACCGGATTTGTTCAATGTGCTCAACAGATCTGGTTTCATAGCGCTCTCCTTCAGCGAGGGAAACGGCCAACGCGCGTAGAATGTTAGCGGGTCCGCTCTGAACTTCCGAAATCGATCTCGATTTCGATGCGCCGATTGGCTGCGCGGCCAATCTCGGTGTCATTCGATGCCACTGGAACGGTTTCCCCTCGGCTGACAGCGTTCAACCGCGTTGGATCAACCAGCCCGCTTGCGCCCAGTTCCCGAACGACCGATGACGCGCGCGCGGCAGCCAGCCCCCAGTTGTCTGTGAACGGTCCTCCGGACAGGGGGACGGAATCGGTGTGTCCTGTAACCGTGACCTGCGCCTCCAAGCCGACTCCGGTCTGGGCGATGCGCGCCATGATGTCCTGCGCTTCTTGTGTCAGATCTGCGGAACCTGAACGGAATGCGCCGCCAGCTCCAACCGTGACGATCACACGGTCCTCGCGCTGTTCGATATCGACAAGACCCTGATCCTGCAACTCGCGCAAGGCGACGCGCAGCCTTGCATCCGCAATTGCGGCGCGGGCCTGCGCTTGACTGCCAGCGTCCCCCGGTGCCGCATTTTCCGCGGAGTCAGGCCCCGGTTCTGCTTCGTCGTGCCGGTCATCTGCCGTATCGGATGATGATCGACCCGCAAATTCATCCACTGAACGCGACAAGGCTTGCGCAAGTTCTTCAAGCCCCGCGCCATCGGGCAGTCGTACGGAGACCAGACCATCTGTGTTGGAGAGCGTCATTTCGCCCTGTGCCATGGCCTGAGACAGGATTTCCGCGATCTGCTCCAGAATTTCCGACTGCGCCCCCGGATGATCCTGTGCATCGGGCGAGTCATGTGGCGAAGGTGGTGCAGAGGCCGGGCGAAAGTCCATCGGAATGATGGTCGAACTGTCGGGATATGGCAACGCATCGACGACTTTCGTGCCGAAATGCTCTCGCAAGGCTCCGGTCATCTTCTTGAAGGACACTTCATCAAAATTCGCAAAGGCGATGATCAGGACGAAGAAGGCCATCAACAGGATGGCCAAATCCGCAAAGGTCGCCATCCAGGCGGGTGCACCAACTGGCGGGCAGCGCGGGCAATCCGCGTCATCGCCTTCGTCATCCTCGACGAAGATCGGAATAACCTTGCGCGGCTTGGGTTTGGCTGCCATCTGCGTGTCCTGTCAATCAGGCTGCGGCGCGCAGTTTTTCTTGCGCTACAGGATCAAGGGCTGCCGACAACTGGTCCTCGACCAGTCGCGGGCTTTCGCCGCGCACAATCCCGCGCAGACCTTCGATCACCAGCATCCGGTACTCGGTCTCGGCTTCTGAACGCAGCTCCATTTTTGTCAGGACAGGGCCGAACAGGACATTTGCGATAAACGCACCATAAAGTGTGGTCAGCAGAGCGATCGCCATGGCGGGCCCGATGGCAGAGACATCCGACATGTTCTTGAGCATCAGCACCAGCCCGATCAGTGTTCCGATCATGCCGAAGGCCGGTCCGATATCGACCCAGGCCTTGACCGCACGCTGCGTCGCGTAGTGACGCGCCTTCATTGCCTTTATGTCCTGCTTCAGTTGCTTGACCAGTTTACCTTCGTCCGCACCGTCAACCAGCATCTGAAGCCCGCGTTCGAAAAACTTGTCGGGCACCTGCTGCCCTTCGAGTGCCATCATCCCGTCCTTGCGGGCCAGCGCGGCCAGTTCGACCATGCGTGGAACCAGATCGTCAATCTTCAGGGCAAACGGTTTGACCATGAGCATCATGGCCTTGAAACTGCGCCCGTAAATCCCGAGCGATGTGGTTGCGAGTACAGCGAAAGCCGTCCCGCCGAAGACGATCAGGATAGAGGGGATGTCGATGAACGGACCCAATCCGCCTGCCACGATCATCGCGCCGATGACCATCCCGATTGCGCCGACATAACCGATAATCGTCGCCAGATCCATCTTGCCCTCATTCTTTCGGTTCTGCTGCGATCAGGTCTGCAAGGAACATGCCAGAGATGGCGTCGACTAAACTTTTTCCGGCAGTGCCGTTCTGATGGACAGGCGCTGCAAGGCGCAGGCCTTCCTCAAGGAGCAAGAGAATGACCAGCATCAATACCAATATCGGCGCGCTTGCAGCACAGGCGAACATGACGCGTGTGAATGATCAGTTGAACACCGCGATGACGCGCCTTTCGACGGGTTTGCGCATCAACGCTGCCAAGGACGACGCTGCCGGCATGGCGATCGGCGAAAAGATGACCGCACAGATCATGGGCCTCAATCAGGCCGTTCGCAATGCGACTGACGGCAAGAACCTGATCGACACGACCGAATCCGCGCATGTCGAGGTCTCGAACATGATGCAGCGTCTGCGCGAGCTTGCGGTCCAGTCCTCGAACGATACCAACACCTCGTCGGATCGCGGCAACATCGTGGCCGAAAGCCGTCAGTTGATCGCCGAGATCAATCGTGTGTCGGAAACCACCACGTTCAACGGCATGAACATCATGGACGGCAGCTATTCGGGCAAGCAGTTCCAGATCGGCGCCGATGCCAACATTACCGTGTCCATCAGCGTGGACAGCACCCGTGCCACAGATATCGGCGCCTTTACGCTGCGTTCGGACGTGAATGTTGCCGATGCCAATACCTCTGCCATCGCCGGTGGCACGAATATCATCATCTCTGGCCATGCAGGTTCCGCCGAGATTGAACAAACTGCGGGGATGTCCGCACGAGGGCTCGCGGCTGCGATCAACGGCGTGTCATCCTCGACGGGCGTTTCGGCCACGGCGCAGACGGTTGCCAAACTCTCGGGGCTGAGCGAAGCAGGTCAGCTGTCATTCGAGATCAATGGCCGCGAGATTGGCCCGGTTGCGATTTCAGATGCCAATGACCTGCGTTCGCTGCGTGACGCGATCAATGCCCAGACCACACGTACTGGCGTGACGGCAAAGATGGGTGACGATAACAGCGAGATCATCCTGACCGATACCACCGGTGCAAACATTGTCTTTTCCAACTTCGATTCGGACAATGGCGATGGTGATGATCTGACGATCGACGTGGATGTACTCAATGCCGATGGCAGCGAAGCAGATGCCGGGACGGGCTTCACGACCACGCATGAGTTGACCGACGGCGAGGATGCAACCGTGACAGGCCAGGTCACGCTGTCCTCTACCAATGTCTTCTCGGTGCATTCTTCGGATGTCGAAGTTGACGAAGCCTTCTTCTCGAACTCCAACTCGCCTGCAGTGCTGGAGCAACTGGCCGAGATCGACTTGTCCACCGCTGAAGGCGCTGCCAAGGCCATCAATGTGATCGACATGGCCTTGTCGAAAGTCAGCGAAGCGCGCTCGAACCTTGGTGCCGTGTCGAACCGTCTGGACTCGACCATCTCGAACCTGACCAATATCACGACCTCGGTCGAAGCTGCTCGGTCGCAGATCATGGATGCCGATTTCGCTGCCGAATCGACCAATCTCGCACGTGGTCAGATTCTCAGCCAGGCGGCGACCGCCATGCTGGCGCAGGCCAATGCGTCCAAGCAGAACGTGATGCAGCTTCTGCGCGGCTGACGGTTTTTCGACACACTTGCAGAGTCCCCGGCAGATGCTTTGCCGGGGGCTTATTATTTTCAATAACTTAAACGCAGAAAAATCTGGCGAACTGTCGGCAAACCGTCATTTTAGCACTGTCAAACAGATTTTTTGCATTCTTGGTTCATTTGGAAAAACTGGCATGGAACAGGAGGTATCCATGCATTTCAGCCCGTCGATTCTTGCCGCTCCGCGCCAGTCGTTGATCGTAAACCAGCAATTGCAGCAGGCCATCACCTTTTTGCAGATGAGCAACTCTGAGCTTCAGGCATTCATGGAAAGCCAGGCCGATGAAAACCCTTTCATCCACCTGAAGCGCCACAGCGATCCTGTCGCAGGGCACCCGCGCGGCGTGCGTTCTGCAAGCGGCCAGGACTGGGACCGGATCGGCGCGCTTGCGGATACGTCTGGGCCCTCTCTCTACGCGCATATCGCCGCACAGATCGCTGCCCTTGATCTGGATGGCCGCGAATATGTGCTTGCCGAAGTTTTTCTGGAATCCCTCGCGCCCTCTGGTTGGCTGGATGCCTCTTTGACGGAAATCGCGCTGCGCGCCGGTGTGGACCCTTGCATCGCTGAAGCCATGCTCCTGCGACTGCAGAAATTCGAGCCGACAGGTGTATTTGCGCGGGATCTGTCTGAATGCCTGCGGCTTCAGGCTGCGGAACGTGGTCTCTTGTCACCCGCTTTTGAAAAGCTGCTCAAGAACCTTCCCATGCTTGCCGCCGCCGAGTTGCCGGCACTGTGCCGCGTCTGTGGCACAGATATGGACGGGCTGCGCGGCATGTTGCGAGAGCTGCGGTCCTTCAATCCCAAACCGGGTGCCGAGTTCGAACAGGGTGAGCTGCCACTTCGCGCGCCGGATCTGCTGGTGGATGCCCTTGCGCAGGGGGGCTGGCGTCTTGAACTGAACAACTCCACCCTGCCTGCAATCACCGTGCGTGAAACTGACATGGGCAGAAAGCCGAAGGCCGCGTCCGCCGACTATATCGCGGAACGACTGTCTGTCGCACGCTGGCTGTCACGGGCCGTGCAGTATCGAAACCAGACAGTTCTGCGTATCGGCGCAGAAATCCTGCGCAGCCAGAGTGCATTCTTCAAGAACGGTCCTGATCATCTGCGGCCGATGATCCTGAAGGATGTTGCCGAAGCCGTAGAAGTTCACGAAAGCACCGTCAGTCGCGTCAGCAATGCAGTCACAATGGCCACACCCTTCGGGGTCATGGCACTCAAGAGGTTTTTTTCCGCGGCCTTGCCCGGACAGGATGGCGAGGCAGATTCTGCCGAAGCGATCCGTGCGCGCATCAAAAGGATGATCCAGTCGGAACCGGTCGGGCGACCCTTCAGCGATGAGACACTGGTGCATATGCTCGGGAAAGAAGGTGTCTCTGTTGCACGTCGCACGGTCGCCAAATACCGTGAGCAATTGCGGATCCCGACATCAGCGCTGCGCCGCCGTCAGGCTATTCTCTCAGCCCAGTGATGACTGGAGCTGTCCAACTGATTGCGGATGTGCGAAGCGGAAGCGCGCCTGCGGGACCAAGCGAGACCACAATGCGACAGCCTCGGCTTCGCTGGTCGCAGCCACGATGCCACGACGCACATAGCCCCGCATTTGCAGCGCGATGCGCAGGTGTTCTGCTCCGTCGCGCCAAAGATGGACACCGGCAACGATCCAGACAACAAATAACAGCGCAGTCCCAACAGGCAGGCTGAGCGCAATGACCGTGAAAAACACCGCAAGCCCCGACCATAGGCGCGACTTCGCCAGCCAGATAGGTGGCGCTACGAGGGCAAGCAGCGACGCATCGACAGTAAACAGGTCGTGATTACCGTTCTTGTCCGCCATTATCTCCCAGTTGCGCACGGGGCTGTCCAATGCTGGCAGTTCAGACGGCTCATTCAGCGCTGGCTTCGCGTCCCAGCACCCAAGGTCGGCGCGCGGCGTCAGTATCGAAAAGACGATGCCATCTCGCATGAATGTCAGCAGGCTTGGCTGACCATGGGTTGCGACGATTTTCTGCAAGGCCGACGCGGACCCGTGCCAGGTTGCACCGTTGACTGCGATCAATCTGTCTCCGGCATGAAGGCCGAACGGATAGCCCGCGTCGTCGGCGCGGCATCGTTTGAGAACGAGAGAGGTGTTTTCATGGCTCTCAGTCATCGGCGAAGTCTCTTTTGCTTTGCGGATCAAGGGAAGCTGAAAGGATTGGGCTGCGGAGGTGGTGCTGGTCGCGGGGCAGGGCGCGATACAGCTCTGCTGTTGCGCGCTTGTTGAGAAGGCGCCGGTGATGCCGAGTCTGCCGATTGTTGGGGTCTTACAGCAGAAGCGACCGCCGCTGGAGCCGGGACAACCAGATCGGAGATTTGTCTGCTCAGGCGCATTTCCAGCTCTGCGAGGGCGATCAGGACTTCTGCAGGCGCTGGTGACGCCGCTTCGGTCAGGTCGCGCCTTCCGGCGAAATCCTGTGCGACATCGCCCAAGCGCTGATCAAGCCGCGCGATCAGAACAGCCACTTCCTGCTCGCTGCGATTCATTGCATCGGTCGAGGCATCGATGACCTGCTGCATCTGATCCAGCGCCGTGTTCATTTGCACCAGGTTCTCGATGAAGCCAGCTGTGGCTGCTGCCTGCACTTCGGCAGCCTGTCCAAGATGACTGGAGGCGCGCGCCCAGAACAGGCCACCTGCCGCCAAGATCAAGATGGACCCTGCGACTGCGCCCAAAGACAGCCATTGCGTCTGGCGTGCGGTCTTGCCGAGGGCTTGGGCTGCTTCGCTTCGCGCAGCAATCGCTGCCTCGGCTTCATGCGCGGCTTCGGTGGCCAGTTGGGCGGCGTCAACCGCTTTGCGCGCGATCTCTTGCAGGTGGCTTTCCGTGACGGGATCAGTCATGTCTCCATCCTCTACCCTGGAGCTTGCTGGCGAGCGCCGTGCTCAGGCGCGCGATCGGATGGCGGAAGAACGCAAGTGCCGCGAGAAGGCCACAAAGCAACAGAACGCCTTGTTGCCAGGCATCAAAGACCGGGTCTGACGCTGACAATACCAGCGCGACCGCGAAAGCGGCAAAACAGAAGCTGGCGAAGCGGCGTGCCTGTTGACAACGGCGGCACCCCGAGAGCGAACCGGACATGATGACGACCCTTTCCTGACTTTGGCAAACCATTCCCAACGAGTCTGCAAGACCCATGCCAGAGTGCGCGCGATCCGTGATTTCTACAGTTCTTCAACAGGGCGGACGGGATTCGAGACCGGCTCGACCTGATCAGCTTTCGGCAAAACCGGCATCCCCCGGCCTGCGCCCGAATGCATCGAACCGCATCTCGCGCGGGACGTCGATTTCGGGCAGATCCTCATGCAGTCCGCGCTCAATCCGCCAGATATGCGCCAGGACCGCAGCAACTGCGCCGAACAGTTCTTCCTGAACGGGTTGGCCGATATCGCCACTGAAGTAGAGCGCGCGCGCCAGAGGCGGCAAGCGCAGGATCGGGATGTTGACTGCCCGCGCCCGCGCGATCACCTGCGCGGCCAGCGCATCCTGTCCGGTCGCAATGATCATGGGCACGTCATCCTGTCCCGGCACATAGCGCAAGGCCACCGCGAAATGCGTCGGGTTGACGATCAAAGCTGTCGCTTCGGGCACATGCGCCAATGCGCCGCGCTCGCGGGCGCTGCGCTGGCTGGCTTCCATCTGCAACCGGCGCAGCTTGCCCTTGACCTCGGGCGATCCGTTGTCCTCGCGGCTTTCGCGTTTCACTTCGCTCAAGGTCATGCGCAACTGTTTGCGATGCTTGTGTGCCTGCCAGAGCAGATCAACCAGCGCAACAAGCCCCAGCACCAGTGTCAGTCCTCCGAAAATGCCCATGGCGAGTTGAAAGATCAGCCCCATGGCATCTGTGAGTGGCACCAGCCCGAGGATGATCAGCATCTCAAGTCCGAGATACATGCCGCCCAGCACCACACAGCCCAGCAAGCCGACCTTGCCCACTGCCTTGCCCAGTTCCACCAGCGATGTCATCGAAACCATACGCTTCAGGCCTTTTAGCGGGTCGATCTTTTCGGGCTTGAAGGCAAAGCCCTTGGCGGTCCAGTTCAGCCCGCCGATTGAAATCTGGGTGCCTATCATGACCAGCATCACTGGTAGACCAACGAGCCCTGCCACAGTCAGCACATCCCGTCCGCCCATCCGCAACGCGTGCAGCAGGACATCCTCATCCAGTCGCTGCGGCGTCAGCAGATAGCTTTGCCAGCGCGCGAGCACGCTGGCACCGAGCACGGGCAGCGCAAGCATGAGAACAGTCGCTGCGGAAATCGCGACAAAGACCATCATTTCTTTCGAGGTCAGGACCTGCCCCTCGCGCCGGGCTTCCTCCAGCTTGCGCGGGGTGGGTTCTTCGGTTCGTTCGGCGCTGTCGTCAGGCGCGGCCATTCTGTCCTCTCAGGATGGGGAAAGCAGGGCCTGCATGTCCCGCAGCGCATCGCTGACCAGTCCGGAGAGCCCCAGCAGCAGATTGGGCGCACTGAGCCAGAGCAGCACGAACATCATCAGGATCGTGATCGGAAACCCCACGGAAAACAGGTTAAGCTGCGGTGCCGAGCGCGTGAGCACCCCAACCGAGAGATTCAGCACCAGCAGCCCCGCCACGACAGGTAGCATCAACGATGCCCCCAGCGCGAACATGGCAGCCCCCGCCGCAATCCCGGCGGTAGCAAGGGCAACCACATCCAGCGATGCGCCCGGCGGAAAAGCCGCATAACTGTCAAACACGATCCGCAGCGCAAGCAGATGTCCATCCATGCCGAGAAAGACCATCATCAGGGTCAGGCTGAAAAGCTGCGCCAGAACAGGCGTCTGTCCTGTCGCCGTCGGATCGACCTGCATGGCAAAGCCCAGACCGGCCGCGTTTGCCACCCTGTCCCCGGCCAGGCTCGCTGCTCCGAAAAGGATCGTCAGGACAAGCCCGGCAGTGACGCCCAGTGCGATTTCGGCCAGAATGATCGGAACGGCTGACAATGTGGCAAGACTATGCGCATCCGGCATGGGATGATGTTGAGCCACGAAGAGCGACAGGCAGATCGCGGCCACAATCCGAATGGGCAGAGGGACGAAACGCCCGCCAAAAACCGGCGCGGCGATCAGGAAGGCGCCGATCCGCAGCGCCGCGAAAAGCAGTGCCGCAAGCGCATCGGCAAACCGGGCAAGTTCCAGGCCCGGCAAGGTAACAAAACCGCCCTCCATGCCATGTGCCCCTATCGAATGCCCTGAACCTGATCGAAAACAAACAGGAAGTAGTCCGACAGCGCCCCCAGCATCAGCGCCGATCCGAGCGCCATGGTGAGGAAGACCACAACCAGTTTGGGAACGAAGCTGAGCGTGTTTTCATTGATCGACGTCGCGGCCTGAAGAATGCCGATCAGCAGCCCTATGCCGAGAGCGACCGCCAGAATTGGGCCTGCAACTTTCAGGATGGTGAAGTAGGCAAGCTGCAACTGGTCGGTGGCGTCGCTGAACTCCATGCCCTAGCCCCCCAGACCGTAGCCTGCGACAAGCGATCCGACTGTCAGCGCCCAGCCATCCACAAGGACGAAGAGAAGCAACTTGAAGGGCAGCGCCACCATCACCGGGGAGACCAT
The DNA here is from genome assembly GCA_020832555.1 of Natronohydrobacter sp. GTDB lineage: Bacteria > Pseudomonadota > Alphaproteobacteria > Rhodobacterales > Rhodobacteraceae > Roseinatronobacter. The sequence continues at coordinate 39,818 of JAFIEM010000005.1, read as the reverse complement.
CATCATCCCCAGCGCCATAAGGATCGAAGCGATAACGATGTCGATCACGAGAAAGGGCAGGAACAACAGAAATCCGATCTGGAAGGCGGTCTTGAGTTCAGAAGTCAGAAACGCGGGCAACAGGACATGAAAAGGCACCTCTTCGGGCGTCGCAAATGGCCCTGCGCCCGCCATGTCGGCAAACATCAGCAGATCATTCTGGCGGGTGTGCTCGACCATGAACCCTTTGATAATGTCGCTGGCCAGTGCGAGCGCTTCACTCTGCGGCATCTGGTCATCGAGCATGGGCGCGAGTGCCAGATCGTAGATTTGCTGAAGGACCGGCTGCATGACGAAGAAGGTCAGAAACAGGGCCAGCGCGATCAGAACCTGATTGGGAGGGGTCTGCTGGGTGCCCAGTGCCTGACGCAGGATTGACAGGACAATGATGATCCGCGTGAAAGCCGTCATGCCCAGCAGCAGCGACGGCAGAACAGTCAGTGCTGTCATCAATGCAAGGATCTGCAAGGAAAGCGACCAACTCGTTCCCTGATCGCTTTCCGTTATGGTCAGGGCAGGCAGACCCTGCGCGGCAGCGCAGGCTGGCGCAAGCAAGAATAGTATGACAAGCGCCGGACGGATCATGACAAGGCCTCGCTCTCGACCGCGCCTTCACCCAGAAGATGAAGGGCAGGGGTGCCCGTTTTGCCATGCACCAACAGAAACTCGCGCTGATCGATCACAAGCAATGTGGCGCGCGCGTGCCCGCCCAGATGCAGGCTTTCCACAAGCTGCATCCGCCGCCCGCGTCGGAGTTTCTGCGACAGCTCTTTCCTGTTGCGCATTGCATACCACCACAGCAGGCCGAGAGCCGCCATGAACAGCAACAGAACAAGGAACTGGTCGAACCGCACGATTTCCATGGACGCCCCCGGAAGCGCGGGGTCGCGCCCCGCAGTCACGGACAGGCTGCAAGGATCGTGCCATCGCGTGCGGATCAGACGATATCGGCGCGCTCTTCGGGGGTGATGATCTGGCCAAACCGAATACCGAAGCGATCACCGACCATGACAACCTCACCCTTCGCGATCGGGGTGCCATTGACCAGCACATCGAGCGGATCACCAGCCAGCCGGTTCAGTTCGATCACCGATCCTTCAGACAGGCGCAGCAAGTCGCGAATGGTCATCTGGGTCCGACCGACCTCGACCGTCAGCATGACATCAATGCTTTCCAGAAGGCGCAAATGTTCTGGTGTGCTCTGCTTTGGTTCATCATTCATTTGACTGTCCTTTCGGGAAACCAGCGCCCCCAAGCGGGCGCAATATGGCGACAGCACTCTTGCCGCCCTGCTCACCGGGTTGCGCAGAAAGAAGTGGCACACCTTCGATCAGCAGATCGACCGATGGACCAAGCGAAACCGGGATCACATCGGCATCTTCAAGACGCAGCAGCCGTGCGACAGAAACCTGCGGCTGACACAGACGCGCCGAGATGGTCAGCGGAATGTTCAGGACAGCGGCCTCCAGCTTTTCGCGCCAGCTACGATCCTCGGTCAACTGGTCGGATTGCATTCGTGACCGCAAGACACCGGCAATAGGTTTGAACATTTGCAGCGGATAGAGAATATCGAAACTGGCAGCCTCGTGCCCCGGAATCTCGACCATGAAGGAACAGGACACAATCTTTTCCTGGTTCTCCGCAAATGCCAGAAACTGCATGTTCTCGTCGCGGCTGGTCGCAGAGAAGCTCACCGGGAAAATGTCGCGCCAGGCAAGTTGCAGAGCCGCGTTCAGCCGATCTGTGATGAGTTCGATAACCCGGTGTTCCGTCGCCGTGAATTCGGTGCGTTGCACCTTCGGGACAGCGACACCGCCGCCATAATAGGCATTTGTCAGCAGTCTTACGAATGACGGGGGCAGAACCATCAACTGATTGCCGCGCAATTCCTCGGACGCACTGATCGTCAGGGAAAGGAAATTCTCCTGTCCGTTTCGATACTCTTCAAAAGTCATCAGTTCGGGCAGGAAACTGGACAGGCGCGGCTGAAAGCGCAGCATCGGCAGAAAAGCGGTCCGCGCGATCCGGCAGAACCTTTCATGGATGATACGCAATCCATGATATTCGCCGATACTTGAATCGAGGGTGGTTGCAAAGGAGAAGGGGCGCACAGGCTTGCCGTTGACAAGCTCGACCGCGTCGGAGGTCCCGAGATCATCGCTCAACCCCCCGACAAGAGCTGCGACCTCGGTTGCTGAAAGCTTGCGTTGTTTTGCCATGGCGCGTCTATTGCAGGACGAAAGAGGGAAAGAATACGCCTTCGACCCCGCCAAACCCTTCGAGTATCTCAAGGCGTTCGTTGATCGCCTCGCGCAAGGCGAGCGCCAGTGCCTCTCGTCCCTCGCGCCCCGACATGGCGTCCTCGGAGAAACCGCCAATGACTGCCAGCATATCTGAGCGCAGGGCGGCCTGGTGCTTCTTCACGAAATCCATCACCTTGGCATCATATTGTGTGGACAGGGTTACACCGATCTGAATGAACCGGCGCGACCCTTGCGGGTTGGTGGTCAGGGGTTCGTCAAAGCTGAAATAGGTGGTCTGAAACGCCCCGTCCGCCGGCGTGGGTCGCGTTTGGCCGGGCATCCCGCCCCTTGGGCGCAGGTCATCACTCTGGACAGGGCGTTCAATCATGCGCAGTGCTTGCGACACGGGCGAGTTGCGTTCGTGAAACAGAAACCAGGCTGCGCCAAACCCTGCCCCAGTGAAAGCTGCGGCCCCCAGAGTGAGCCCCAGCAGCATGACCAGCTTGCCGCCGCGCCTGCGCGTTTCGGCGGTGGTGTCGTCAATCGTCGGGGGAGCGGATTTATCGGGCATTGGTTTGATCTCAGGCAATGATGTTGACAAGCGCCGTCGCAACGGCAGGATTTGCAGAATGTCCCGACAGGTCATCCGACAAACCCGGCTGATCAGAGGGATGGGCGGAACGACCGCCGGACTGCTTCCGGTCAGCTGTTGCATCATGTCCTGCAAGCGTCATGCCAAACCGCGCCAGTTCCGACGAGAGGTGCCGCTCAGCATCTGCGAGGATCCGCGCGGCTTCAGGCGTATCTGTCTGAAAGCGGACAATGGCCGTATCGCCCTGTACCGTAAGCGAGATGGTCAGACGTCCGAGCTCTTCGGGGGCAATGTCGATCACCATGCGCCCACCTGCAGCGTCAAGAAGCGACACAACCGGCCCCGAAACCATCGGCATGACCCAGTTCGGTCCGTGCATCGGGATCGCCGAATTGGGACCCTGGACAATCTGCGCCGCACCTGCAATGCCTTGCTGCGGTGTTGTCGGAGCGGCAATACCGAGCGCGTTGGTTTGCAGATTGTCGGTTCCGACCTGAATTGAGCCCGGAGTATGACCTGTATATTGCACAGCGTGTTGCACGCCTTGGGGCGGATCGACCTGAGCGGTGCTCGGTGCAGGGCCGAACATTTGCATTGTGACAGATGCAGAAGGTTGGTTTGGCGTTGCCTGCGGTTTCACGACTGCGGGTTGCACCGACAGAACAGGCTTCTTCGAGATTGTCCCGATCAGGGCTGTCTCTTCGCCGTCGGTTGCTTCATGCGCCGACAGTACCGGGCTCGCATGCGGTTTGAGTGGGTCGGCGGGCGTGGCCACTGTGCTTTGTGGATCAGATACATCATCGAGTGATGCGCTTCTTGCCGGCTTCGCGCGTTGTGGCCCAGAGGCGGTTTCCTGCATTGCGACCGCACCGGCATCGGCAAGACCTGTCTGCACGCCATCTGTCTCGATCATGTCAGCCAATTGAGGCATCCCTTCCAGTTGCTCTGACACTGTGTCCATTGCTGCAAGAGCAGGATCGACCTCTGGCTTCCATGCATCAGGCCGCACAAATCCAACTGGCGAGGGCCTGATGGACTGCTGTTCGCTGTGGTAAAGGGTCTGCGCATCCAGGACACAGACGATGTCGTTCGCCAGCGCCTCTGCCCCCGATATCGATGCCGATATGGGCAAGCGCCCTGCCATATGTGTGGCAGACCGAGGGGCAAGGTGATCCTTAATCAGCCCATCCAGAACCGATCCGAAGGGCGATAGCGGCGATGTGTTTTCTGGTGCGCTCTGGCCGGGTGCTCCCACCTTTTGGCCAAACGCACGCGTTTCCGGGTTGCCCGAAATGTCGATCATTGCCCTTACCCTGACACAGGTTCCCGACTCTCGATGCAAAAGTGGTGCCAGAACACGCTCACAGGTTGTTTCCGGGTGCCGTCGTGCTGAGTTCATGACGCTTAAGGCGCGTTGCGGCTTCCTGCCTTTGCAATTGCTCTGCAGCTTGCGCCGCGTGGCGTTTCTGGCGCAGCGCGTATTGCAGGTCGGATATTAGGTCCTGGGCGCCCGTGCGTGCTTCGGTTTCAAGTCGCTGTTGGCGCTCTTGCTCTGATACCAGCGAGGCCGCAAGCTCGGCGCGTGCCCGAAGATCCGCTACCGTAAGGGGCATTACGGGGGCCAGGAGACTTTCCAGAAATACATCTATGCGCCCCTGCATCTCGCGGTTCTTTTCCGCTTGTTGCGCAAGGCCGAGCATGTCACGGGCCAGTGCCTGCGCCTCGACCGCCGCGCGCTGTGCCTTGAGTGCGAAAAGCCTGCTCTTTGGCATCACGAAACACCGTCAGACAAGGTTTGCGGATCACCACAAAGGGTGACAAGAGCTTCACGGCTGGCCACCAGTCCGACAGGTTCCCACGGGTCTTGTGCTATGAACGCGCGCAGTTGCGGCCACAGGCGGATGGAATCATCAAGATCCTTGTCCTGACCCGGCGAGTAAGCCCCCATGAGCATCAGGTCTTGATTGGCCTGATAGGCCGCGATCAGTTTCCTGAAACGTTGCGCTGCCGTCTGGTGCGCCCGATCTGTTACATCCGCCATGACGCGGCTTATCGATTGCGTCACGTCGATTGCCGGATAGATCCCCATCTGCGCCTGATCACGCGACAGCACCATATGGCCGTCAAGAATAGCACGGGCGGAATCCACAACCGGATCAGCCAAAGTGTCGTCACCATCTGCCAGCACAGTACAGATGGCCGTGATCGTTCCTTCACCTTGCAGACCCGGCCCGGCGCGTTCCAGCAGGCTTGGGATCAGGGCAATCACTGATGGCGGGTATCCCTTGGCGGTCGGCTGTTCTCCCATCGCCAGACCGATTTCCCGCTGTGCATGGCCCACGCGGGTCAGACTGTCGATGATCAGCAGCACCCTGCGGCCGGTATGGCGGAACCATTCTGCAATCGCGAGCGCTCGGCGTACGCCGCGCAGCCGCAGCAGTGGCGAGCGGTCAGCGGGCACGGCGACCATGCAACAGCGTTCTGCCGCCGCGCCCTGCATGAGCCGCGATGCCATATGTCCGACCTCGCGTGCGCGCTCACCGATCAGGGCCAGGACGACGACATCTGCCTGTGCATTGCGCGCCATCATCTCGATAAGGACGGATTTTCCGACACCAGACCCGGCGATGATCCCGACGCGCTGCCCTTCGCCCATTGTCAGCGCCGCATTCACCACGCGCACTCCGCAGTCGAAGGGTCTGTCGACCGGGCACCGCGCCAGCGGGTTCAAGGGACGGCCTGCCAGCGGCCAGGTTTCGGCAAGCAGCGGGGCAGGGCGATCATCCAAGGGAGTTCCTTGCGCATCGATAACGCGCCCCAAGAGCGCATCACCCACCGCAACCTCCTGCCGATCCGGGCGCAGACGAACCCACGCCCCCGCGACTACAGGCGTGCCCGGTTCGGTCATCACGAGCTTGTTGCGGCCATCCTTGAACCCGACCACTTCGGCCAGTGTGTTGCGTCCTGCAACCCCTTCGACCAAAGCAACCGCGCCAGGTTCTGCGGGAAAACCAGTTGTCTCCAGATGCAACCCGTCATAGCGCAGGACCCGTCCGGCCAGGACCGGGCGCGGGCGAGGCATTGCGCGAATGCACGCGGTCAGGAAAGGCACAGGGCGCGTGGCTGTTGTCATAGGCCGATCTCCGACCGCAGCAGATCATCGAGAGCGATTGCGGCGGTCCGCAGCCGGATATCGCCGTGGGACAGGGCGGGATCCGGGAGCATTTCTGCTGTGAAGAGGCGTTCCAGTTCCGGCAGGCCCTCTGGGTCACGCAAGGCGCGCAACTGCTCCAGATCGTCAGGGTTCAACCGCACCGAAAGCTGCGCGAAACTGTCGGATATGCGCTCTGCAAGCGCTGTGATGCGCTGCGCGAAACTTGTCGGCGTCTTCTGGATCGCCGCTCCGGCGCGTTCAGACGCAAGCGCAAGGACCGCATCCTGCAGAACACCAGCGAGTGTCACGGTTTCTTCTTCCAGGGCCATGCCGATCTGGCTTAATGAATCTGACAAGGCAGATGCTGCCGCTTCGAGCTGCGCCTGCTTCGCACCCATGACCGCCTCGACCTCTGCACGACCTTGCGCAAGCCCGCGCCTGAATTCGGCTTCCAGCGCGGCCGTGTCCGGCGCTGCGATTTCAAGCGTTTTTGCGACAGTGCCGGGACATTGAGGAGCATCGGCCTGTTCGGAGGCCACATCGGTTTCTTGAGGTTCTTCATCGGGAAGGACCGGTTTGCTCAGCAAGTCGCTCGGAGCGTGCCGAACAAAGCCTTTGGCGGATGCGCGCGCCGTGATCAGTGGCAGGAAATCTGCAGGCTCTGCAACATGGTGCCGTGGATGAAACCCTAACTCTGTCATACCATTTCCTCGCCACCACGGCCGGCCAGAACGATGGTGCCAGCGTCTGCCATTTCGCGCGCGGTGGCGACAATGCGCTTTTGCGCGTCCTGTACGTCTGACAGGCGGATCGGACCGAGCGCCTGCATTTCGTCACGAATGCCTGCGGCCGCACGCACCGACATGCAAGACAGCAAGCGTTCCTTCAGCGTGTCGTCCGCACCCTTGAGGGCGAGAACCAGAAGTTCCGGCTCGATGGAGCGCAGCAATGTCTGCAGAGAGCGATCATCCGACTTGCCGAGACTGTCAAAGACAAACATGCTGTCCTGAATAGCTGTCATCAGATCCTTGTCGTCCTTGCGGATATCCTTGAGGATGCGGGCCTCGGTGTCCGAACGCATGAAATTCATGATCCGCGCCGCTGCACGTACCCCCCCGATCTGCGAGGCACTGGAACTGCTTGATTCCTTGAATTTCCGTTGCAGAACCTGTTCCAGATCGAACAGGGCCTCTGGTGTGACGGAACCGAGGGTTGCGATCCGGCGCAAGATTTCCGGCTGCAATTCTTCTTCCAGACTGTTCAAGACAACCGAGCCCCGAGCGGAATCGAGGCAGGCAATCACCAATGCCATGATTTGCGGATGCTCATCCGTGATAGCCTCGATGATTGCTTGCGGGTCCATCCAGTCCAGAACCTCTATCGGGCGTTCCAGACTGAGTGGGTTGATCCGGGCCAGCACCGATTGCGCGCGGTCGGGTCCGAGCGCGTCGGAAAGCACTGTGCGCATGTAACCGGTTGCATGATAGGCAAGTCCGGTTTCATCTGCCAGACGTGTCAGGAAGTCCTCCAGCACGCGCTCGGCATCTGCTTCATGAACATCCTCTACCGAATAGGCCGCCGCACTCAGATGCTGGACTTCGGCAGGTGAGAGGTTGCGCAGGATATCCGCAGCGAGATCCTCGCCGAACATCAGCATCAGGACGGCGGCATCCTGTGTGGCGGGTCCAAAAGCGGCTCTGGGTTTCGTCATCACGCCTTATCCTGTGCTGTCGAGTTCCGGGCGGATCATGCGGTGCAATACTGCCGCGACCCGCGCAGGGTCATCCTTGGCCAATTGACGCAAGACGGCTTGCTTGTCCGCGCGGCTCGCATTCTTGCCGAGCACGCTTTGTGCCAGATCGCGGTGGCGCTGGTTCAGCTTTGCTTCCACATCATCGAGACTGTCACCTTCCGCCACTTCAACCATGCCGGGCGCGTAACCCAGCGCAGTCGCATTTGCATCCAATGCTTGCAGCTGGCGTTGCAGCAAGGGACGCAGAATGCCCAGCCCGACAACCAGAACCACAGCGAGTATGACAATGGTGCGAAGGATGTCAGGCAGATAGGGAATCTCGAAACTGTCCTGTACGGGCTCTGCGGGGACAGGCATAGCGAAGGGGTGGACAAGAATGGTCACGACATCCCCGCGCGAGGCATCATGGGCAATCGCACTTTCCACAAGTCGCTGCAATGATTCCACCAGTCTGGCCTGGGCTTCTGAAGGGTCGAGTGTCGGATCCCCGCTGTCAGGAGAGCGCAACACAATTGCAGTAGAAAGGCGTTGCAACTGTCCGGTTTCCGACTGGGTGCTGGAAACCGTGCGACTGACCTCGTAGTTGCGGGTCGTCCCGATTGCACGGTTGCGCACTGCCGTCTGGGTGTTTTCGCCATCCGGTGGTGTCTCGACAAGTTCCGCCTCGGTCGGCGGCGTGTTGGCCACGGCGCCCGGGATACCACCTGCACTGGTGTCGCGTGTCTCGGACTCGGTCCGCTGTTCGCTGCGCAGGGCATTTCCATCGGGATCGACACGTTCCTCGCGAATGTCGCGGCGGGTGAAATCCATTTCGGCAGTGACCTCGACCGAGAAGTTTCCAAAACCGACAATCGGGGTTAGCAAGGTCTCGATACGACGTCGCAACAGGGTTTCCAGTTCGACCCGGTGGCGCAGATGCCGTTCGGCCATGCGCGACATATCATCCTCATCCCCGCGCGACAGCAAGCGCCCGGTCTGATCCACAACGCTGACATCTGCCCGCGCCATGCCCGGCACAGAAGATGATACCAGATGCACAATCGCCTCGACCTGTCCCTGATCCAGCGCTCTGCCCGGCAGCAATGTCAGAAAGACTGACGCGCTTGGCGGGTGATTGTCGCGCAGAAAAGCGGATCGTTCGGGCAATGCCAGATGCACGCGCGCGGCATGCACGGCACCGATCTCGGCAACCGAGCGCGCAAGATCAAGCTCATGGCTTTGTCGCAGGCGCGCCGTTTCCAGCGACCGGCTGGCCCCAAGCGGAATTTCCGTCAAGGGCCGATCACCGTCGGGCACGGCCTGTGGCAGGTTCTGGGCAGCAAGTGCGAGCCGGGCGCGGTGATAGTCCATTGTCGGCACGGATATTTCGCCATTGGCCCGTTCGATGCGCGCATCTATTCCGGTGCTTGAGAGCGCCTCGATGACACGGGCTTTCTCGGCCTCGGCGAGACCGGGATATAGCACCGAGCGCGGTGCATCGCGCAGGATCAGCCAGACCCCAAGTGCAAGCACTGCAATTACGACAACAATGATCGAGGGCAGGGCGCGACGTATCGCAGGTTGTCCCATGACTGTGACAGCGATTGCGGGAAGCCCCTGAAGACGCCCGACCACAGCGCCAGCAGCGGACATATTTGCACCACCAGATTGCGGGACAGGAGAAAGCGCCATGTTTACTAACCCTTGCCAGAGATCATACTGGCATGTTCATGATGTCGCGATAGGCGCCCAGCGCCTTATTGCGGACATTCAGTGTGAGCTGGAACCCCAGCGAGGCAACTTGCTGTTCGACCATGACGGCAGCGAGATCATTCTCGGTTCCCATTTCCCAAGCCTTTGCCGATTGCGTGGCACGCTGTTGGGCATCATTGACCTGTGACAAGGCCGCTTCCATCCGGGTCCCGAAATTCTGTGTCGCTTCACTGGCGCGGGTTGGCTGGATGGTCTGGACAGGAAACGGGGCAATCGGCTTGCCGACGGGACCGATCGACATGGCGCTATATCCTTAAACTGCTGCCGAAAGAGATCTGCGGAACGGCGCAGGTGCAACCGTGGTTTCGGGAGAGGGGGCCGACCCGCGCGCAGGTGGATCGAAGAGCAGATCATCGACGTCGATCGACATTCCGTCACACAGCACCAGCGCACGTTGCACCACATTCTCAAGTTCGCGGACATTGCCGGGCCAGGTGTGGAACTGCAGCACATCCAGCGCTGTCGGTGTGAAAAGCGGGACAGGACCGGCTGTCCAGTGGCGACGCAGGAAGGCCACCGCAAGGGGCACAATATCTTCTGGTCTGTCCTGCAAAGCGAGGGTCTGCAACGGAAACACGTTCAGGCGATAATAGAGATCCTCGCGGAAACGACCGGCCGTAATCTCGTCCCGCATGTTGCGGTTTGTGGTTGAGATCACGCGAATATCGACCTCGATTTCGCCTGACGAGCCAAGCGGTGTGACCTTGCGTTCCTGCAGGACACGCAAGAGCTTCGCCTGCAAGCCAAGCGGCATTTCAGAAATTTCGTCAAGAAGCAGTGTCCCGCCATCCGCCGCACGGATCAGCCCTTGGCCGGACGCCACAGCCCCGGTGAAGGCGCCTTTCACATGGCCGAACAACATGGCTTCGAGCATGTTTTCCGGAATGGCGGCGCAGTTGATCGCGATGAACGGCTTTGCTGCGCGCGGGCTGGCATCATGGATGGCGCGAGACAGAACCTCCTTTCCGCTACCTGTCGGCCCATTGATCAGCACCGATACTCTCGCCGCGGCAACCCGCATCGCGAGATCGATCAACCCTCCGGTCGCCGGGTCGTTTGCCACCATGGGGCGGATCGGCGCTGCGATCATCTCGGCCAGATAGGCAAGCAGCAAGCGACCATGCGGGTCCGAGCTGTCGGCCTCTTCCATCGGCAAGGCGACCCGCAACAGGCTTCCACCAAGCGCGGTATCGATCTGCAATCTCTCTGCTCCGAGGGAAATGACCACGAGGTTGCGCAGCTTCAGGCTGCGTGTGGCTTGCAGGAGTTCCTGCTCGTCCGCTGCGGTCCGAGCTATTCCGACGAGCGCCACGGCCCCGGAAGCGTGTTCGATGTCACCGCGCGTAACGCCAATCCTGCGCCGCGCCATCAATTCGGCCAAACGGTCAAGAAACAGAGAGTCCGTTCCGAAGAAATGCAGATTTGCCATGCTAGCTGTCACCTCGATGCTATGTGACAGTCACTGCATGTTTCATGCCAAATGCTGAAATCTGCCAGAAAAGCAGCTGACACACTTGCAAGCTGGCTTTTCAGGCAAACATCCTCATGTCGGAAACCCGACGTGCGGGCCGCCAGTTCGGAATGTGCCGACGACCCATACAGACTTTAGGTGAAACGAACCCAATCTTTCGCAGGCTTCGCCGATGCGAGTCTGCCCGGAAGCCGCAACATTCCGGACCTTCTGCTCAGATACATACTTTTGGATGGCTCAAACTATTCCGGTTCCGACCGTTTCAAACAGTGTTCATGAACGACAGGACGCAGGAATATGCTCTCGAAAACCTATCACCTGAAATTCCCAAGCCTTGATGCGGCCCAGATCGCCGCGCCCTTTGTGGTCGAGACGATGGGCAACGCCATTCCCGACTGCAATCTTGTCGGGCTCAATGTCCTGATTTCCAAGGAAGGAGATGTGTCAATCAATGTCTTTTTCAACAATATCAACGACCTGAAGTCGTTCGAAAAGAAACACGGCGGATTTCTGGACACGATGAAGAGAACATTCCTGTTCAAGTCCAACGGCTTCGAAGGGGTCTGCATCTTCAATTATGACGCTGACGAGGACGCGGCCTGATCGACTTTGGCGCAGTTCTTGCAGCAGCTATCACAGTGCGCTGACCAGCGCCTGCATTTTGACTTGCCTGCCCCGTTCCCTCACTTCGCAGAGATGACCAATGACCCAATCCCGCTCTGAAGCAGCGACAGACACCGGCCTGATGCGTGTGCCCTCCGAGCGCATCGGCCGGTTGATGGACCTTGTTGCAGAGTTGTCCCTCTCTGTTTCAGAAACCGTTCGCTCTCCTGATTTGCGGGGGCTGGAGCTTTCACATTTCGAAACCGCTGTGCACAGGTTGATGATGATCGTGCATGAAGTGCAGGACGCGGCCACCGATATGCGCATGGTCGCGATTGACGAAGTGTTCAAGCGACTGCGGCGGATGGGGCGCGAGTTGGAGCGCCAGACCGGGAAATCGATCGACATCCAGTTGATCGGAGCCGAGACGCAGATCGACAAACTGGTTGCGGACCGACTGTATGATCCGCTTTTGCATGTTGTGAGAAACGCGGCCGATCACGGGCTTGAACCACCCGAAGAACGCGCGGCGGCGGGCAAGCCCGAGCGCGGGTTGATCACGCTCAGCGCAGCCCAGGTCGGTTCCGAGGTCCGTATCGTCATTGAGGATGATGGACGCGGGCTCAATCGGACCAGGATTCTGGCCAAGGCACGGGAGCGTGGCTTCTTCGGCCCGGATGAAGAGCCCGAACCGGCAGCCTTGTGGAAGGTGATCTTCAAGGACGGTTTCTCCACCGCAGAAACGGTCTCGAATTTGTCGGGCCGTGGTGTGGGGATGGATGTTCTCAATACCACGATGTTGGAACTGCGTGGCAGGATCGTCGTGGACAGCACCGAAGGCAAGGGTACACGCGTAAGCCTGCACATCCCGGTGTCGCTGGCATTTCTGGACTGCATCATCCTGCGACTTGCCGGGCGACTGTTTGCAGCCCCCATAGATGTCGTTTCGGAAATCCTGCGGCCGGATGCAAGCAATCTTGCCGCGATTTCAGCTTTGCGCGGCGCAGAAGTCTATCGCTGGCGAGACGGCAATATTCCTGTCTGCCGTCTGACCGACTTCTTTGATGGCATGCAGGCAGAGACCCACGCAGAGACCCAGATCATCGTTGTGTTTCAGACAGCGGCGGGACCATTGGCTGTTCCGGTCGATGAAATTCTGGACCGCCAGCAGGTCGTCATGAAGCCCCTTTCCGGACAACTGACACGCGTTCGGGCAAGCTATGGGTGCGCGCTTCTGGACAACGGAGATGTCGCGCTCGTCCTTGATTGCGAGCGACTGACACAGGCCGAGGGCAGAACGTGATAGATTTCGCCCTGTCCGAGACCAATGGCTTCGAGAAAATCCGCGTCTGGCTGGAGCGAACCTGCGCGATTCATTATCCGCCGCAGAAGCGTGCCTTGCTGGAACAACGCCTGAGCCGGGCGCAACGCAAACTGGGTATGACCACCCTTTCCGAACTGGCTGAAGCTCTGCAGCGTTCCGATGCGCAGGATGTGCAGCTTGCGATCATGCACGCCGCCTCGACCAATCATACGTTCTTCTTTCGGGAGAAAGAGGTCCTTGGCTATTTCCGCTCAGAGGTTCTGCCGCGTCTCGCAGATCGCTCCGAGATCAGGCTATGGAGCGCAGCCTGCTCGACAGGCGATGAAGTTTACACCCTTGCCATCATGATCGCCGAAACGCTTGGGATCGATACGCTGCGTCGCGCGCATATCCTGGGTACGGACATCAGCGCACCGGTCATTGAAGCCGCCGAGAGCGGGGTTTTTCCACTACGCCAGCTTCAACAGGTACCGTCCGAGATCGTGCGGCGCTACATGCACCCGGTCGGGATCGATCAGTTCCGCGTGAATGACGAAATCCGCGCTGCGTGCACATTCCGGCGCCTGAACCTCAAGAAAGCGCCATACCCGTTCCAGCGCCCATTTCAGGCCGTTTTCTGTCGCAACGTGCTTTATTACTTCACGCCCGCAGATCAGATCGCGGTGGTTGAGGCCATCGCAGATGCAACCGAGGAAGGTGGCTTCCTTTTCACCAGCGTTACCGAAAATGTCAGGGAGCTGTCCTCGCGCTGGCGGCCCCTGACAAGCGGGATTTCCCGCAAATCCGAAAGCGTGAACTGATGGCGCATCCTGCCCTGAAGAAACCCGTTCGGGTGCTGATCATCGACGATTCCGCCATGATCCGAAAAGTGCTTTCGCTTGGGCTTGGCAGCGATCCGGGCATCGAAGTCGTTGGCACTGCCTCGGATGGCGAAATGGCCCTGAGCATGGTGCAGGAACTTAATCCCGATGTGCTGACGCTCGATATTGAAATGCCACATATCGATGGCGTGACGTTCCTTCAAAGACTGATGCCTCTGCGCCCGATCCCTACGGTCGTCATTTCCGGCGTCACCCAGGAAGGGGCAGATGTCACCTTGCGCGCGCTTGAAGCGGGCGCTGTCGATGTCATTGCCAAGCCGTCGCTGGGAGTTGCTCAGGGCCTGCCACAGATCATGGCGGATATCTGCGGTCGCGTGCGCAGTGCGGCTTTTTCGAAACCGGTCATCGGTCGGCAGCAACGGAACCTGCGACGAAACCTGCCGTTCAGGCCAAGGCCCTATGATCACTACATTCTTCTGGGGGCGTCGACCGGTGGCGTGCAGGCCCTCTCGGAGCTTCTTCCACTCATGCCCAGCGATGCGCCGCCGATCGTGATCGTTCAACACATGCCCGAAGGATTCACGGCACAATTCGCACGGCGCCTGAATGCGAACTGCGCCATTTCCGTGCGCGAAGCCCAGGATGGCGAGATGCTGACGACAGGGACTGCGCTGATCGCACCCGGTGGCAAGCGTCACCTGACCTTGCAGGGACAAAGGCCCTGTGTGCGGGTTGCATTACAGGAAGGCCCGCCTGTGTGCTTTTCGGTTCCGTCAGTCGATGTACTGTTTCGCAGCGCAGTACGGCCAGTTGGCATGAATTGTGCAGCCGCCTTGCTGACGGGAATGGGCAAGGATGGGGCAGAAGGTCTGTTGCAGATACGCCGCGCGGGCGGTCGCACGATCGCACAGGATGAAAACAGTTCAGTTGTCTGGGGCATGCCGGGACATGCCGTACAGATCGACGCAGCCGAACAGATCCTTCCACTGGCATATATCGCCGCTGCTCTTCTGGACCCTCCCGCGGCGCGCTTGCCGCTCCATCACATAGAAAAAGGAAACCGCTTATGACATCGCTCGCACTCGACGCGCAGGCGCAGGCTGTCAAACTCGTGGACGACGCGCAGGCAGACAGTCTGGCCAATATGTTTCTGACCTTTGATATCGGGTCCGAGGAATATGGTGTGGCCATTTCGGATGTCATCGAGATCGTGGGGATGCAACGCATCATGCCGATCCCCGATCTGCCCGACTTTCTGAAAGGTGTGATCAATCTGCGCGGCAAGGTGATCCCGCTGATGGATATCCGCCTGCGGTTCGATATGCCAGCGCGCGACTATGATGACCGGACCGTGATCATTGTCATGGAAGTCGAGGACGCACTGATCGGCCTGATCGTGGACGGGGTGCGCGAGGTGCGCGAAATCCCCGATACACACATTGACCGGCATGCCCAACTGGGCAAAGGCGGCAAGCGCCAGGTGATCGCCGGGCTTGGTCGTCTTGAAGACAGCGTGATCATCCTGCTGAACCCGGCAATTCTGCTTTCTGATGATGAAATCCGCCTTATGCAGGAAAAAGGCGAAGTGTGATGCGGATCGTCGTGCAAAACCAGAAAGGGGGCGTCGGCAAGACCACGACGGCGCGCAATCTCGCAAGTGCGCTGCTCCATCAGTCCCTCGCGCGTTCGGTCGTGCTGGCTGATCTCGATCCGCAAGCACATCTGACGCAGATGCTGCCCGAGATTGAGCCTTCGTCTGGCGCAGACGTCGCGGACTGGCTGTCGGGCAAGGTCGTGCATGCCGCGCAGGTCAAGGGCGAGCCGGGTCTGCGTCTGCTGCGGGGCGGTGCGCAGGTTGCACCTTCATCAATCGGACCAGTCATGCCGGTCGGCGCAGACTGGGTGATCGTTGATACGGCACCGGGCTGGTCTGACCTGACAGTGACATTATGCGGCTGGGCAGATCTGGTGCTTTGCCCGCTCGAACCCGATTTTCTGGGCCTGTCCGGGGTCGCGCGGCTGTGCGAACGATTTGCCGAACATGGGCTTGCACTCGACAAGCTGCGCTTCCTGCTGTGCCGTCATTCTGCAAGGCTGAACCTGCACCGCGATGTGCAGGCGCGGCTGATGGAGCGTTTCGGCAGCACGCAGCTCTTGCCTGTCACCATCAGCAATTCGGTGCGTATTTCTGAATCTGCCGGTTTCGGGCGCAGCATCATCGCCCATGCCCCCGAAGGCGCTTGCGCGTCCGAGTTTCTTGCCCTTGCCCGCCTTCTGGCAGGGTCGCCCCCACCTGAGCCGGAGAGGAGCGTCGCATGACCGACAAGCCCGCAAGACCCTCTGCCAGATCTCGTCGCAAATCATCACCGACCAGACTGGGAAGTGATCCTCTCGACCGGATCGCTCAACAGATCATTCCTGAAAACACCCCCGAAGCCACCGCACAACCAGCGAGGAAGAGAATAATGACAAATTCAGAACAGCAAACTGTGGCGAGACCCACATGGCAAGACATCCAGACCCCAGACGCTTTGAACAGTCTTTCCAATCCAATCATGATCGCAGATGCGGAGTGCGTTATCAGATTCGTCAATGAAGCCGGCTACAAGATGTTCGAGACCATCGAGGCCGATATCCAAACGGACCTGCCGCATTTCAGAGCGCGCGATGTCCTCGGCAAATCGATTGACGTGTTTCACAAGAACCCGGCCTATCAGCGCCGGATCATGGATAACATGATCGCCCCGCACGATGGCAAGTTCACTGTTGGCGGCAAATCGCTTGCGTTCCGGGCCACACCCATGCTCGACAACAATAACAACATGACCTGTGTCTTTGTGGAATGGCAGGACAGGACCTCTGCCCTCGCAGAGCAGAACCAGATCGCAAATCTGCTGCGCGAGATTTCCGCGATGGCACAAGCGCACAAGAACGGGATCATCAGCCATTTCATTCCGCTTGATGAGATCACCGGCGATATCCGAGCAGTTGCCGAAGGTGCCAATGAAATGGTGGCGGGCCATATCGCAACCAAGAAGAAAATCCTCGCCTGCATGACCGAACTGGCCGAAGGCAATCTTGAAGCGCCCATCGAGCAGTTCTCGGGCGAACGCTTCTTCATCAATGATACGGTTGAAGCCATCCGCAGCGCGATGAAATCGGTCAAGGCCGAAGTGGACAAGCTCACCGACCGCACGCGTGCCATGTCCGAGGCTCATGCCGATGGCATCATCAGCCATTACATCGAAACATCAGACATGGCGCCCGAATTTGCCTCTGTTGCCAAAGGCACCAATTCCATGGTCCAGCAGCATATCGAGACCAAGAAGAAAATCCTTGCCTGTGTGGGTGAATTCGCGAAAGGGAATTTCGACGCGCCCATCGAGCGATTCTCGGGCGAGCGCTTCTTCATCAATGACACGATCGAGGATATCCGCGCATCGTTCAAGAAAGTCACCGAAGAGATCGGTCGCTTCTGTCAGGCACTCGATGAAGGAAATCTAGATATGACCGTGAATCGCGACGGTTTCACGGGTGCCTATCGTCAGATCGTTGACGGAATGGAAACCGCGCTGATCTCGCTGAACGAGACTGTGGCTTCTGCCAGCAAGCAGGTGCAGCAGGTCTCGGTCACTGTCGAAGAGATCACCAAATCCAGCCAGTCACTTGCGACAAACTCGCAGATCGCGTCCTCTTCCGTGGACGAAGTATCCTCGTCGACCGAAGAAACCAACGCGCAGGTCCGCGCCAATGCGACATCGGCCGACAGCGCCGCGAAGCTGGTGGGCAGCACGGCCGAAGTGGCTGCAGAGGGCAATCAGAAGATCACCGACATGGTTGCCGCGATGGAAGGTATCCGCGTCTCGTCGCAGGATATCGCCAAGATCATCAAAGTCATCGACGAAATCGCCTTCCAGACCAACCTGCTGGCGCTTAATGCCGCAGTCGAGGCGGCGCGCGCAGGCCAGCATGGGCGCGGCTTTGCTGTCGTGGCGCAGGAAGTCCGAAATCTCGCCGGGCGCTCGGCCAAGGCGGCTCGCGAAACATCGGAACTGATCGAGGATGCTGCGACGCGCGTGCAATCGGGGGTTCGCATCGCGGGCGAAGCGCGCGAGTCCTTCACCAAGATCTCCAGCGACATTCAGGAAGTGCAGACCCTCGTGCGTGAGATCGCCACGGCCAGCGCCGAACAATCGCGGGGTGTGACGCAGATCAACGAGGCCATCGGCGAGGTTGCCAAGGCCGCGCTGGCCACAAGCCAGCAGGCCGACGAACTGGCGGCAGGTGCGGCGCAGATGCAATCGGCGACCGAAATCATGCGCCGCGATTTTGCACGCTTCAATCTGCGCAAGATCACCGCGATGAAGGAAAACGGCTTCAATCTGAATGACCTGACGCCTGAAATGATGGCACAGCTGCGCGCGATGCTGGTTGCAGGGACACCTGCCCATGCGAACGGGCAGAATGGTGCCGTGACCACAGCAGGCACGGCCACGGCGGTACGCACAAATCTGGACCGCGACGAGCGGGGCTTCGCAAGCTTCTGAGCATAAATGCGCGACCGGCGGCACCGGTCGCGCCAACTTTCGGAGAACGACCATGCCTCACAACGTGATGATTGTGGATGACGCTGCCATGATGCGGCTTTATATTGCCAGCTTTATCAAGACCTTACCTGATTTCAAAGTCGTGGCGCAGGCCGCCAACGGACAAGAAGCCCTGGACAAGCTGGCCAATGGGGCCGAGGTAGACCTGATCCTGTTGGATATCGAAATGCCGGTCATGGACGGGCTGGAGTTTCTGCGCCATGCGAAGCTGAAGACGCAAGCCAAGGTTTGCATGCTTTCTTCGGTGGTGGTGTCCGGCTCCCCCCATGCAGCCAAAGCGCGCGAACTGGGTGCTGATGCCGTCGTTGCCAAACCTTCGGGCACTGTTTCGCACGATCTTCAGGAAAAAACAGGCGACGAACTGACCAAGACCATGCGCGCCCTGATGGCAGCGTGACCCCGCAGCCCCCTTCTTGACGGAGAGCCGTGCAATGTCGGACGAGATGGACGAAATCTGGGTACTATATGCTGATGATGGCGCTCAGGCTATGGATGCAATGGAAACAGCCCTGTTGTCTTTGCAGGACTGCCCGCCAGAAGATGCGCCTGCGCTGGTGGCGGCTTTGTTCCGTGCTGTGCACACCTTCAAGGGCAACTCGCGTGTCCTTGGCCTCGAAACCGTCGAGAGCCGGGCGCATCTGGCGGAAGATCTGATAGGCTTGGTCCGGGATCAGGGTGTGACCCTTGATGACGAGATCCTCGCTCTGCTGCTGGAAACCAGCGATCGGTTTCGCGAGATGCTTGATGAAACGGCCAGAAACCGGGCTGATGTTGATCCTGCAAGCACCGAGGGACTGCTGGAGCGCCTGAAAGACAAGATCGCGCGTTGCTCGCAAGCATTGGGAGAAAAGGACAACGCCGAGGCGTCAGCGTCAGAAACCGACGCTGACGAGCAGGCTGTCACGCTTGACGAGGAGGATGAACTGCAGGTTTCATCACCCGTCCCAGACCCTTCCGATGCGGTCGAGACACATCCGGCCACAGCCGAAATCTCGGAAACACCGTCGAGCGAGCCGAAGCTTTCGGTAGCGGAGAATCCATCGTCAGCAGATAACCGTGAGCCACAAGTCTCGGGTCCGAAGCTCTCGGAAGATGCGGCCTATCTGGCCATCTTCAACGACATGGTTCAGGAAGCCTTGGCCAAGCTGCGGACGGCAGAACAGGCGCGCTCGATCGATGGAGTCGGCAAAGCGCTCGCGCGCCTTGACCATGCTGCACGGCAGCTTGGACTGGAACTCTGGCGCGATGTCCTTTCGGCCTTGCCTGCCGAACCGCAAATCGGTGATCTGGACGAAATCATCGAGGCGATTGCGGGGCTCGCATCCTCCTGCTCTGACATCGCCGCGGTCGGTCCTGAAATGGCACCTGACTTCTTTCAGCAGATCTCGGAAGCCCTTGCCACGGTGTCGCGCCTTGGGCTGGAATACACTCTGGGCACAACCCCAGACCGCGCGACCCTGGAAGAGGCAGCTTCCACGCTGCACAAGGTCTCGGGACAACAAGGATATGTCAGGGTTGCATCGGCTGTGCGCAGCCTTACGGCGGCAGAAGATGCGGTGGCCTTTCGCCACACCGAACTGCGCCTTTATGAAGAACTCGCGAGCGTCGAAGCGACGGTTTCCGACGAGTCACTCTCGGATTCTATCAGTCCCAGAAAGCTGCTGCAGAAATGGAGCGCGGATCACGTTCTGGACACGCTCGATGATCTTGATCAGACGCTGGAAAAACTCCGTGCTGGAAAGACCGAAAAAGCCGATCATCGAAAGCTGGAACAGCTGATCCGCCTGGTACACTATGCCTGCGGTCATTTCAGACTGGAAATCGCATCCGATCTGGCGATGTCCATTCTGGATCTGTTCAGCCGGACCCATATGCGCGGGGAACGCCCGGATGCGATCTTGCTACAGATCGCGCGCGGGTTCACCGATACTCTGGTTTTGGTCTTCGACGCGGTGCGCGAGGGCGAAGAACCAAATACCGAGCGCCTCGAAGAGCTGTTTCGCGAAGCTGCCGATGCGGGCTTCATCGGTGCAGGGACCGTCTCGGCATCAGCGATTGAACGCCGCCTAGGTCTGCCGGCGGAGTTTCACAAGGTTCTGTCACCCGAAAGCACGCGCGCAGCTAGCATTGCGCTCGATCAGGGGATGAACTTCTATATTCTTCGCGCCGATATCAATTCGGACGATGTCCTTGCCGGAAGACTCTTCGATCTCATCGGGTCCGGAAAAGTGCAGGCCTTGACCAATGTCACGGTCTTCGA
The DNA here is from genome assembly GCA_020832555.1 of Natronohydrobacter sp. Taxonomy (GTDB): domain Bacteria; phylum Pseudomonadota; class Alphaproteobacteria; order Rhodobacterales; family Rhodobacteraceae; genus Roseinatronobacter. The sequence goes on along the minus strand of JAFIEM010000005.1, from coordinate 19,199 downwards.
GGGTGACAAAACGATTTTTGACTTCCTTCTCGCCTCTGCGCTCGATGAGGTTGAGTTGACCGAAACGATCGCGGTTCTCGATCCTGAAGGCAGACATCTCGTTTTGTTGAAACGACTGGCCCCAGTTTCGCAGATACAGTCAGAGGGTTCACGCGACGCGCCCGAAGGCGGCCCTGCGCCTGATCCCCAGTCGAGCATGGAGGTTTCAAAGGACATTCTCGAACAGCTTGGCGAAGTTGCTGCCGGGCAGGCGATGCTTCAGAACATGCTCGGAGATCTCAGCAACTCAGACCTGTCGGAAACACTGGATACCATTCTACGTCAGAACCCTGATGACATGCGCGCTGCCCGACAAGCCCTTCGCGCTGTCGGGGATCAACTGACCGAACAGCTTCGCGAAATCACGCAGCTCGGAACCCAGATTCTCGGGCATCTGTCGGAATTGCAGCAACTGACCGCAAACCTGCGGACACGCGCTGCAGCAACCATACTGCGCCCATTGGCGGCCATGGTGTCGACACAGGCGCGAAACAATGGCTTCGAGGCCGTATTAACGACGACGGGTTCAGAGGAAGCCCTTGATGTCACGATGCTGCACTGTTTGCGAAACACCCTGCAGCCGTTCCTTCAACAACGCCTTGCGCAGCCGGTACAGGCGCCCCGGCGCCTGCATATGGCCATTCGGAAACAGGATGATCAGGTTTCGATCATCCTTGACGATGATGGTGCCATACCGCCTGCGCCCGAGATGGTCGCTCGCATGGAGGCCGAAATCCTGCAACAGGGTGGAAGTGTGCGCATGATCCGCAGGCCTGAAGGAGGGTTCCGGCTTCATTTGTTCGTTCCCATCAATCTTGTGGTGCTTGAGGGCATGGTCGTCGAAGCGCGGCAGACAAAATATGTGGTGCCGGTCAGCGCCATCAGAAGCATCCTTCAGCCAGACCCGGCGGCCTTGGTCTCTGTTTCCGGTCCTGACGGAACAGGCTGGTGGTTGCGTCTGAACAAGGAAGAACTGATCCCTGTTCAGGAGATTTCCGCAGGCCGGGCGCCGTCACCTGCCTGCCAATGCAATCCGGACCTCAAGCAGATATATGTCATCCTTTCTCTGGAAGAGAATTGTGTCGCATTGCCAGTCGATGAATTGCTGGGCCAACAACTCGTGCTTTCGCGGCCGCTGCGTGGCGTGATGACAGGTTTGCGGCGTGTGTCCGGTGTCGCTCTCTTGTCGCGTGGAGATGTTGCGATGGTGCTCTCGCCAGACAGTTTCTGCGTATCAAACACAGGCGCAAACCTGATGAGACACTGACATGACTTTGCTGCAGCAGCGCATGAGCCGATCAGACGAGGCCCATTTCCTTTGCCACGATGACCGCGCGCGTGCGATTGTTTGCGCTGATCTTGCGACAAATGCTTGTCACATGCATTTTGACTGTCGCTTCAGCAATCTGAAGCTCGTTGGCGATTTCCTTGTTCGACAAGCCCTCTGCAAGATGCGACAGAACGTCCATTTCCTTGCCGCTCAGGTCACCCCGACCGTTGCTGCCAGAATTGGCCTGACTCATCTGGATCAGCTCCAGCGGAAGGTAGCGCTCACCTGCCTGCATGAAACGGATTGCGTTCGCCAGCGAGCGCAGTGGCGTTGTTTTCAGGATTATGCCGGCAGCGCCTGTGGCCATGATCTCTTGCAACATGCGCGGAGAGGCATTTCCTGTAAGTATGGCAACTGGTTTGCCTTCATTAAGGCGCATCGCCCGTTTCAACCCAGCGACACCATTCATCCCCGGCATGTTCAGATCAAGCAGCACGACATCGAAACTGCCACCGGATTGCAGCATCTGCGCCGCTTCATCCAGGCTTTCGGCAACCTCTACGTCCATATGCGCAGAGTCTGTCAGGAAAAGCTGGAACATGTCGACCACCATACGATGATCATCTGCCAGCAGGACCCGGATCCGGTCAGGTCTTTCAAAATCTCGAGAAGTCATCAAGGGACATCTTTCACAACATGATGAAGCTCCGCTTAAATTACATTTGCGGCGAATTTTTGGCAATCTTTCAGGTGGCTTCTTTCCGTGGGCTCTCGTCGGTGGCCGGTTCCTGAGACGGTGGGCCTGCAAGGCTTCCGAAAGCGCTCAGCAAACCCGCTGCATCATCCAGAGAAACAGCTGAAAAGCTTGCTTTCCTGGTCTTGATCTGACGGATGGGCAGGGTTTTTGGCTCGGGTTCAGGTTCAGGCGCGGCAATGTCTTGTACAGCAGTCATCGCGATCTCGGTCATCGTCGTGTCTGAGGTGCATTCAGATCGCTTCGCTAGGTCGTCCAATCGGGATCTCAGTGCAACAATCCTCAGCGCCAGTCGGACCCGTTCCGAACTCTCTGTCGGCACTGCAAGGCTGACGAGTGCTGCACGCTCGGCTTCCGAGAACGCTCCGCAAGTTTCAGACAGTCGCGAAATCCAGTTTCTGATGTTGTTTGGCATGTGACGACTCTTCTCTGGGGGTGTTGGCACTCTTCTTGCAAATACCGGGCCAGTGTTTGTCACTTGTCCGAGGAACCGCAGAATGAGCGTTTTGCGCGATCATCTTTCAGTCCACACCGATGCGCTGAGGATTGCCGAGAGGCGCGGCGCGATCCTGGCATCCAACATCGCGAATGCCGCAACACCGGGTTACAAGGCGCGTGATATGGATTTTCGAGCCGAGTTGGCGCAGCGTATTCACGGGCAGGGTACTCTGTTGGCCACGAACACACGCCATATCGCCCAACCGACCGCGCATCTGGGCAATCCGGGCTACCGTGTGCCAACCACGGCAAGTCTTGATGGCAACACTGTCGAAAGCGCGGTCGAACAGGTGCAATTTGCGGAGAACGCTTTGCGCCAGCAGGCCAGCCTGACCTTTCTGAACCGGCGTATCAGCGGGCTGATGTCCGCCATCAGGGGAGAGTGACATGACCGAAATACGCAACATCTTTGATCTGGGCACACGCGCCATGTCTGCACAAATGCAACGGCTGAACGCGACGGTCTCCAACCTTGCGAATGCCGGTACGGTGTCAGGCAGTTCGGAAAGCGCGTTCCGCCCGATGCGCGCGGTATTTGTCGTTGACGAAGCGCAGCCCGGCTCCGGTTTGGCAGCCCCGCGGGCTGATCGCGTTGTGGCCCTTGATCGAGAGCCTGTGCGCATGTTCCGGCCCGAACACCCGCTTGCCGATCCCGAGGGTTTTGTTTTCGAGGCGCCCGTCCACGTTGAGGAAGAAATGGTCGAGATGCTCGAAGCCAGCCGCAACTATCAGAACACCCTGGAAGCGATGTCCACTCTGCGGTTGCTTATGACCCGCACCTTGTCGATGGGAGAATGACGATGATCCGCTCTGTGACCGAATCCGCACTCCCCCCCCTCAGTCCGGCACAGCAGTCGCGGGCGCCGAATGCCTTGGGTCAACAGGATTTTCTGACTCTGCTGACCACGCAGTTGCGCAATCAGGATCCTCTCAATCCCATGCAGAATACCGAGTTTCTGGGGCAGATGGCACAATTCTCGACCGTATCCGGAATTGAGCGTCTAGATGCGAGTGTCCAGGCGCTTGGGGACGGGTTTCGTGACTTGCGACTTGGCATGGCGTCACAAATGGTCGGTCAATCCGCGTTGGTTCCGGGGGCTGTTGCAATGCCGGATCGCGACGGAGTGTATCGCGGGGTCGTCAGTCTGGATCGCCCGGTCTCTGAGGTGGAGATCACCTTCACCAATGCGCAAACGGGGGCATTTGTGCATCGCCAGATCTATGGTGCGCAGTCCTCGGGGCAGATGGATTTCAAATGGGATTCTGCTCCGACCGAGCTGTTGGCAGACAGGCAGGCGCTGCGTGTGACGGTAACAGCTTTTGCAGGCGATGAAGAGATCACGATGTCGCCGATAAGTGTCTATGCCCAGGTGCAATCCGTCACGGTCGGCAATCGCTCCCAGGACTTGATCTTCGACGTTGAAGGTTACGGCCAGATGCTTGGCCTTGAAATCGAAACCATTCGCTAACTCAGGAATAAACGGAGCTTCACATGTCCATGAATACAGCACTCTCTGGTCTGTCTGCTGCCCAGAAGGATATCTCGGTCACGTCGCATAACATCGCGAATGTCAATACCGTCGGATTCAGGGGTGCACGTGCAGAATTCGCCGATATCTTCACGCAATCCCCATTGTCGGTAGCGCGCACGACAGCGGGTTCGGGCACGCAGATCTCGCGGATTGCCCAGAATTTCCAGCAAGGCAGCGTGATGGGAACAGGCAACCGGCTGGATCTCGCCATTGAGGGGCCCGGCTTCTTCGCGCTGCGCGCGGCGAACGAAACGCCCGGTGCGCCAAATGAAACTGTCTATTCGCGCGCCGGTGCGTTTGGCATGTCTGCGGATGGATATATCACCAACGCGGCGGGCCAGCGATTGCTGGGCTGGCCAGTGGCTCAGAATGGTCAGGTTCTGTCTGAAGCGCTTCCCTCGGCCGTTGACATGAGGATACCGCTTGCCATGGGCGAACCGATGGCAACATCGGCGATCACGATGGCGCTGAACCTGCCCAGGGACCAGGCGATGGCCGGTGCCCAGGCGTCTTTTCCGCCGACAACTGCATTTGATCCTTCAGACCCATCGACCTGGGCGCACCGGACACAGGCGCCTGTTTTTGATGCCGCAGGTCGCGCCATCGAAGGCGAGGTCTATCTCGTGCGCCTGAACGATCCGACCACGGACAACCCGGAAACAGAATATGCCGTGCATATCCTGCGCGACGGTGTGCCTCTGGCTGCGGATGGGACAAACATTGTCAGATTTGATGTCGATGGGCAGCTGACTGGCCTCTCTTCCTTTGCATTTGGCAATGCAGACGGGCCGCTGAGGGTAGATCTGGCAGGGTCTCGGCTTGGTGACACACCATTTGCGGTATCCTCGGTCGCTCAGGATGGCAAAACCATGAGCCAGTTGACCAGTCTTGATATCGACGCCGAGGGTACAGTCTGGGCAACATATGGCGCAGATGCACGAGTGGCGCACGGCAAGCTTCTGCTGGTCAATTTCCCCAATCCCGGTGCTTTGCGGCCAATGGGGGCCGCTGCTTTCGGAGCCACCACCGACGCAGGCGAGCCGCTGGCCGGGTCACCTGGCGGCACGGGCTTCGGGCGGTTGCGCTCGGGGGCACTGGAGATGGCCAATGTCGATCTGACCGAGCAATTGGTCGGTTTGATCACCGCTCAACGAAACTACCAGGCCAATGCCAAGGCCATGGAAACCAGCTCGCAGATGATGCAAACCATCATGAACCTGCGTAGCTGACGGGTTCTGAAATGGATCGGATGATCTATACAGCGCTGAACTCGCTGGCCAATTTGCGCGACGACAGGGTGGTTTCGGCGCAGAACCTTGCAAATATGTCTGTGCCGGGTTTTCGGCGCGACTTGCCCAATGATGGTGCCGCGCGGTTTCTCGAAGCTCTGGGCAAGCAAACCTCGCGCGCCTTCCAACTGGAAAACGGGGTTCACGGGTTTTCTCGTGCGCCCGGACCGCTGGAACAGACGGGCGATCCGATGGACATTGCGATTTCGGATGAGGGGTTCTTCCTGATCGCACCGGCCACCGGCGGCGAACCGACCCTGTCACGACGCGGCGACCTTCGGATCGATCCCGATGGCAGCTTGCGCAATGGTGCGGGTGATCAGTTCCTGAACAATGCGCTGGAGCCTGTTGTGCTGCCTCCGTTTCGCGAGTTGGTGATCGACGATCTGGGGCAGGTTTTCATCACCCCGGTCGAGGGTGAGCCGGGGCAACGTGATCTGATTGCCATGCTCGGAACGGTCAACCCGTCCGCCGATCTTCAATTGCGCAAATCGCTGGACGGGCATATCCGGCGGATGGATGGCGAAGCGCTTCCCCCGCCAGACCAACAGGCGCGGATTGTTCAGGGCATGCGCGAAGGCAGCAATGTCAATGCGACAGCAGAGCTGATTGCTTCGATCGAGCTGCAGCGCCGCTTCGAAATCAACCTGCGCATGATCCAGACTGCGCGCGAGGTGGATGAAGCAGGGGCTTCACTTTTACGCCCGCCGAGCGGGTGATCCGGCACGGGTCTTGCATGACATGGGAAACGCAGCCTGAAAGGACACGCCCATGTCGACCAATGCGATGCATGTTGCCCGCACCGGGCTTGATGCGCAACAGACCCGGATGCAGGTGATCTCGAACAATCTGGCCAATGTGAATACGACCGGGTTCAAGCGTGATCGTGCAAATTTCGAGACGCTTCTGTACCAGACCCAACGTGCGGCCGGTGCACCGACCTCGGATCAGACGGCACTTACCGGGCCGCTGGCCGTTGGAACAGGCGTGCGTGTTGTCGCCACCGAAAAGATCCACACGCAAGGTGCGCTGACGACGACCGGAAACGCGCTTGATCTGGCAATCGACGGGCAGGGTTTTTTTCAGGTGCTGATGCCCGATGGCCGCATGGGATATAGCCGCGACGGTGGCTTTTCACGCAATCCGGAGGGATTGCTGACCACAACGAGCGGCTATCCCATACAGCCGGAAATCAATATTCCCCCTGATGCCCTGTCCATCAGCATTTCCAATGACGGGATCGTAACCGTTCAGCTTCCCGGCGAGGTGGAAAGCCAGGAAGTCGGGCAGCTGGAACTGGCGAGTTTCACCAATCCGCGCGGCCTTGCGCCGATTGGCGAGAACCTTCTGACCGAAACAGCAGCGTCGGGCGAAGCCATCATCGGTGCGCCCATGGCCGATGGCATGGGCAAGCTCGTTCAGGGTGCACTTGAAGCGTCGAACGTGAATGTCGTGCAGGAACTTGTCGACATGATCGAAACCCAGCGCGCCTACGAAATCAATTCGCGCTCCATCTCTGCATCAGATGAGATGCTGCGTTTCCTCTCCAACCGTTTGTGAGGTGCCATGCTTCGCCCTTTGCTACTTGCACTCCCTCTTGCGGCCTGTTCCACATATCTGGAAGACAAGGCCAGCCTTGATTATGCGCCGATCTATCACGAAACAGTGCCATCCGCGATGCGCGCGACCGGCAGCATCTTCCATCAGGACGCGCGCGGATTGTTCGTGAGCGACCGCCGCGCGAATGCGGTGGGCGATGTACTGACGGTGCAGTTCGTCGAGCGCTTTCAGGCCAACAAATCACAATCTGTAAGTTCCGGGCGCAGTTCGAGCTTCCGGATGGATCTGCCGGCTGCGATCATCGGAGGGTTTGACTCGGCAGGACTGACCCATTCGACACGCCAGGATTTTTCGGGGCGCGGTGCCGCCTCGCAATCAAATACATTGACCGGGCGCTTGAGTGTATCGGTCAGCCGCGTATTGCCCAACGGCCATCTGGAAGTGGTCGGCCAGAAGCGGCTCATGCTCAACAATGGTGCAGAGTATGTTCGTCTGACCGGGGTTGTGAGGCCTGAAGATATCAGCTCTGACAATGTGGTGACATCTGACCGTCTGGCGCATGCCGATATCCGTTATATCGGAGCGGGTGATGTCGCTGATACAGCCCGCAAGGGTTGGCTGACCCGCATTATCTCCATGGCGAACCCGCTATGATCGTGCGTCTGCTTCTTGTGTTCTGTTTCTCCCTTTTACCCGGATTGGTTTTTGCGGACCGGCTGAAGGACCTGACTTCGGTCTATGGTGTGCGGATCAATCAGCTTGTGGGATATGGCGTTGTTGTCGGTCTGTCGGGCAGTGGTGATGGCAACAGCGGACTGACCTTGCAATCGCTCGAGTCCCTGATCTCGCGGCTTGGTCTGCAGGTCAGCGCGCGCGATCTGAACGCGCGCAATGCGGCTGCTGTGATGATCACTGCCGAACTGGGTCCGTTCATGAAAGAGGGCCAGACATTGGACGTGACGGTTTCGACTGTCGGCAGCGCAAAATCGCTGCAGGGCGGAACCCTGCTGATGGCGCCGCTGCTCGGTGCCGATGGCGAAATCTATGCGATTGCACAAGGCAATCTGATCGTTGGTGGTCTGGGTGTGTCAGGAAATGATGGTTCCTCGCTGACTGTGAACATCCCGACTGTCGGGCGTATTCCGGGCGGTGCGACAGTCGAAAGGGTCGTCGATACGCCGCTCATGGACAGCGAGTATGTGCTGCTCAATTTGCATCGGGCGGATTTCTCGACTGCGGCGGCTGCCGAACAGGCGATCAATGCCACGTTTGGTGCCGGGACGGCCATGGCCATTGACGGGTCATCCCTCAGAGTGCGCGCGCCTTCCGATGCGGGTGCGAGAGTCGGTTTTCTGGGGTTGCTGGAGAATATCGAGGTCACGCCGGATGCACCTCCGGCCCGTGTTGTCGTCAATTCGCGCACGGGTACAGTCGTGATCGGTGGCAATGTGCGTGTGACGCCTGCGGCGGTCACGCACGGGTCACTAACTGTACGGGTCTCCGAGAGTTTCAACGTCGATCAGGCCGCCACTGTCGTTGCAGGCGGCAACGGTCAGGTTGTCGTGCCGGGCGAAGCGGTCGTGACCCCTGACACGCAGATTGATGTCACGCAGGAACCCGCCCGCGCCTTTGTCTTTGATCCCGGCGTATCGCTTGCCTCGCTTGTGGATGCCATCAATGCAGTTGGTGCCAGCCCCTCTGACCTTGTCGCAATCCTGGAAGCCTTGCGGCAGGCCGGGGCCTTGCGGGCCGAATTAATGGTCATCTGACAGGGAAGATCGTCATGGAACTGCCTCCGCTCTCGGGATTGCGCGTCGCGCAAGACATGCATCGCCCGAACCCGTCAGATTTGCGTGCTGCTGCGGAAGGGTTTGAATCGCTTTTTCTGACGGAATTGCTCAAGCGCGGTCGCGCCAGTCTACCGGGCGACGATCTCACGAGTTCTCACGGCGTGCGCATGGCGCAGGACATGCTGGACCTGCATCTTGCGCAGCATTCTGCAGGTCAGGCACGACTTGGTGTCGCGGATGCCATCGTGCGTCAGTTTGCTCCGAAAGGCGACAACCCATGAGCGATATGCTTCATATCGCGCGCGGTGGCATCCTGGCCAGCCGGACGGCGCTTGCTGTCACGGCCGAAAATGTCGCCAATGTCGGCACCGAGGGCTACCGGCGGCGGCAGGTCACGAGCGTCGCCGCGTCCGGGGGGCAGACGACGCCTCAGACACGTCCGACGGGGGGGCAGGGCGTCAGCGTGACCGAAGTGCGTCGTGCCTTTGATCATCTGATTGCAGAGCGGAGCAGGGCGGCCGTCACGGCGCAGGCGTCGAGTGCTGCACATCTGGGCGTCGCCGCCGCCCTGGAGACACGATTGATCCCGGGTGAGACTGGTCTTGACGGGCGGATGCGCGATTTCCTGGACAGCCTGTCGCGACTGGCCGCAAGTCCCGCCGACATGACCACGCGCAGCCTTGCGCTGTCCAGTGCGGCGTCTCTGGCGCAGGATATCACCGATATTGCCGGTGATCTGGTGCAATTGCGCCGCGATACCTTCGCGCAGGCCGGATTGGTTGCCGGGCAGGCACAGGGTCTTCTTGAAAGCCTGGAACAGTTAAACAACCAGATGGCACAAATCGGGGAAATCCAGACTGCAGGCCAGCACCCGCTTGCCGACAGACGTGATGCGCTTTTGTCCGAGCTTGCCGGGAAATTGCCGATCTCTGTCGCGCTGCAGGCCGATGGTCGCGCATTCATCCGACTGGGGTCTGAAGCGGGTCCTGCGCTGTTGGACCGTCAGGGACCCGCGCGGCTTTCAGTGAATGCTGCGGACCGGTTGACCCTGCATATCGCGACACCCACCGGCGAAGAGCGTGAGACCCGGATGCTTGGGGGGGGCCAGTTGGGCGGCCTGTCGCTGGGTTTGGGCGCGATCGACATGGCGCGCGCGGAATTCGATCAACTGACTCGCAATGCTGTTGATTCCCTGAACCAGCTGCATCGCAGTGGCATCGATCTGACGGGGCAGGCGGGACAAGACCTGTTCCACATTGACGGCTGGCTAACCACTTTTCCTGACGCAACGGCAGATCGTGTGCATGTTCAGGTCACGCTCAGCCCGCCCCAAACGCTCAACCAACCTCTGGAACTGGTCTTTGACGGGCTGACGCAGGAATGGCAGGCGCGAGACCAGAACAGTGCAGTCCTTGCTTCCGGGCGTGATCAGGTCATCTTGCCGGGAGTCACCATCGCGCTTGCGGGCGCGGCGCGTGATGGTGACAGACTGAGCCTGCACCCTGTCTCTGGTCGCGCGGTGGATCTGCGCCTGGCGCTGAGTGACCCACGCACGCTTGCTGCTGCATCACAATTCAATGTGGCACCGGCCGCGTCCAATTCCGGTGCGGCCCGACTGCAGGCCTCTTTGCCCAGCGAGGTGGCATTTCCCGGCGCGGTCGATCTGATCGTGACGGATGCGGCGGCAGGCGTTCTGGTTTTGCGCGACGTGCAGACCGGCGCAACGCTGGATGAAGGCCAAGTTGGAGCAGATGGACAGGTTTTGCTTGGGGGTTTTACGTTCCACCTCGCCGGGAGCCCTCAGACAGGTGACAGTTACACGCTGCGCGCGACCAGTGCATTTTCGGGAAATGGCGATGTTGCGCAGGCAATGGCCGCCTTGCGCCGCTCCGAATCCGGCACGGGATTGCTGGAGCAGGTATCCAGATTTCAGGGCGATCTTGGCATCCGTACTGCCGCCGCTCAGCGAAACAGTGACACAGCACAGGCGCGTCTAGAGAGCGCGCAACGCGAAGAATCCGCGCTGGGAGGCGTGAATCTGGATGTCGAGGCCGCCCGGATGGTGGAACTGCAGCAAGCCTATCAGGCCTCGGCTCAGGCGATGTCAGTTGCCCGAAGTCTTTTTGAAACGCTTTTGCGCATGATCTGACGGAGACACAGATGATTTCCGACGCTCTATTCGTCCAACAGGCCATTCGCGGTTTCACCCGTCAGGACCAAGACATCGCGCAGCTTCAGCAGCAGCTTTCGAGCGGCGTAAATGACCCGCGCGTGTCATCCGACCCGGCCCGCGCAATGGAATTGTCCGCCCTGCGCGACGTGTCGTCTGATCTTGCAACGCAGACGCAGATCGGGCGCATTGTGGCGGATCGATTGGCGTTCTCGGATGCCGCGCTGGCCGAAGTGTCCGAGGGAGTGCGAGAACTATATCTGATCACGTTGCAGGCGGGAAACGACACTCTGACCAGCGAAGCGCATATGGCGCTGCGCGTCAAGGCAGAGACCTTGCGCAACACGTTGCTCGCGGCAGCCAACAGTTCAGATCAACAGGGTCGTCCGTTGTTCTCGGGTACATCACCGGGTCCAGCCTTCGTTGCAGCTGCGCAGGGCGTTGCCTATCAGGGCGACGCGACTGCCCCCGCAGTGCAGATGGGGCGCAGCACTCGGCTGGAAACCGGTCTGACCGGTGCGCAGGTTTTTGGCGAGGACCGCGAGAGCGTCTTTGCGCTGCTGGATGATATTGTGTCCAGCCTCTCCGAGCCTATGATTTCCGCAAGAGACACTGTGCAAGCCGTTGGGCGCGCACAGCTTGATCTTGCCGAGAAACCGGAAGGCAAGATTACCTTGACGCTGAAGGGACCGCTCGGCTCGGCGCAGGTGTCGTTGATGCTGGGAAGCGACATGCAAGCCGATCAGGTCGCGGCAATCAATGCGGCGAGCGCCCAGACCGGCATTGAGGCGTTCTTGCCGTCCGATGGGAGCGGCATCCATCTGCGCGCGAGCGGTCCGATAGCGCTGTCCGACCAGCAAGGCCCCGCGGATAGCCCCGCAGATGGACCTGTCCCTCAGCCCTTGTTGCGGCTTTCGCAACTCCAGACCACGGAGCATCCGGCAGGCACTGCGCAAGCGTTGCGGCCAGCCCATATGTCCAGCCAGACGCTGATCGCGCGCAGTTCCGGAAAGGTCGAGCATCTGGCGGAGATGCGCGCAGCAACCGGAGCATTGGCGCGCGCGGTGGAAAACCGGCTCGAACGTCTGGCCGAAACGCGCCTGGCTCTCGATCAGGCTGTTTCGCGATTGCAGGACGTGAATGTGGCGGAAACCATCACTCGGCTGCAGACCCTGCTGCTGAACCAGCAGGCAGGGCAGCAGAGTTTCATCAAGATCACCGGACGGTCACTGTTTGACTATCTGGGCTAGGTCTCGCCTGTCGTTCCATCCCGATCCAGGCATCTTTCAGGCTGGCGATGAAGCCGCGCGCTTTCTCAAGTCCTTCGGCATGTCCGGGTTCCTTGCGGAATCCAGCCATGACCTGTTGGCGGCAATATTCATAAACCTGAAACAGCGGAACCGCGATATCTTGTTTGCTGTCCATGTCGAGGCTGCTTTGCAAGACATAGAGCGCCGACATGGCCTTGACCATCGCATCCGGCGGAAGCGGCGTGCCCTTCTTGCCTGCGATCTGCAGCCGTTCGAGTGCGCCGTGCAACTCTGACATCACCATAACGATCAATGCATGTGCATCGTCCGGAATGTTTGGCTCCGACTGGCCAATGCGACGGTAGTGCTGTCTTGCGACATTGAGATTCATGACGCGTCCTTGTGGTTTTGTCACTTCTGAATAGCCAGAACGGACGGCAGCAAGAAAAGTATACAGGCCGTCAGGGAAAACCTGCACAGCGTGGCGGTATCGCGCAGAACGCATCCGAAAGTATGTATGATAGCACTATGGCGTGTTTCTGTATGCTATTGCCGGTTTGAACAAGGATCAGCGAGAATACATACTTAATCCAAGATGAACTTCAGTGTGGATGGATATGATGAGACTGCTTCTTGTGGAAGATGACAAATTGATGGCGCAAATGATTTCGGCGCTGCTCGTGAAAAAGGACTTTCAGGTTACGACCGTCCACACAAAGGCGGAAGCACTCGAGAATCTGGAAGTTTTCGCATATGATGCTGTTGTCCTTGATTTGCGCTTGCGGGGTGAGTCCGGGCTCGATGTGCTGTCTGCTGCGCGCGCAAAGGAGATCAGGACGCCATTCGTCGTTCTGTCGGGCGATCTGGATACCGAGAGCAAAGTTGCCGCACTGCGTGCGGGTGCTGATGACTATGTGACCAAGCCCTTCAAGGTGGAAGAACTGGCTGCCAGAATTCTGGTCGTGGTCCGGCGGACAAATGGATATGTTTCAACCTGTATTGAACATGGCCCGTTGGCGCTGAACCTCGAACAGAAGCTCGCCTATGCCAACGGAATTCCGCTCAACCTGACACGCAAGGAATACGAGTTGCTCGAAGCGTTGATCCTGCGCTCTGGCCGTACGCTCAGCAAGGACATGATTCTGAGTTTGCTCTATGGGGGCATTGATGAACCAAATTCAAAGATCATTGATGTTTTCGTCTGCAAGCTCAGAAAGAAGCTGTCAGACGCCCTGAATGGCGTGTCGCCGATCGGAACCGTTTACGGGGTCGGATATTCTTTCCGGATGTAAGGCGATATCGAGTGGGCGGACTCTGCTCAGGGCATGCCGCCGACCATGTCGGCAGCAGGGATGACAGTGAACCGTCCCGGATTTACCTGAGAGTCTCTGGTTCAATATTCAGCGACATGGAAGGCCCCGTTGAAGTTAACGGGTCCGATAATGTGACAGGCACGCGTATGTGCGCAGAGTTTCCGCCAGGCGTTGAAAGGACGAAAATCGCGAAATCACCTTGGTCGCAACGTGACAGAGGATGATCACGCCGGGCGATTTCGATGCAAGCGTGAGGCAGTTGCCTGCATCATTCCTGAACATTCCGATCGGATGAGCTTTGTTGCCCCTCACCTATGGTATGCGGGACAAGCCAACGACCGCGCGAATGATCGACGCCCGGAGCTTTGCCGCGCGGAGCGTCCACGGTGGTTTCTGCGATGCTGCAAGTCTATGGGCGGCAGGGAAACCTATCGAAGCGTTGCTTCGCGTTTCACTGTCTCTGCCCCCTCAATTTTTGTCACTAATTCAATATAAATCAGATAGGTGGCGGATTTCTGCTTTGACCGCTTCCGCGCTGATGGTTGCGGAAGAATTCTGAGAGCCCTTACGCGCAAGAACGCGGGGCGAAACTGCCCCATGAATGTGATCGGGGTCTTGCTGGTGATCGCGCGGGGTGTCCGGAAAGACGCCGCATGACCTGCAGTCGTCTGGCGGCGAATTGCACAGATGGTGTCGGGCAGAGTGCCGGGACATGAGCACAGCAGACACTGGCGGATTGCGCAAATGATGCGCAATCGGCAAGTTTTCCTGCGAATTTTCAGATTATCATTGACTCAGGGCAGTTCTTCATTCTGAATGAATGAACATTCAGTAAATGAAGCGAGCGTGAGGGACAGGGAAATGGCAAAGGGAATGATACGCGCAGGGGTGATGTCGCTTGGCCTTGCAGGGGGCGTTGCGCAAGCGCAGGAGATTGGCTTCGGGGGCAGTCTCGAAATCGTTTCCGACTACATCGCATCGGGTGAGACGCAATCAAGCGGTCGTCCGGCGTTGCAATTCACGGGGTTTGCCTATGTGCCGGACGGCTTTTATGTGGGTATTTTCCTGTCGAATGTCGATTTCAGGGGGCCATTCGGACCGTATCCTGACGCGGAACGGGTCGAGTTGGGTCTGTTTCTGGGTTGGGAGTACGAGTTCGAGAACGGGATCGCGCTGGATGTCGGATATGAGCGCTACTGGTATGACACCGGCGAATGCTGCGGCAATTTCTATCTTGGTGTGAGTTCCTATCTCACCGACCAGTTTGAAATCGGCGGTCGCGCGACATGGGATCCGCAGTCCGGCAATACCAATTTCCGTGCCACAATGGCGGTCTATCCGACGGAGCAGATCGGGTTGCGCGCCCTGGTGGGGCGCAACAAGTCCGGCTTGTTCGATACGCGGGTCACTTATGCAAATGTCGGGATAGACTACTATTTCACCGACTCCGTGACGGCGAGTCTGGATTTCCATAATTCCAACTCTCCGGTGAAAAGCAGCAATGTCGTTCTGGGTCTGTCCTATTCTTTCTGACATTGCCCGAAATCGGGCGGAGTGCAGGGCATGGCATCCGCCATCCGTATGAATAGGGTAGAGAACCAGTTAAATGCGTGAGCGATCAGATAGGGTAGAAGTGCTTGTCGTCGGTGCGGGGCTTGCGGGCCTTGCTGCGGCCGGAGCGTTGATGTCGGCAGGGCTGCGTGTCCGCGTGCTGGAGGCAAGTCAACGCGTCGGAGGGCGTGTCTGGACATCGCGACAATGGCCCGATTTGCCGATGGATCTGGGCGCGACCTGGGTGCATGGGGCGAAAAACAATCCCGTCACGGTTCTCGCCAACAAGGTCGGTGCCGCGCGCGTGGCCACACGCTATGACAGTGCAATCTGGTTGTCCGAGGATGGCCGCAAGCTGCATCTGATGTCGGCGCTGGACGAGGTGGATGCGGCACTTGAGCAGATCCGTGACCAGGTGGATGATGCGGATCGCGACATGTCGCTGGCGCAGGCGGTGCGTGCATCCTCATATTGGGCGCAAGGGGATGTGGATCAGCGGCGGTTGCTCAGGAAATGGATCAATACTTCGGTCGAGCATGAATATGGTGCGGACTGGTCCAAAGTCTCGACCTGGTATTTTGACGATGACAAGGATTATCCCGGCGAAGATGTGCTGTTTCCGGGTGGATTTGACCAGATCATACCGACAATGGCGCAGGGGCTGGACATCACGCTGGGGGCCGAGGTGCAGGCGATTTCACCCGCTGGGGCCGGGGCGCTGGTGCATCTGACGGACGGGACCGCGATACAGGCCGATCATGTCGTTGTGACCGTGCCGCTGGGGGTGTTGCAGCAAGGCGTGATCCGTTTCGGCGCGCCGTTGAACAAGAAGCGCCAGAAGGCGATCAAGACGCTGCAGATGGGGTTGTTGAACAAATGCGTGCTGCGTTTCGACCGGATCGCCTGGCCGGATGATGTGGACTGGCTGCAATGGTTCAGCCCGCAGGAAGGTGTCTGGGCAGAATGGACCAGTCTGGCGCAATGTGCCGGGTTGCCAGTGTTGATCGGGTTCAATGCCGGACCCGAGGCGCGGGAGATCGAAAAGCTCGACGACCGCGAGACCGTTGCGGCGGCCACGGCGGCCTTGCGCGGGATGTTCGGGTCGGATTTTCCGGCGCCGGTTGGCGCGCAGATCACGCGCTGGGGGCAGGACAGGCTTGCCTTTGGAAGCTATTCCTACAATGGCGTGGGAACCCGCGGGCGCACTCGCGAAAAACTGGCCGGAACCGATTGGGACGGTGCGCTGGTTTTTGCGGGCGAAGCTGCATCGCCAAGGTATTTCGGCACCGCGCATGGCGCGATCCTGTCCGGGCAATCGGCGGCAAAGGACATCGTGAAACTCCGACGACAGCATGCGAAGCGCCGTGCCGCTGCGCTGTCCCGGCCCGTCATCGCTCAAGATCCGATCGAGAGGAAAATCTGACCGATCCGACCGGCAGAAGCCGCCCGCAAGAGGCGCGCGCCGGGAATCCCATCATCCTGACAGAGGAGCACTTGCCATGAAAATTCCCTCCATGATCTCGGCTGCGAAGCGGGGCACTCTCAGCCGCAGGGCGTTTACGCAATCACTTCTGGCGGTTGGGATTGTTCCGGTGATCAGTCAGGTCGCGCCACAGCGCGCGCGCGCATCGGGCACGGGTCATGCCACGGTCTTTACATGGGGTGGTTTCGATGTGCCGGAACTTTATCAGGACTATGTTGAAAAGCATGGTGAGTTGCCGGATTTTGCGATCTTTGGTGCGCCTGAAGACGGGCTGACCCGGTTGCGGTCGGGCTTTGCCGCGGATCTGATCCATCCCTGCATGGGCGATATTCCGCGCTGGCGCTCGACGGGTCTGTTTCAGCCGATCGACACCTCGCGGCTGTCGAACTGGGCGGATGTGATCCCAGACCTGTATCAGGAGCCGCATAACCTTGAGGACGCGGATGGCGGGGTGTGGCAGGTGCCGTTTGACTGGGGGCAGACCTCGATCACCTATCGCACCGATCTCTATGATCTGGAGGGTGAGGAAAGCTGGGATATCCTGTGGGACGAACGCTATGCCGGGCGGATCGGCATGCTGGCCACGGGCGATGACGCGTGGTGGTGTGCTGCAATCAAGGCGGGTGTGCCTTTCGATCAGATCGACACCGACGAAGCTTTCGAGGCCATTGCGGCAGTCCTGCGCGCACAGCGCCCGCTGGTGCGCACCTATACCGATGACACCACCTCGCTCAATCAGGCGCTGGCTTCGGGCGAAATGGTTGCGGCGATGACCTGGAACAGCTCGGCGGTGGAGCTGACCTTCGAAGAGGTGCCAGTGCGGTTTGCCCAGCCCAGGGAAGGTGCGCTGACATGGGTTTGCGGCTTCATGATGACACGCGACGCTCCAAACCCCGACAGTGCCTATGATGTGCTTGATGCATTGCTGAGTGTCTCTGCCGGGGAATTCCTGACCGGGGATTATGGCTATGGTCATAGCAATGCCCGCGTGCTGGACCTGTTCGATGATGAGGATCTGGCGGCACTGACCCTTTCGCGTGACCCGGCGGATATTCTGGATGCGGGCCATCGCAGCATTCCCCAGTCCGCGGAATGGAATGCGCGCATGAACACGCTTTACGAGCAGATCAAGGCCGGGTTCTGATATGAGTCCTTTGACTGACGGACTGTCCGCACAGGCACGGACGAAAGGTTGAGAGCGTGGTCGCGACGTTGCAAGACAGTGCAAGCGCTGCCCGGATGCCCCTCCGGCGGGGGCTGCGTGGAGTGCTGATGCGGCATGAAAGCCTGCGCGGACTTCTGCTGCTGACGCCTGCACTGGTGATCCTCGGGGTCACGGTTGCCGTGCCCTTCCTGTTCATGGGCGCGATGAGTCTGTGGACGCAGATCGGCTTTGACTATGCGGATGACTGGTCGCTGCGCAATTTCACCGCCATCCTGACAGAGCCACTCTATACGACGCTGCTGTTGCGTTCGCTCGGAATGGCGGTAGCGGCAACCTTTGTCACTGTGGTTCTTGCCTATCCAATGGCCTATTTTCTGGCCTTCCATGTCCGTAGCAACAAGCTGATCTGGCTGATCATCATAACCCTGCCGTTCTGGACCAGCTATCTGTTGCGGGTGTTCGCGTGGCGGGTGATCCTTGGCTATGAAGGGGTGATCAATTCGGGTCTGATGGAACTGGGACTGATCGGAGAGCCGCTGCAATTCCTGCTCTACAGCAGGACAGCCGTCATCATCACGCTGGCCCATGCCTGGGCAGCCTTCGCCTTTCTGCCGATCTATGTGTCGCTGGAAAAGATCGACAAATCCGTGCTCGAAGCCTCGGCCGATCTGGGGGAACCCCCGCTGATGCGGTTTTTCCGCGTGGTGCTGCCGCTGTCCATGCCCGGCGTGATCGCTGGCACCTTCCTGATGTTCATTCCGACCGTGGGCGATTATGTGACGCCCGCGCTGGTCGGCGGGCCGGATGCGGCGATGATCGGGAACCTGATCCAGCTTCAGTTCGGGACCGTGAACAACTGGCCGATGGGGGCTGCACTGGCCATCACCATGATTGTCGCCATCACGCTGGTCGGGCTGATGTTCCTTGCCCTGATGTATGGACTGCGGAGGTGGGCGCGATGAGCAAGCGGTTCGAATTCCACAAACCCAACCGCGCCTTGCAGGTCTATGCGGGTCTGTTCATGGCCATGCTCTATGTGCCGATCCTGTTCATCCCGCTGTTCTCGTTCAGTGGCGGGCTGTATATCCGCTTTCCGATCGAGGAATTCACCCTGCGTTGGTATGGCGAGTTGTTCCAGCGCACCGCCGTGCTGAGGGCACTGGAAAACAGCGTTCGGGTGGCCGTGTCCGTGGCCATCATCTCGACCGTGCTGGGGATCTTCGCCGCCAAGGCACTGGCGCGCTATCGCATCCCCGGACGCGGCCCGATCCTTGGGTTCATCCTGCTGCCGCTGGTGGTGCCACCGATCATCTTCGGGGTGGCGCTGCTGCTGATGGTCAGCTGGTTGAGCATTCCGCTGTCGCTCTATACCATCGCGGCGGGACATATCATCATCTGCCTGCCCTTCGCCATTGCCACGCTGCTGCCCCGCTTCGAGGGTTATGACGCCGCGATGGAAGAGGCTGCCGCCGATCTGGGAGAAAACGGCTGGTGGGTGTTCTGGCGGGTCACGGTGCCGATCATCCTGCCCGGTA
>JAFIEM010000225.1 GCA_020832555.1 Natronohydrobacter sp. | reverse complement strand
CAACGCCCAGGTAAGCATCATACCAGCTATCAACCAGCATCGCCTTCAAGGGCGCGTTGCGGTCCCCCTTGGGCGCAGGCAGGCGCTTGACGATGGCTTCCAGCACATCCGGGATACCAAGCCCGGATTTCGCGCTGATCAGCACCGCGTCAGAGGCATCCAGCCCGATCACATCCTCGATCTGTTCCTTCACGCGCTCGGGTTCAGCGGCGGGCAGGTCGATCTTGTTCAGGACCGGGACGATCTCGTGATTGGCCTCGATCGCCGTATAGACATTGGCCAGCGTCTGCGCTTCCACACCTTGCGACGCATCCACCACCAGCAGCGAGCCTTCGACCGCCCGCATGGAGCGCGAGACCTCATAGGCGAAGTCCACATGCCCCGGCGTGTCGATCAGGTTCAGCACATAATGCTCGCCATCCTGCGCGGTGTAGTCGATGCGCACGGTGTTGGCCTTGATGGTGATCCCGCGCTCGCGCTCGATATCCATCGCGTCCAGAAGCTGGTCCTTCATGTCGCGGTCGGACACGGTGCCGGTTGACTGGATCAACCGGTCCGCGAGGGTGGATTTGCCGTGGTCGATATGGGCCACGATCGAGAAATTGCGGATATGCGAAAGCTCTGTCATGGCCTGTCTATGTAGCGGAATCTGCGGGTGGTCAATGGGGATTGACGGGCCTGTGTCACCCCAGCCCATGCGTTCCGGAATAGCCCGAGCGGGCAGGGGGCTGCCAGCCGTCCAGCGCGCCCTTCGGGGGCGTGTAGACCGTGACCGCCAGCGCGTGACAAATTGCGGCGTCCGAAGAATGCTCCGCCCCGCAATCCCCGCCCGGACAGGCTGAAAGCACGCCCAGAAGGTCGATCTCGGCGAAGAATTCGATGTAATCGCCCTGACGTGCGGGGCTGGCTTTCATGAAATACTGGCCTGTATCGCGGGTGAATCCGGTGCACATGAAGACATTGAGCACATCATGCACATGCGGCTCGACCTCTGCCAGGGATCGGCCCGTATGCGCCGCGAGCGCCCGTGTCAGGTTGGAATGGCAGCAGTTGTGATAGTCCTGCCCCTGCAGCAGGTGATGTGTATAAGGGTCGCAGCGCGTGCCGATCACATCATGCACCCGGCCGCCATGCGGGTCGGTGTCGTACCAGTCCAGCGTATCGGCAGTGATCGTCGCCATGGGGCGCAACCAGGGCAGGCAGGACCACAGCCGGTCGCCGGTGCTGACATGCGTGCCATGCAGGGCGCGGGTCTTGCCGGAAAAGAACCGTTCACGCAGATTATCGGCTGCAAACAGGTTCAGGTCCCCCACCTGCGACCCGTCCGGGCAGGAAATCCGGAAGAAACTGCCAGCTGGCACAGTGAAGGCACCGGCCTCTCGCGGCGCGATCCGCAGGCTCGTCACCTCAATCGCCACTGCGCGCGCCGCATGATAAAGATCAAGCGGCGCAGGCCTCAAGCTCTCGGTCGGGTAGCAGATCACAGGCGCAATCGCGCGGCGCTGGTCCGCATCTGCCGGGACGCTCATTCCATCTCCCCCGCAAGACAGTCGCGCGGCGCGCGTCCTTTCGGCAGGGCGATTTCTGCCCCGCAGGCCGCGCAGGTGAACAGCACCCGCCCATCCGCCAGCTTGCGACTGTCCTGCCGCCAGCGACACCCGCGCTGCCGCCAGGGGCGCAGGATCAGGATAACCGCAACAACGATCAGAAGGCCAAGAACAAGGATCATGCCTGTGTTCTGCCGGGTCGCGCGGGACAGGTCAAGGCGCTGTCACCATTCCGGCAGCACGCAACTCCTCACGACTTGGATACCACATCGGCACTTGCGGCAATTCTGCCAGACGCGCCACGAAACTCTCTTCCAGCCCCTGCGCGCGGTAGATCGCCAGATCGCGCTGCATCTCGATCACCGGGTCGATCATCCCAAACTGCCCATCGCGCTGCAGCGCATATCCATGCAGACCCAACCGCGCCTCAGGCCCCAGACTGCGCGCCACCCCGCCTGCAAAGATCAGCGCACAGGCCGAGGCGCAATGCCCCTCCACATGCGTAGAGATCCCATGCGCGCGCAGGACCGTCACCGCGCCGCGCGCCTCGGCGATATAGCCGCCATGGCTTTCCAGCCGGATTTGCCGGATCTCGGGATGCGCCGCCACCAGTTTGCGCAGAGCCTCGGTCAGCCCGAAATCCACCAGCCCTTCAAAGCGGAAGGCGTCACTCTCCGAATCCAGCCGCAACTCGAAATCGGGGGGCGGCGGAATGCGCAGGGCACGCGGCTTGGCTTCGGTCCGGGCCATCGCGACACCAAACAGGGCCAGCCCAGCCAAAGCCAGAACCAGAAGAAATTGCAATACGCGCAAGTCGATATCGGGGTGACGCATACCGCCATTCTGACTGCGAAAGGCAAATATGCCTATCAAATTCTTAATCAGGCCAGCCTACTGAGAGCAGACCCATCTGCCCATTCATTCTTGTAAAAATATCCTCAGGGGGGTGAATTGCGGCATAGCCGCAAG
>JAFIEM010000224.1 GCA_020832555.1 Natronohydrobacter sp. | reverse complement strand
AGAACTGGATTTGTTTCTAGTTTCTGCAAGGAAAGATCCAGCGAGTTGTGTTCTGACATCTGCTACAAGAACGAAAGTTTCTCACATTATTTCAAGAATTCTTAAGAAAGAGTGTTGTGTAAGTAAAATCCCATTTTCTATCAATGCAGGCGTTGTTATCTTTGACTGTGAGTGGTCGCACGAAGTGAGTTTCTTTTCTTGCTTTATTAACATATATCAGGAGTTGATAAAAAATAAGGATCCAATACAGTTTTATGAACAAGCTGCTGCCGCGCTGATTTTCCAGAATCTTCACGATGGGTTCTATCTATTGGATAAAGAATACAATCTTTATGGGAGACATGAATATATTTCTTCGAAACTTGCAAAAAAAGATCCCGCGATCATCCATTATATCGGCGGAGTAAAGCCCTGGGAGATGGACTTTGCTAGCTACCTGCGCAGGTCCGAAAGTCTTCGAAATAACTCTCCT
This sequence comes from Natronohydrobacter sp., assembly GCA_020832555.1. Classification (GTDB taxonomy): domain Bacteria; phylum Pseudomonadota; class Alphaproteobacteria; order Rhodobacterales; family Rhodobacteraceae; genus Roseinatronobacter. The sequence continues at coordinate 2,046 of JAFIEM010000224.1, read as the reverse complement.
GATCTTCCCTATGTAAACTGGTTGTGGCTGAGTTATGCAAAACAACACGAGGACATCGTGAGCGCTACACCCATACCGGATCTAACGCCAGAACAAGTATATTATCTGGGCCAGACCTACTTCAAGATCGAGAGCGAGCCAGCGAAAATTCAACGTCACAAGGAATACAGCGATGAGTGAACCAACGTGTTCGAAAACCCAAGATTTCATCGCCCTGATCCCCGCCCGCGCTGGCAGCGAGCGGGTCAGGCACAAGAACACCCGCCCTTTTGCCGGTTTCAAAGGCGGTCTGCTCGAACTCAAGCTAAGTCAGCTTGTGCGTGTGCCGGAAATTGCCGAGATCATCATCTCGACGAATGATCCGGTGGTGCTGGAATTCACCACGCGCTTCGGGGCGCAGCATGACAGCCGGATCACCGCGCTCGAGCGGCCCGACGCGCTGGGTCGTTCGGACACGCCGATGAGCGACTTCATCCGCTACGCTGCAACCCTGCGCGAAACCGGGGTCATGATGATGACCCATGTGACCCACCCTTTCATCACCGCCTCCGTCTTTTCGGATCTGATCGCCGCATGGCGCAAGGCAGAGGCGGACGGGCATGACAGCCTCGTGACGGTCACAAGGCTGCACAAGTTCATCTGGGATGAACACGGCCCTTACAATTACGACAACACGATCGAGAAATGGCCGCGCAGTCAGGATATCAAGCCGCTGTTTGAAATCAACCACGCGGCCTATCTGATGCCTTTTGTACGGATGCGCGCAGTCGGCGACCGTATCGGCACCAATCCCTATCTGCACGACATGCCAGAAAGATTGGTCATGGACATCGACTGGGAAGAACAGTTCCACCTGCTCGAGGATATCGCGCTGGCACGGCAGAGCCGCGGTCTCAGTTTGCTCTGAACCGCGGTTCGGACTGGTCAAACAGGCTGTCGAAATACACGCGCTCCAATGACGTCAGCCTTCCCCCCGGCGCGGCGTTGGAGATCCGGCAGCCTTGAGACGCCACGACCTTCTGCAGATTGGCAAAGGCCAGATTTACCAGCGCGGTCGCAGAACCGCCGGGTCGGAAATTGCTCAGGCGATCAGTCTCCTTGCGGCCACCGCCATAGAAATGCGTGGCCGGTCCGGAATAGTCCAGATCCACCCCGAGAATGTGAATTTCGCGATACCCCATCTGCGCGGCGATCTGCGCCGCCAGCACGACGACAGTTTCGCCGCGATGCAGGTGCAAGGGCGCGGGCTGCAACGGGCGCAGCGACAGTTTCAGCCCCGAAGAGCCGAAAGGGATCGCCGCCATGTCAGGCTGCTGTCGCCAGAGGCAATTCGCCCCGATGAAGCACTGTTCGACCGAAGCCCCGTCCGCATCGATTTCGCGCGCATGGCTGCGATAGACATGCGGATCGGCCACGACAAGAAATCTCGGCTGCGGCAATCCGTGCTCCATCGCCCGCATCCCGCGATTGACGCAAAAGACATCCTCTCCCGCCAGGGCCTGAAGCGGCATATCCGCAAGCGACGGTGCATTGCCGAGAATGAAACACCGGTTGCGCCCGGCCCGACCCGTTGCGGCAACCGGGTCAAGCCCGGCATATCGCGCCTGCCAGCGTTCCAGCCGCTGACCCATCTGCGCGAAATCCAGCCGCCGCGCACAGGCCGCAAGCCTGTCCAGCATTGGCCCTGACAGCGGCAGCCGAAAGATAAGCCCTTGCGCAAACGAGATGGCATGGCTGTCATGGCCCTGCGCCGCCAGTTGGTCAAGCAGGGCACAGGCCGTGACCTCTGCAGCGGCAAGATCGGCGCGCGCAAGCTCGATATCGATCCTGTGGCGCGCGACATTCCACAGGCTTCTGGCAGAAGCGGCATCAGGGCAATCGGGCAGCGGCAAGGTGCCAAGCGCCTCAAGCTGCGGCCAGTCGCGGCGGCGCAGCGCGAGGTTGACCATCTTTTCCTGCTCGATCGCCTCGATCAGCAGGGTGTTGTCCCGCGCATCGCGGATCTGCGCGGCGTGGCGCTGCGCGATCCGTTCGGCACGGTCAGGT
>JAFIEM010000062.1 GCA_020832555.1 Natronohydrobacter sp. | reverse complement strand
CGTTCTCCGGGTGCAGGATGCGTGTGGCCACGCTGGCATGAAGCTGCGGCAGGCTGGCGCGGCGGTGCAGGATCGCGCGCGTGCCGTGCAGCACCTGCCCTGCGAGGGTATTCGGGTCACTCTCGGCCTGTTCGGCGCGGTCCCAATCCATCGCCGGGCGGTGCAGCCAGCGGCTGTCGGGGGCGTGCAGCGGGGTGTCGAGATAGGACCAGTCGTTCAAGAGCGCGATTTCATCGCCCATCCAGATCATCGCCACGCCGCCGAAACTGGCGATCAGCGCGACCCCCATCAGCATGCGCTGCACGGAAAGTTCGGCCTGTTCCGGCCCGGACTCAAGCCCCGTCAGCGAAGCCAGCGTCCCCGAGATGCGCTTGTCGCCGGTGGTGGGGTTTTCCTGAAAAAGCGCACCCTTGGCGAAGCTGCCGGGAAAGCTGCCCTCGTAGAAATCCGACAGGAAAGCGCGATGGGCCGCGCCCGAGAAGCCCAGATCGCCTGCATCCTCATCCGTGACCGCCCAGCCAATGTCGTCATGGCAGCGCAGATAGGTCACATAGGTCGCATTGGTCAGGCGTTCGGGGAAATGGGTGGCCAGAACATGCCGCATCAGCTTCGTGTCGCGGGATGCAAGCGCCGACCAGTATTGCACCATCAGCGAGTTGTGATAGGCGAGATTGCCCACGCGCCCGTCATGTTCGCCCGTGCCCAGATAGGTCAGCATTTCGGCGGGGGCGGTGATCGCCTCTTCCAGATGGATCACGGCGGGCGCCACGATCCGGCAGACCGCGCGGAGCGCGCGCAGGATCATATGCACTTCGGGTTCGGACTGGCAGCGGGTGCCCATGCGTTTCCACATGAAGGCCACAGCATCGAGGCGCAGCACATCAACGCCTTTGTTGGCGAGATAGAGCATGATTTTCGAGATTTCCAGAAACACCCAGGGGTTCGACCAGTTCAGATCCCATTGGTGGTCGTGGAAGGTGGTCCAGACCCATTTCCCCAGTTCCGGCACAAAGGTAAAACTGCCCGGTGCGTCATTGGGGAAGATCTCGACCAGCGTCTGTTCATACTGGCGCGGGAGGGTGTCGTCGTCGAAGATATAGTAGAAATCCTGAAAGGCTTTCTCGCCCGCAATCGCCTTTTGCGCCCAGTCGTGTTCGCGGGCCGTGTGGTTCAGAACCAGATCGACGCAAAGCGACATGCCCCGCCCGCGCATTTTCCGCGCCAGCCGTTCCAGATCGGCCATGCTGCCCAGATCGGGGTTGACGCGGCGGTAATCCTGCACCGAATAGCCGCCATCATTCGGGCCGTTGCGCGGTTTCAGGCAGGGCATGACATGCAGATAGCGCACGCCAAGCCCGTCGAGATAGTCGAGTTTCCCCTCGATCGCGCTGATGGAGCCTGCGAAACGATCCGCATAGGCGGCATAGCCCACCATATCAGGGCGCAGGAACCAGTCGGGTTCGAGATCGCGTTGCAGGTCCAGCCGTTTCAGATCGGCGGGGCGGGATTTGAAGGCGCGGGCCATTTCATCGCGCAAGGCACCTGCCATCGCGGCATGGTCGGGATGGCCGCCATAGAGACGTTCCAGCATCGGCCAGAGATCAGGGGCGCTGCGGGCTTGGCGCAACTCGAAGAGTTCGGTGGCAGGGGCAGTGCGGGTCATGTTTCAGGTAATGACATCGGGGCCAGTACGGCCGGTGCGCGCGGCAATGCCTGCGATGGCATCAATCGCGGTGATCACATCGGCAAGCGCTGTTTGCGGGTCGTGGTGCAGCGCGGCGGGGTCGGTTTGCAGCGCTTCGAGATAGACGCGCAGCGTGGCCCCTGCCGTGCCAGTGCCCGACAGGCGCAGCACGGCGCGCGCGCCATTCGTGAAATAGACGCGGATCCCCTGCCCTGCGGAATGCGAGCCATCCACCGGGTCGTCATAGGAAAACTCATCTGCGCTCTCGACCGTCAGCGCGCCGAATGTCTTGCCGGGAAGCGCGGGCAGTTCGGCGCGCAGATCGGTGATCAGGGCGTTCGCGGCGTCGGTGCTCACTTCTTCATAGTCATGGCGGGAATAGTAGTTGCGCCCGTAGCGTGCCCAATGGTCGGCCATCAGGTCGGACACGCCCTTGCCTGTGCTGGCCAGAATGTTCAGCCATAGCAGAACAGCCCAAAGCCCGTCCTTCTCGCGCACATGGTTCGAGCCGGTGCCGGCGGATTCCTCGCCGCAAAGCGTGGCGCGGCCAGCATCAAGGAGGTTGCCGAAGAATTTCCAGCCGGTGGGGGTCTCGAAACAGGCGATCCCCTTGGCCGCCGCCACGCGGTCCACGGCCGCAGATGTGGGCATGGAACGCGCCACCCCTGCCAGCCCCCCGGCATAGCCCGGTGCCAGATGCGCGAGGTCCGCGAGCACGGCCAGACTGTCCGAAGGGCTGACATAGCAGCCGCGCCCGACGATCATGTTGCGGTCGCCATCGCCATCAGAGGCCGCGCCGAAATCGGGGGCGTCATCCGCATACATGGCGCTCATCAACTCATGCGCCCAGATCGGGTTGGGGTCGGGATGGCCGCCGCCGAAATCGGGCGAGGGCGTGCCATTGACGACCGAGCCGGGGGCCGCGCCAAGGCGGTTTTCCACGATTTCATGGGCATAGGGGCCAGTGATCGCGTGCATCGCGTCAAAACGGATGCGGAAGCCAGATGCGAAGAGCGCGCGGATCGCGGCGAAATCGAACAGGCTTTCCATCAGATCGGCGTAATCGGTGATCGGGTCAATCACCTCGACCACCATCGCGCCCAGTTGCGCCTCGCCCAACAGGCCGATATCGGGCGCGTCACCCTGCCAGATTCGGTATTCCGCAATATCCAGCGTGCGGGCAAAGATCTGGTCGGTCACGGATTCCGTGGCAGGGCCACCATTCGGACCGTTGTATTTCAGCCCGAAATCCGCATCCGGCCCGCCGGGATTGTGGCTCGCGGACAGGATCAGCCCGCCATCCGCGCCGCGCTTGCGGATCAGATGCGACGCGGCAGGCGTGGACAGCAAGCCCCCCTGCCCCACAATGCAGCGCGCGGCCCCGTTGGCTGCGGCCATGCGCAGGATCACCCCGATGGCAGTGTCGTTGAAATAGCGTCCGTCACCGCCCACGACCAGCGTGCGGCCTTCGACCCCGCCGATCCCGTCAAAGATCGCCTGCACATAATTCTCCAGATAGGGCGAGGCCATGAACACGGGCGTTTTCTTGCGCAAGCCAGAGGTGCCGGGTTTCTGGCCCGCAATCGGGCTGGTCGGAATGGTCTGGATCATTGCTCTTTCCCCCTGCGATGCGGGCGCGCGCGGGTGGGCGCGTCCTTGGTCATCTTGAACACCGCGACCGAATTGCCCTTGACCAGCGAGGCCACAAGCGGCGGGTGTTCCATGTTCAGATCGGTCGTATCGAACACGCGGCGCCAGAACTGACCGTCCTGCGCTTCGGGCATGGTGACTTTCACATCACCCCCATTGTTGAACACCACGAAGATCGCGTCAAACCGGCGCTCATAGGCCGGGGTCGAATGGGCCATACGGATTTCCACGCCCAGAAAGCGCAGATCGGGACGGTTCCAGTCCTCGTCGCGCATCACCGCGCCGTTGGGCTTGCGCCAGAAGACATCGGGCTTGCCGTCCTCAGGCCGGGGCTTGGCGTGCAGAAACCGCTTCTGGCGCAGGATCGGATTATCCTTGCGGAACGCGATGGCCGCGCGGCAGAACTCCAGAAAGTCGTTATCTGCCTTGTCCCAGTCGACCCAGCCGATGGGATTGTCCTGCGCATAAGCGTTGTTATTCCCGTTCTGGGAATTGCCGATCTCGTCGCCTGCAAGAATCATCGGCGTGCCCTGACTGAACATCAGCGTGGCGAACATGTTGCGGCGACGTTGCGCCCGGCGGGCAAGGATCTCGGGGTCGTCGCTCGGCCCTTCATGGCCGCAATTTTCCGAGAAATTATGGTCATGCCCGTCGCGGTTTTCCTCACCATTGGCGAGGTTGTGCTTCTTCGCATAGCTGACCGTATCCATCAGAGTGAATCCGTCATGCGCGGTCAGGAAATTGACCGCAGATGTGGCGGGCCGCCCGTCATGGTCGAAGTGCAGCGCTGATCCGGAAATGCGGCGCGAGAGTTTGCGCGCCTGCCCGTCATCGCCGCGCCAGAAGGACCGCACCGTGTCGCGGTATTTGTCATTCCATTCGCGGAAAGGCGCAGGATAGGCACCCAACTGGTAGCCCTCATGGCCGATATCCCAGGGCTCGGCGATCAGTTTCACGCGGTTCAGCACCGGGTCTTGCCGGATCGCGCGGCAGAAGGGTCCATCGCGGTCAAAGATGCCGCCGGTGCGCGCAAGGGTCGAGGCAAGGTCGAAGCGGAAGCCATCGACATGCATCACCTCGACCCAGTAGCGCAAGCTGTCCATCACCAGACGCAGCGCAAACGGGTGGTCCATGTTGATCGTGTTGCCGCAGCCGGTGTCGTCGATGAAATAGCGCCGGTCATCGGCCAGCCGGTAATAGGCGGCATTGTCAAAGCCCCGGAAACAGAGCGTCGGGCCGCGCTGGTCGCCCTCGGCGGTGTGGTTATAGACCACATCAAGGATCACCTCAATGCCCGCCGAATGGAAGCGCGCGACCATCTGCTGAAACTCGGCAATCTCGCCTGCCGACATGTAACGCGGCTCGGGGGCGAAGAAGGCATAGGTCATATAGCCCCAGTAATTGCGCAAGCCCTTCTCGACCAGAAAGCGGTCATCGACGAAGCCCTGCACGGGCAGAAGCTCGATCGCGGTGATCCCGAGTTTCGTCAGATGCTCCAGCATCGGGTCCGAGGCGAGACCGAGGAAGCGGCCTGCATGGGGCACATCTGCGCGCATCGCGGTCAGGCCCTTGACATGGGCTTCATAGATCACGGTTTCCGACCAGCTATGGCTGGGCCGCCCCTTGTTCGCGTCCCAACTGAAGGCCGGGTCCACCACGACCGAGCGCGGCATGAAAGGCGCAGAATCGCGCGTGTCATAGCTCAGATCGGCCAGCGGGTCGCCGATACGGTAGCCGTAAAGCGCATCATTCCAGACCGGATGGCCCGTCAGCTTCTTCGCATAGGGGTCGATCAGCAGCTTGTGCGGATTGAAGCGGTGGCCTTCTTCGGGCAGGTAGGGGCCGTGGACGCGGTAGCCATATTGCTGGCCCGGACGCATGCCCGAAATATAGCCATGCCAGACATGGCCATCGCGTTCGGCCAGGTCGATCAGCAGCGACTCGTTGCCTTGTTCATCGAACAGGCAGAGCGTCACGCGGGTTGCGTTCTGCGAGAAGACCGCGAAATTCACGCCCTCGCCGTCGAATGTGGCCCCCAGCGGATAGGGACGGCCAGCGGTTAGCTGAAACGAACTGATCATGTCGTGATGCCAAGCAAGCCCTTGTAAAGCGCCGCATAAGCGGCGGCCGAATGATCCCATCCGACAGGCTGGGCCATAGCATTGCGTTGCATCTGCCGCCAGAGTTTTGGCTGGGCGTAAAGCCCGCATAGCCGGCTCAGCGCGCTGGCCAGCGACTGCGCTGTGACGGGCGAGAACTGGATGCCCGTTGCAACAGGTTTTGCCGTCAGCGTGGCGGGCGTGGCAGGAATGACCGTATCGGCCAGCCCGCCCGTGAGCGCCACGAGCGGCAAGGTGCCGTAGCGCAGCCCGTAAAGCTGGGTCAGGCCGCAGGGTTCAAACCGCGAGGGCACGAGGATCGCATCCCCCCCGGCCATCATCCGGTGCGAGAGCGCTTCATCATAGCCGATACGCACGGCCACATCCGGATGGCGCGCGGCACGCTCGAAAGCGGCCTGCATGGCCGGATCGCCGCTGCCGAGAACCGCAAGCTGCCCGCCGCGTTCCAGCAGCGCGGGCAGCGCCTGCAAAAGCAGATCGAGCCCCTTCTGTTCGGTCATGCGCGAGATGACGATGCAAAGCGGCCCATCCGCTTCGGGCAGGCCGAATTCGGCACGCAGTGCGGCCTTGTTCGCGGCCTTGCCTTCGGGCCTGGTATAGGGGGTGATCAGGGGATCGGCCTCGGGCGACCAGACGCTGGTATCAATGCCGTTCAGGATACCCGAGAGCACGTCCTGCCGGACCATCAGCACGCCTTGCAGCCCCATGCCGAATTCAGGCGTCAGAAGTTCCTCGGCATAGGTGGGCGAGACTGTGGTGATCCGGTCGGCAAAGATCAGACCGGCCTTGAGCGCGGAGACCTGCCCCCAGTATTCGAAGCCTTCGGGGGTGAAATCGGCGGAATCGAGTTTGAGCGCAGAGAGGCGGCTGGCCGGGGCCAGACCCTGAAAGGCGATATTGTGGATGGTGAGCACGCAGCGCACCCGCCCCGCCGCAGGACCGCGCGCGATGTAATAAGGGGCAAGCCCGCCCTGCCAGTCATGGGCATGGACGATCTCGGGGTGCCAGTCGGGCAACAGGCCAGCGGCGATTTCGGCAGCCACCCAGGAAAGCGCGGCGAAGCGTTCGGGATTGTCGGGCCAGTCGCGACCAGTGTCGCTGAGATAGATCCCCGCGCCCCGGTCGTAGAGATGCGGCGCGTCCAGCACGAGCAGGTCCAGACCGGCTGCGGTCGCGGCAATCACGCGGGCAGCGCCGCCGAAACAGTCGGATATGCGCGCGCAGACCTGCGCCCCGTCCAGCGCGGCCATGACTGCCGGGTAGCCCGGCAGAAGCGTGCGCATCTCGACGCCCGCGCTGGACAACGCGCCGGGGAGTGCGCCGGCCACATCCGCCAGACCGCCGGTCTTTACCAGCGGCGCGCATTCCGATGTGACCGACAGCACCCGTGTCACTGCGCGGCTTTCCAGTTTTCGATCATCGGCTTGGTGATCAAGGTTATGCCCTTCTCGGTGACACGGAAATGCTTTGCATCTTCCACCGGGTCTTCGCCGACCACAAGCCCTGCCGGAATGATCACGCCCCGGTCGATCACGCATTTCCTGAGCCGCGCCGAGCGGTTGACAACTACATGCGGCAAGACCACAGCATGATCGAGCACCGCATAAGAATTGGTGTGGACCTGCGTGAACAGCAGCGAATTGCGCACTTCGGTCCCCGAAATGATGCAGCCGCCCGAGACCATCGAGGAAATCGCCATGCCGCGACGGTCTTTCTCGTCATGGATGAATTTCGCGGGCGGGACGGATTCCGAATAGGTCCAGATCGGCCAGTTCTTGTCCCACAGGTCGAGCGTGGGCGTGAAATCGGTCAGGTCGATATTGGCCTGCCAGAAGGCATCAATCGTGCCGACATCGCGCCAATAAGCTTCGGCGCCGGGATCGCGCACGCAGGAATCGTCGAATTTATGCGCGACCGCCTTGCCGTGTTTCACGATTTCAGGGATCAGATCATTGCCGAAATCATGGCTGGAATTCGGATCTTCGGCGTCTTTCAGCAGCAGTTCGCGCAGGAAGGACCAGGTAAAGACATAGATCCCCATTGAGGCCAGCGCCTTGTCCGGGTGACCGGGCATGGCGGGCGGATCGGCGGGTTTTTCAAGGAAGGACGTGATCTGGCTGTCCTCATCAACGGCCATGACGCCGAAAGCGGTCGCTTCCTCGCGCGGGACGGTCAGACAGCCCACGGTCACATCGGCCTTTTGCGTGACATGCTGGCGCAGCATCAGCTCGTAATCCATCTTGTAGATGTGATCGCCTGCCAGAATGACAATGTAATCAATGCCGTAGCTGTCGATGATGTCGATATTCTGGGTCACGGCATCGGCGGTGCCGCGATACCACATCTCGTCCCCCATCCGCTGCGAGGCGGGCAGGATATCGAGATATTCATTGCGCTCGGCGCGAAAGAAATTCCAGCCGCGCTGGCAATGGCGGATCAGGGAATGCGCCTTGTATTGCGTGGCCAGCGCCATGCGGCGGACCCCGGAATTGAGCGCATTCGAGAGCGCGAAGTCGATGATCCGGGTCTTGCCGCCGAAATAGACCGCCGGTTTCACCCGGTTGTCGGTCAATTCCTTCAGCCGCGATCCCCGCCCGCCTGCAAGCACGAATGCCATCGAGCGCTGCGCCAGTCTTGAAGTTTCTGCCATCCCAGTCCTCCCTGAACCTTGTGGTCTGTTGGTCTATGCCCGAAGGCGGAATATCACTGTGGCCAGCGGCGGCAGCGTGATGCGGATATGTTGCGCCATGCCGTCCCAATCCCCCGCGATACTGTCGCAACCGCCCAGATTGCCGCGATTGCCCCCGCCATAGAGCGCGGAATCGGTGTTGAGCACTTCCTCCCAATGCCCTGATGCCGGCACACCCACAGCCAGATCGCTGCGCTCGATGGGCGTGAAGTTGCAGATCACGATCACCGGCGCGTCGCCTTCCAGCCCGTAGCGCGCGAAGGCGAGTTTCGAGATGGACGGGTCATTGGCGATCCATTGGAAGCCTGGTGCCTCACAATCGCGCCGGTGCAGCGCGGGCGTTTCTCGATAGACGCGGTTCAGATCGCGCACCAAGGCTTGCACGCCGCGATGATTTTCGCCTGCAAGCGCGTCCCAATCCACCGATCTGTCATGGTTCCATTCATTGTGTTGCGCAATCTCGCAGCCCATGAACAGCAGCTTCTTGCCCGGAAATCCCCACATATAGCCGTAATAGGCGCGCAGGTTCGCGAATTTCTCCCACTCGCTGCCCGGCATCTTGTCGATCATCGCGCCTTTGCCATGCACAACTTCATCATGGCTGATCGGCAGGATGAAATTCTCGGTCCAGGCCCAGTCGATGGGGAAAGTCATCAGGTGATGATCATAGCTGCGATAGATCGGGTCTTTCTCGATATAACGCAGCGTGTCGTTCATCCAGCCCATGTTCCATTTGTAGCCGAAACCCAGCCCCCCGGTATCGACCGGGCTGGACACCCCCGGAAAGGCCGTCGATTCCTCGGCCACGGTCATGATGCCCTCGACCTCGCCATAAGCGACGGTGTTCATTTCGCGCAGGAAGGCAATCGCCTCCAGATTCTCGCGCCCGCCCATGTGGTTGGGGATCCATTCGCCATCTTTCCGCGAATAATCGCGGTAGAGCATCGAGGCCACCGCATCCACGCGCAGCCCGTCGATATGGTATTCCTTGAACCAATACAAAGCATTGGCGGTCAGGAAATTGCGCACTTCCGTCCGGCCATAATTGTAGATCAAGGTGTTCCAGTCCTGATGGAACCCTTCGCGCGGATCGGCATGTTCATAAAGATGCGTGCCGTCAAACTGCGCCAGACCATGCGCGTCGGTCGGGAAATGCCCCGGCACCCAGTCAAGGATCACACCCAGCCCGGCCTTGTGCGCGGCTTCCACCAGATCGCGGAATTCATGCGGCGGGCCGAAACGGATCGTCGGCGCATAGAGGCCCACGGGCTGATAGCCCCATGAGCCATCGAAGGGAAATTCGCTGACCGGCAGAAATTCGAGATGGGTGAAGCCCATATCCACGGCATACTCCACCAGTTCCGTGGCAAGCTCACGGTAGGAGAGCGGGCGGCCCCCTTCCTCCCAGCGGCGTTTCCACGATCCCAGATGCACCTCGTAGATCGAGATCGGCTGGTCGCGGCGGTTGGTGAGCGCGCGGCTTTCCATCCATGCATCATCCCCCCAGCCATAGCCCGAGATATCGCGCACGACCGAGGCCGTGGCGGGCGGATGCTGCGCGCCAAACCCCACCGGGTCGGCCTTTTGCACGACATGGCCTTCGGCGGTGATCAGCTCATATTTGTAGATCACGCCCTCGCCCAGGGCGGGAATGAACACTTCCCATACGCCGGTATGCCCGACACGCCGCATCGGGAATTGCGCGCCGTTCCAATGGTTGAAATCCCCAAGGACGGAAACCCGCTGCGCATTGGGGGCCCAGAGTGCGAAATGGACGCCTGCCACGCCCTCATGCGTGGTGACATGCGCCCCCAGCGCCTGCCAAATCTGGCGATGCGTGCCCTCGCCCAGAAGATACTGGTCGAGTTCCCCCAGCACCGGGCCGAAGCGGTAAGGGTCGTCATGGTCCCAGACCGCGCCATCGGCATAGCTTGCACGCAGCGTGTAGGGATGTTTCGACTTCGGCACCGCAGCGGCAAAGACCGGCCCGGCAAGGCGTTGAAGGGCGACGCTCTTGCGGGCGAATTTGGCCTCCAGAACCTCTGCCCCCGGTGCCATGGCGACGAGCCAGCGTTTGCCCCCCCGGTCATGCAGGCCAAGCACGTTGAAGGGGGCATCGTGGCGGCCCTGCATCAGCCGCTCCAGATCATCCGATGTCATATGGGGCGGCAGAGCATCTTTCATGGGCAGGTCCTTATGCAGCCGACTTGCGGGCAATCACGAAGCCATTGGGTCCGAAACTGATCTTGCCATCTTCCAGAGTAACACCCTGAGACAGAACCGGCGCAAGTTTTTCCTCCAGTGGGCAGTCCACTTCGGTTGCGGACAGGTTGTAGAGGCAGACCAGCCCCTGCCCTCGTGTGAAGCCAAGGATCGGGTCTGGCAGATCGAGGAAGGACATTTGGCCTTCGCTCAGATCGGGCTCCGCCTTCCGCAAAGCCAGCATTTCGCGGTAGAAATTCAGCACCGAGTCACCCTCGGCCTGCGTATCGACCGCCCGCGCGGCCTGCGGGGCCTTGACCGGCAACCATGTCGCATTGGCCTTTGAGAAGCCCGCATTGGGCGCGCTTGCCTCCCAGACCATCGGCGTGCGGCAACCATCGCGGCCCTTGTGATCGGGCCAGAAATTGATGCCTTCGGGATCGGTCAGTTCGTGGAATTCCAGATCCGTATCGGTCTGGCCGAGTTCCTCGCCCTGATAGAGACAGATCGATCCACGGAAGGCCAGAAGCATCGCGGCGGCCTGCCTGGCCAGCGCGTCGCTGTCTTGCGCATGGGGCAACCAGCGGCCCACATGGCGCGGCACATCATGGTTCGAGAAAGCCCAGCAGGGCCAGCCGCCGGGGGCTTTCCTGAAAAACTCTTCAATCCGCGAGCGGAAATGCTCGGGGCTGAAATTCGGCCCCAGCATTTCAAAGGAATAGGCCATATGCAGGCGCTTGCCCGATGTGTACTGGCCCATCAATTCGATGGAGTGATGGCTGTCGCCGACTTCGCCGACAGTGGTGCGGGCGTCGAATTCATCCAGTAGCGCGCGGATGCGTTCGACAAAGGCCAGATTTTCGGGCTGGTTCTTGGAGAACAGGCAATATTGCATGTCATAGGGGCGGAAAGCATCCATCCCCCAGGGCAGGAAATTCGCCGGATTGTCGCGCAGATGCTTGTCATGGAAGTAGAAATTGACCGTATCGAGCCGGAACCCGTCCACGCCGCGTTCCAGCCAGAAGCGCATGGTGCCCAGCAGATACTCCTGCACTTCGGGGTTATGCAGGTTCCAGTCAGGCTGTTCGCGCAGGAAGTTGTGGAAATAGTATTGCTTGCGTCGCGCATCCCATTCCCAGCCCGGCCCGCCAAAGATCGCCTGCCAGTTGTTCGGCGGGGTGCCATCGGGTTTGGGGTTGGCCCAGACGAACCAATCGGCCTTGGGGTTGTCACGCGAGGACCGGCTTTCAAGGAAGAACGGATGCTGGTCTGACGCATGGGACAGAACCTGATCGATGATGACTTTCAGCCCGAGGCCATGCGCCTTTTCGATCAGCGCGTCGAAATCCTCCATCGTGCCGAAAGACGGGTCGATTCCGGTATAATCGGACACATCATAGCCCATATCCTTCATCGGCGAGGGGAAGATGGGCGAGAGCCAGATTGCATCCACACCCAGCGAGGCCACATGATCCAGCCGCGCGGTAATGCCCTTGAGATCGCCAATCCCGTCGCCGTCGCTGTCCATGAAGGACCGGGGGTAAATCTGATATGTGACCGATCCGCGCCACCAGTCCTGTGCCTTGATCATCGTCGCTTTCGCCCTTCCTTCGGAATCCTGAGTATTCTTGGGCGTTAGCCCTAACATGAAACTCACATAAATCGAGAATCTCCCTTATTGCAAGCGGTTTGGAAACTTCTTTCGCCGCGACCGTCCAGGCGTGGCAGCAGTAGCGGACCGGCCCCGCTCGGGAGGGCCGAGTTGATGACGGGCTTTGGTTCTCGACCGCTTCACGCGCAAGTGATATGAGCCGCGCCATGATCACCCGTGCACCCGCCCCCAGTCCTGAACCGGCCCGCGCCCGCGCGAGGAACGCGGCATGAGCGGGCGCGACGGGTGGCAGATGCGCCTATACCTTGCGGCGCGCCCGCTCTTGCGCCCGGTGGCTGCGCAGGTCCTGCGCCGCAGAGTACAGCGCGGCAAGGACGACCCGGCGCGCATGGGCGAAAAACAGGGCCGCGCCACGCAACCGCGCCCGCAGGGTGAAGTGGTCTGGATGCATGCCGTGGGTCTGGGCGAGGTGCTGGCCCTGCGCCCGCTGATCGCGGCCCTGCAGGACGCGCGGCCCGGAGTGTCAGTCCTTGTCACCTCGACCGCGCGCTCGGCCAGTGCCGTGATCGGGGCGAATCTGCCCCCGCGCGTGGCGCACCAGTCGCTGCCGCTCGATGTGCCGCAATATACGCGGCGGTTTCTCGATCACTGGCGGCCCGATCTGGCGATCTGGTCCGAACAGGATCTCTGGCCCGGTCTGATCTGCGATACGGCGGCGCGCGGCGTGCCGCTGGCCTATGTCAATGCGCGGATGAATGACGCGGCCTTCGCGCGGCGCAAACGCGCGCAGGGGCTTTACCGCGACATGCTGCGCCGCTTCGCCCTGATTGCCGCGCAGGACAGGCAGAGCGCGGCCCATATCGGCGCGCTGTCGGCGCGCGCGGTGCGGGTGATGCGCTCGCTGAAACCCGCCGCGACGCCGCTGGCCGTGGATGAAACGGAGCTTGCCCGGTTGCGTGATCGGCTGTCGGGGCGCAAGATCTGGGTCGCGGCCTCGACCCATGCGCAGGATGAGGCGGCAGCGCTGCACGCACAGGCAGAGCTTTTTGCGCAGGACCCGCGCTGGCTGCTGATCCTTGCGCCGCGCCTGCCTGCGCGCGCGCCCGAAATCCTTGAGACCGTTGCCAGTCACGCCCTGCCCCATGCCCAGCGCAGCGCAGGCGGCGTGCCGGGACCGGAGATGGCGGTCTGGCTGGCCGACACATTCGGCGAAATGGGGTTGTGGTATCGGCTGGCCAGCCGCGCGCTGATCGGCGGATCGTTTGGCCAGGTGCAGGGGCATAACCCATGGGAGGCGATCTGCCTTGGCCTGCCGGTGCTGCACGGGCCGAACACGGCGAATTTCGCTGCGGATTACGCGCAGTTGCAGGCCGAGGGGCTGGCGCGACAGATCACCGCGCAGGACCTGGCTGGGGTGCTGAAAAGCCCCGCGCCTGCGGGCGATGCGACCGCGCTGGTCGAGGCCGCGCGCGCGGATGCGGCGCATCTGGCCCGCGATCTGCTGGCGCTGATGGAGGGGGCGCAATGATCCTGCGCGCAGCCCTCTGGGTCTATCGGCTGGCATGGCTGCTGCTCTGGCCGCTGGTGCTGCTCTATCTGTGGCGGCGCGGGCGGCGGGATGCGGATTACAGCCGCCATATTGGCGAACGCTTCGGGTTTTACCCTGCCCCGCTGCCGCAGGGTGCGATCTGGGTGCATGCGGTCAGTCTGGGTGAAATCCGCTCGGCGCAGGGGCTGATCCGGCGGATGCTGGCGCGCGGCGATAAGGTGGTCGTCACCAACATCACCCCCGCCGGGCGGCGCGAGGCGCAGAAGCTTTTCGCGCCCGAGATCGCGCGCGGGGAATTGGCGGTGGTCTGGGCACCCTTCGACATGCCCTTCGCGCTGCGCCGCTTCCTGCGCGCCTGCCGCCCCCGGATCGGATTGCCGCTGGAGGTCGAGGTCTGGCCCGAGATGATCTTCACCTGCCGTGCGATGGGCGTGCCGCTGTATTTGTGCAATGCGCAATATGCCGAAGGGCCGCTTGCGCGCGATGGGCGCGGCTTGCGGTTGCGCCAGCGGCTGATCGGGGCGATTGACGGGGCGTTCGTGAAATCGGAATTGCAGGCGCAGCGCTTCCGCTCAGTCGGCGTGACCAATCTGCATGTGACCGGCGAATTGCGCTTTGACCAGCCGATCCCGCCTGCGCATCTGGACGCCGGGGCCGCGCTGCGGGGCCGGTTTCGCGGGCGCGAGGTCATCACCATTGCCAGCGGTGTTGCGGATGAAGAAACGCTCTACCGCGATCTGATCCTGCAGATGCAGGGGCCGGAGGCCCCGCTTTTCGTCTATGTCCCCCGCGCACCGGAACGGTTTGACGCAGTGGTGCAGGGGTTGGAAAGCGCGGGGCTGCGGGTGGTGCGGCGCAGTCTGGGGCTGGACGCGGATATGCGGGCGCAGGTCGGGTTTGAAGGGATCAATGTGCTGGTGGGCGACAGCCTTGGCGAGATGTATTTCTACCTTGCGCTGGCGGATCGGGTGATCGTGGGGGCGGGGTTCACGCCCAATGGCGCGCATAACATCATCGAGGCGCTGAGCCTTGGCAAACCTGTGCTGACCGGGCCGGTGACATGGCCGATCGAATACCCGTTTGTGGAAGCGGAGGCGGCCGGGATCGCGGTCAGCGTGCCTGATCTGGCGGCGCTGGAGGCGGCGTTGCGCGTCTCGACACAGGCGGATCAGGCGGCGATTGCGCGGTTTCTGGCGGAACATGGCGGCGCGAGCGCGCGGACGCTGGCGGCAATCGATGCGGTGACAGGTAAGGTGCGTGCTGAGCACGCACCTTACGTTTCGTAGCTCAGCCTTCGACGCGGGTCAGATCGGCCACTTGCAGGCAGGTTTCGCGGATACGGTGCAACAGGTTCAGCCGGTTGCGGCGGATGATCTGGTTCTCGGCGTTGATTTGCACCGCCTCGAAAAACGCATCGATTGGGGCGCGCAGGGCGGCCATTGCGGCCATCGCGGTGCCAAAATCCTCGGCCTGCATCGCGGGTCTGATCGCGGCTTCGGCCTGATCGAGCGCTGTGAAGAGCGCGCGTTCTTCGTCGGTTTCGGCCAGTTTCGGGTCCGGGCCGAAGCTGTATTCCACCCCGTCCTTGGCCTCGGCCTGTGTCAGGATGTTGTTGGCGCGTTTAAAGCCCTGAAGCAGGTTTTCGCCATCTGCGGCTTTCAGGAAGGCGCTGAGCGCTCCCGCGCGTTTGACCAACAGGGTCAGATCGTCATTGCCGGGCATGGCCAAGCAGGCGTCGATCACGTCATGACGGATGCCCTGGTCGCGCAGGTGGACCTTGAGGCGGTCGTGGAAGAAGGCGAGGAGGTCGTCAGTCGTGGCAGACTGCCAATTCTCTGGAAGATCAATGATATCTCGTTCTGTTGCAACCGCTCCAAGGTTTGAGAACTGCCCCCGCGCCAAATTATCCCGCAGAGAAAACCGCAACCTATTCCCCAAAACCAACCGAATAACCCCCAGCGCCGCGCGGCGCAGCGCGAAGGGGTCTTTCGACCCGGTGGGCTTCTCGTCAATCGCCCAGAACCCGGTCAACGTGTCCAGCTTGTCGGCCAAAGCCACGGCCACGGACACCGGCGCGGAGGGCACCGAATCCGACGGCCCGAGCGGCTGGTAATGCTCCACACAGGCGCGGGCCACATCCTCGTGCAACCCGGCGGCGCGCGCGTAGTAACTGCCCATCAGCCCCTGCAATTCGGGGAATTCGCCCACCATTTCCGAGCGCAGATCGGCCTTTGCCACGCGCGCCGCGAGTGCCGCCTGATCCGCATCTGCCCCCACCAGCGGCGCGATCTCGCGCGCCAGCGCCTCGATCCGCGCAATCCGGTCGGCTTGGGAACCCAGCTTGTTGTGGAAGGTCACATCACGCAGCCCTGCCCCCATGCCTTCGAGTCCTGCCTCAAGAACCACGCGCAAGTCATTGTCCCAGAAGAATTTCGCATCCGACAGCCGCGCCGCCAGAACCTTCTGGTTGCCCGCAAGAATGGTCGCGCCCTGATCCACCGTCTCGCGGTTCGCGACGGTCACGAAAGCCACGATCTGCCCGGATTTCGGATCGCGCACCGAGAAGAATTTCTGATGTTCCTTCATCGAGGTCTGCAACACCTCGGGCGGCAGGTCGAGAAAGCGGTCCTCGATCCGGCCCATCAGCACAACCGGCCATTCGACCAGCCCTGCGACCTCGGCCAACAGCCCGCGATCCTCGACCAGTTCCAGCCCGGCGGCAAAGGCCATCTGTCTGGCCTCGTTCCAGATATGATCCGCGCGTTCAGTCGGGTCCAGCAGGACGAAGGCGCGCTTCAGCTTCGCCGCGTAATCCTCGAAACTGGTTACAGAAAACGCGTCCGGGGCCATGAAACGATGACCGCGCGTCTGGTTGCCCGAGGCGATCCCGTCCACGTCCAGCGACACGACTTCGGCACCCGCCTCCGTCGTCAGAATGCACAGGATAGACTGCAAGGGCCGCACCCAGCGCAGCGCGCCGCTGCCCCAGCGCATCGACTTGGGCCAGGGGAAATTGCGGATCACGCGCTCCAGCACTTCAGCCACGATCACCGGGGCCGCGCGCCCTTCGGTCACGACGCGGGCGAAATAGACCTGACCCTTCTTGTCGTCGCGGATCTCCAGCGCGTCGCGCGTGACACCTGCGCCGCGCAGGAACCCCTCGATCGCCTGATCGGGCGCACCCACCTTGGGGCCGCGGCGTTCCTCGACCAGCCGGGGGGAATTCTCCGACAGGCCCTGCACCGCCAGCGTCAGGCGGCGGGGCGTGGCGAAGCTGGCGGCATGGGCATAGGTCAGACCGGCCTCGACCAGTCCATCCGTCATCAGTTTTTTCAGCGCATCCGTCGCATTCGCCTGCATCCGTGCAGGGATTTCCTCGGAAAAAAGCTCGATCAGAAGGTCAGCCATTGGGGCCTCTTGGCGTTCGGTTCAGCGTTCAGCATTCAGCGTTCGGGGGGCGGCGGGCAGCCGGGCGGGACAGGATCGCCGTCGAAATGCGCTGCGCCGCAGGGATTGATCTGGTTCCAGGCATAGCCGCGCCCGTCCATCAGGATCACGACGCGATCAATGCCGTAACGGATATTCGACACGCCCATCACCGCCTGCGCGCGACCCTCTGCCAGTGCTTCGGTCAGCGCGGCAGCGTCAAAGCAGTCAAACCAGCTTGGCGCGATCAGGGGGGTGGCGCGGTCGTAGGGGGTCAGTTGGGCCGCATCCACGTCAATGTCGAAACAGGCGCGGTAGCGGATGGGCGAGCTGTCACTGTCGATGCCGCGAAAATTCGTGACCGCGAAGGCTTGCGGCGCAGTCGCAGCCAGCGGGGTCAGTTGAACTGTCGCCTGTTCGGGCAGGCGGTCATAGAAGGCGCGGGTCTGGAAATACCACGCGCCGACCCCGGCCAGCACGGTGCAGGCCACCAGAAGAATAACAAGAAGCTTTCCCATCAGGCCCCGCCCGCTTCGGTCTGCACGAAGGCATCGGCGCAAAGCTTCGCCAGCGCGCGCACCCGCCCGATATAGGCCTGCCGTTCCGTGACCGAGATCACGCCGCGCGCATCGAGCAGGTTGAACAGATGCGACGCCTTGATACATTGGTCATAGGCCGGGTGGACCATGATATTCGCGCGATTGCCCAGTTTCGGGTCCACCGGATCAAAGCCCAGCAGGCGCTGGCATTCGGCTTCGGCATCCTTGAAATGCTGGAACAGTTTTTCGGTATCGGCCCCGTCGAAATTATGCCGCGAATATTCCTGTTCGGTCTGGCGGAACACATCGCCATAGGTCAGCGGGATACGCGCATCGGGCGCGTTGAAGGGCATGTCCATGACGTGATCGACGCCCAGCACATACATGGCCAGACGTTCCAACCCATAGGTCAGCTCGCCCGAGACGGGGCGGCAATCATGCCCGCCGACCTGCTGGAAATAGGTGAATTGCGACACTTCCATCCCGTCGCACCAGACTTCCCAGCCCAGACCCCAGGCACCAAGGGTGGGGGATTCCCAGTCATCCTCGACAAAGCGGATGTCATGCAGCGCGTCATCGATCCCGATGGCGCGCAGGCTGCCGAGATAGAGTTCCTGCAGATCGGGCGGCGAGGGTTTGATGATCACCTGATACTGGTAGTAATGCTGCAAGCGGTTGGGGTTTTCCCCATAGCGCCCGTCGGTGGGGCGGCGCGAGGGCTGGACATAGGCCGCGGCCCAGGCTTTCGTGCCCAGCGCGCGCAGCGTGGTTGCGGGGTGAAATGTGCCTGCGCCCACTTCCATGTCATAGGGTTGCAGCACAGCGCAGCCCTGTTCCGCCCAGTAATTCTGCAACCTCAGGATGATTTCCTGAAAGCACTGGGGAATTTGTGATCGGATTTCAGGGCGTTCACCCATGGCCGCCTCTTGTCTGTTGCGCAGATTTTCTTAATGCTGCGTCTCAATAGGCAAGCTGTCGCACAGGGTCAACGGACAAACCTGTTCCTGCGTCACTGGAGCGTCGCCAGACAAAGATATTGGAAGGGCACAGGGAATGAAGGCATGTATTCGCCGCTGGGGGGGGCTGGCGGCCTCGGCCTCGGTTTTTGCGTTTCTCGCGACAGGATCGGTTCAGGCACAGGACCAGCGTTGGGTGCAGGTCGAAGCGCATCGGGATATTGACACGGCCCTGGAACGTGCGGAGTTGCTGGATCAGCGGCTGGGCAATATCAGCGGATTTCTCTTGCCGAGCAGTTGGTATGCGCTGAGCATCGGTCCCTATGAGAGCGAGGTCGACGCCTTTACCGTCCGGCGTCAGTTGCGCGCGGAAGGGGCGATCCCGGCGGATGCGTTTGTCAGCAACGGTCTGGATTATCTGGAGCAGGTATTTCCGACCGACGGAACAGAGCGCCCTGCCCTGACCCCCGAAGCGGAGGCACCGGAACCTGAGCCGGAGGCGCAGGTCGAGGCCCCTGAACCGGAGGTCGAGGAAGATGTCGAGATTGCGGCGATCCCGGAGCCAGAGCCCGAACCGGAACCCGAACCGGAGCCCGAGCCGGAACCCGAGGAAACGCTGCGCGAGGCACAGGCCAATGAGCGCCTGCTGACCCGTGACGAGCGCGCCGAGATCCAGACCGCGCTTCAGTGGTTCGGGCATTACACGATGGCGATTGATGCGGCCTTTGGTCCCGGCACACGGCGGTCGATCAGCGCATGGCAGGACGCGCAAGGGGATGAACCGACCGGCTTTCTGACCACGCGCCAGCGGGCGGAGCTGATTGACAGCTATATGGGTGAACTCGCGGCGCTTGGCATGCAGAACATGCGCGACGACGTGGCGGGGATCAGCATTGATCTGCCAATGGCGATGGTCGAGTTTGACCGCCATGAGACGCCCTTCGCGCATTTCCGCGCGAAGGATGACAGCGGGGTTCAGGTGCTGCTGATCAGCCAGCCCGGCACGCAGGCCACTTTGTTCGGCCTCTATGAAATCATGCAGACGCTGGAAATCGTGCCGCTGGAAGGCGAACGCGAACGGCGGCAGAACTCCTTCCTGCTGACAGGACAGAATGACAAGCTGCGCTCGCACACGGTCGCGCAGTTCCGCAATGGCGAGGTGAAGGGCTATACCCTGATCTGGACGCCCGAGCGAGATGCGCAGATGGCACGCGTCCTGCCGATGATGGAGGCGAGTTTCGCCACCATGCCCGGTGCGCTGCCCGAAAGCGCGGGCCAGCCCAGCACAGTGCAGCGCGCGGCTTTGCTGGCGGGGCTGTCGGTGCGCAGACCGGAATTTTCGCGCTCTGGCTTCTACATTGACGCGACCGGCACGGTTCTGACCAAGGCGGATGCGGTCGCGCAATGCGGGCGGATCACGATTGACGAAGCCTATAATGCCCGCATTCATGCGATTGATGAAGCGCTAGGCGTGGCGGTGCTGAAGCCGGAAACGCCGCTGGTGCCGCTGGCTTTCGCACAATTCGAGGATCGTGACGCAAGCCTTGGCTCGGAAATCACCATTTCGGGGTTCTCTTTCGAGGATATGATGACGCGCCCTGTGCTGACTTTTGGGCGGATCGAGGATCTGCGCGGGCTGGCGGGCGAGGAAAACCGGTTGCGGCTGAGTGCCGAGGTGCGTCTGGGGGATCTGGGCGGGCCGGTTTTCGGCACCAATGGCGGAGTGATCGGGCTGTTGACGGGTGCCCCGCAGGATGGCACGCGGCAACTGCCCGGCGATGTGAATTATGCGGTCCCTGCCCCGGCGATCCGGGCGTTTCTGGATGCTGCGCGCGTCTCCAGCGGCACATTGCGCGAAGATGTGGTTATGCCGCCGGAAGTGCTGACGCGGATTGCAGGCGATCTGACGGTGCTCGTGTCCTGCTGGAACTGAACCTGCGGGCTTGACCCGTCCCGGCCCCTGGCCCGGCCAGCGCCCGCGCATGGGATGGGGTGGGCGGGCGGGGCGTGAGCGGGCGGGTTTTTGCAGACGCATTGGCGTGGCGGCGGACACCC
>JAFIEM010000061.1 GCA_020832555.1 Natronohydrobacter sp. | reverse complement strand
ATGCTTCCTTCCATTCCTGAGAAAGGATCGCACCATCAAACCATGGGATCAAACAATAGGGTGGCGTCCTGCGCTGCTTTCCAATCCGCCCAAGGCCATGAAACCGCCAGGCGGAGTGGCATCCCAGATCAACACATCGCGCCCCTCGGATATGGTCAGGACCATACGATCATCATTCAGGTAGAGAATCTGATGCAGAGCAGAGTCATGTTGCGCGACCCGCCCCATCCGATTTCCGCGAACCACATCATGAATAACCACGTCGCCCGTAACGTCACCAACGGCTGCATAACGATCACCTGATGAGAAGCTAAAGAATGTCGGCGTCGCTGCTGACCAAAAGAAAAAACCCGACGTCGGACCGCGCTCATGAATCTCAAAAAACCGGTAGTTACTTCCGCCGATGACTAAGGTTTCCTTGTCACGCGTTACATAAAGCGGCAAGTCTTCACCTCGCCTATACCGCGCGACACTCCAGCGCGCGACCTCTCGACCACTCGTACTGCCCACAACGCGCACATGATCCCAGAACGGATTGCGCACGATCAACTGATCCTGCATTGGGTGAAAGACAAACGCAAGCGGACGGCCCTCGGTCGGGTAGCGGAAGCTGCTCAGGCGCTGGCCGCTGGCCATATTGAAGATCTGGATACCGCCTGCCGTGTCGCTGGTCGCAACGCGGCAAAGATCGTGGGATACGGCGATGCGTGCGGTCGGGCTGTCATGTTGCCCGATACTGCGCGCAAAACTCCAGTTTTCCGCGTGAAGTGCAGGATCAATTGTGTCGGACAAGCGCAAGTCAGCACTCTGCGCACGCGGCGTGACGCTGGCGAGGTCCAGACCCACTGTATTGGCCAACAGGCTCATGCATGGGGCGTTTTGTTCTAGAAAGCTTTCGATCACGCGCTCATCTCCGGATGACAGGGCCATAAGAGCTACCGGAAACAACTCGCTACAATCCTCCATCGAAACGGTAGCTGTATCCTGCGCTGCCGTCACTTCGCGCAGCCGGTCTTCCGCAAGTGGCATCACGGCCTGACAGGTGCCGAAGCGTTCGATGAAACTGCGCAGGGCTGCGGGATCATCACTTTGCGACATCTGAAGCCAGAGAATCTGCGCCATATCACAGAAATCGACATCTTGTGCGGCTGTTGCAGGCGAGGTGCTCATCGCCGCGGGCCGGATGAAATAGGGCGCGGTCAGGCCATTGGTGAAATATGGAAACTGCTCATGCCCGACGCTGGCGGCGATGGCATCCACATCACTGCGCACACGCAATGCGATCTCCTGAACGCTCAAACCCGGTTCCTGCAGCAAGGGCAACAAGATGCGTGTAAAGATCGAATTCGGGCTGGTATCTGCATCACCAAGGCTGTCTAGCGCAGCTTCTCCCGGCCCAGCAGAAAACAGCGTGAAGCCGCCGCGCGGCGCTGTACTGGCGGCAAGGCCCCGTCGCGCGCCCACCGTGCGCGTGCCCAGCTGCGGAAACGGGTTGTCGCGACAGGCATCGAGGATCAGAAAACGCACGGCGGCCCCGGCATTCCGCAAGGAGCTGTCTACCTGGTCAAGCGGCAGGGATTCGGCCAGCACAAGGCTTTCCTGCCCCGGCCGCACCATCGGTACATCCGAGGGCAACAGATAATTCCGACCCTCGATTTCCACACCGTGCCCAGCGAAGAAGAACGTCACTTCATCCCCTTGGCGCATTGTGCCGAGAAGGTCGGCCATGGCCTGATTGATCTCACGGCGCGTCGCATTTTCCAGTCGTGTGGTTCTGAACCCGGCTTCCTGCAGGGCTTGCGAAACAGACCGCGCGTCAGCCACCGCGTTTTCGAGTGCAGGCACGTTTTCATAGGCATCGATCCCGATCACCAGCGCGTGGCGGGTCTGTGCTGTCGCTGCCTGAGCGAAAATCAGGACAAACAGAATGCCAAAAAACCGTTGCATAGAACCCCCTTGAATAATCCTGAACGAAATCCGCACGCCGCGAGCAATGGTAGCGCAAGGCGGTTTTCCGAACCAAGAAGAAACTTGCAGAAACGTTGCTGGGCATATTGGACTGCCTGCATTTTCATTTTTTTCGCGGTATCCGGACGAAACCCGGCCTGAGCGGTCCATCCCACTGTCAGCGCAAGTGATCGCGCTGAAACTGACAAACGCAAATTCTGGAGGGACTGCCAATGAAACCGCAAAAGAGCTACAGGACCGGGCGCTTCGTATGCCGCATCATGCAACTGACCGGCTGGGGCATCGTTGCCACTGGCGGGTTGCTGATGGTGGGCGGATTCGCCAGCGGGGGCGCAATTGCCTCTGCAATAGGCATCGGCGGGGCCGCTGAGGCCGGTACATTCCTGCGCCTTCTGGCCGCAACGCCCGGTTTGCTTGTCCTGAGCATTGGGCTGGGTTGCATCTTGATCGGACAGCACACGAGCGCAACCCTCGACAGTGCCGAAAACTCGGGCGAGATGCTGCGCATTGCCCGCGATGCCAACCGTCGGGTCGACACGATTGCAGGCCACGGTGATAGTGTTATGAGTGATCCAGATCACAGGAATGCATCATGGGCACAGGGCACTGAAAAATCAGCCGGGGCCACAAGCGCGCGTTTCCGCACGCGCCTGCCCACAGCACAATAACGAAACGGCTGGCGATACCGGATCGCGGAATTTGCTGACGATCCGGTTCCGTCACGTTAATCTGACACTGATTTTTGCGCCGAGGTGACGTAGAATGGCGACAAGCTTTACAGCCACCGAGACAATGTGGAGACACCTCGAACGATGTTTAATATCTTTCTGGCAGTGTTGCGCGAAACGCATCTGATACGCACGACATCACTGGGACGCGCTCACGTTACGTTGCTGGCGCGGGAAGAAAATAGTCTGTTCTTCCGGGCACCTTTTGTGCTGATTGGAGAGTTCATGACCCCGACCCTTGTGAAGAAAATCGTAGTTATTCTCTTCATGATGCTGCTCCCCACGAGCTCTGTCAGCCAGACAGCCCCGGTTCAAGAGATGGAGGCAGAGGAATTCATCACGCTGCTCACCCCGCCGGATAGAACCGGCATTCGAACAAGAAGCATCGTGATTGTCCCGCGTGTCGATATGGCCGTGACCTTCGAGTATAACTCTACGGATATTTCACCATCAGCTCATGGCCTTTTGTCAAACCTCGCAGCGGCCTTGCTGTCGCCCAAACTGGCCGATGAACAGTTCCGCCTGATAGGCCACACGGACGCGATTGGAAGCGATGCATTCAATGACAACCTTTCGCTCTTGCGCGCCAAATCTGTCAGGGATCATCTGATTTCGACTTTCGCCGTGCCGCCCCAGCGTCTGACCGTGGAAGGACGTGGCAAGCGCCAGCTTCTGTTTCCCGATCGTCCGGAAGCGGCTGAAAATCGACGAGTCGAAATATCCACAGTCCTGGATTGACCATTGCGCAAGGGCAGCTGAAGATCAGACCATGATACAACAGCTTGCGACAGCACAGACAGGCCAGCTTTCGGCAGATCTGAACTCTGTGCGCGATGCACATGATCTGACCGCGGATCAGGCCCGCAGGCTTGCCCTGAAAGTCTGTGGGCTGGTCAAGGGCAATCGGGACGCGCCGGTCTTCCATCTGGCGCGCAAACTGGTCGCCACGGGTGCGCGTGATCTCTTTGCGCTTCTGGCCCCTGACAGCCAGGCGCTGGGCCGTGAGGACAGGGCATTTCTCGATTTCGTGATTTCGGTCGCCCTGCGCGATGCCGAAGACTTCGCTGCGCTTTCCGGGTTGCTCGTCAACAACACTGACAAAGCGGAACGGATTGGCGCATTGACCCGCAAGCTCTCGACATTGCTGCACGCCTATCGCCGTCAGGTCATTCCGGAAACCCGCCACCATAATGTCTTCACCGCGATTCGCAGCTTTCTGATGACCCATCGCCCGGCAGCCCCCGAACCCCGCGACGGCGATGCATTGGAATTCTGGACCCTCAAGGGACGGCGCGATTTCCTGACAAGATATACCACGGTTCTTGCCGGATTGGTGGATTATGCCGAGGCCAGGCTGACAGCCGCCCATTGGGCGCGCCCTCTGGAAATCAACCAGCGCGCGGATATGCCAGATAACGAAATCTCTGATCAGATGGCACAGCAGGACACACAGACGGTGGCCGTATCCATAGACCAGCATCTCGCTACGCTCGAGAATGCACCCGCCAAGCTTCTGCTGGCAACCGAGCGCGAAACCTGTCGGCTGGTCGCGGATCAATTCGATGCGCTGGCGCGCTTTCCACGGTCTGCCCTGCTGGCTCTCACCTGTGCGCCAGTGCAGAACGCAGTGATTCAGGCGCTGCGAATGCACCGGAATGCCCCGCCCGATATCGACGCACCGCTTGCGGCGTCGACGCGATTTGCCGCCATGATGCAGCAGATCGATGCCCTTGCACAGACGGTCGAGGATTGTCTGCATCTGATCCACGCGGTGACCGCCAGGACAGACGAAAGCGCGCTTGCACGGTCCAGATGGGATACAAGACGACAAAAACGGATCGAGACAATGCTGCGGCGCAAATCTCTTGCTGACATGGCCCCGGAAGACCTGCGCGACGCTCTGCTTGAGCAGAGCGAGGCGCTTCTTGCGCTCCATACCCTGCTGACGGGCGCGGGCCGTGTTCTTGACGCGCGTCGGCGCAATGCCCTTACGGAGCACGAGGACCAGGATCGCCGAAGTTTTGGGCAGAAACTGGCCGCGCTCTATACCAACACCGCGCAGGAGGGCGTCACATGAGCCGTCAAAGTGAAGAGGAACAGGCCGCCTTCGCAGCCTTGCAGGAGTTGCGAAGCGCCCCGGCCCAACAGGCCGCCCCCCTGATTTCCACTGCCACGATCGTCGCATATGCTGTGCGCACCACAGCTCTGTCGGATTTCAGGATAGAGCAGGCCATGCGCAGCGCGCCCAATCTGCGCAGGGTGTATCACCATGCCCTCTCGCAACATGCGCAAGCGGCCTCTGCTCAGGCACTTGCTGCCGCCGAAGCGCAGACAGAATTGCGCATCATTGGCCCGTACCGGCTTGAGATTCTGACCGAGGACGATGACATGGCGTGGCTGGTGATCCGCATCCCAAAGGCAGCACCGGATATTCAGTTCATGGAACTGCGCGGCAAGGACGGCACCGGCGCGCGGATCGCGCTGGGCAACGCTGTAGCAGGCGTCATTCAACTGCCGCTCGATCCCGGTTTCGCTGAAATGGAGAGCGTGCCGGAATTGCTGCGCGACCCGGCCACGGAAATCTTCCTGTTGTGAGGTGGTGCGCAGAAAGCCGTTCAATTCGCGGGTTTTCCTGATAGGTTTTGCGACATGCGCGTCGCGATTATCATTCCAACGACCGGTGGGCCGAGTCAGATCCTACGCTTGCAGCCGTTGCGCAAGGCACCTTGCTCTCTGGTATTTACGCAAGACGATTACAAACCGATCGAGATCAGCGCGCGCTACAACGATTTCGTAACCGCAGGCGGTCCATTGTCGCGCGCACTTGATCTGCCGGAGACGCGTTTCGAACTGCGTCTGAGCAGAAAGATCGAGTCCGGCAGGTCCTGGGAACTGCCCGTTGCTCTGGCGCATTGGCTGCAGATGGACGGACACGAGATCGTCGCGGCCGAGAGCGCCGAGCTGGTGATCTGGAGCACGGGTGCGCTGAACAGCGACATGCAGATCATCGCGCAGGACTATCACCTTGCGACCAAACTCGCGCTGTCCGATACGATCTTCGCGCGCCTGGCTTCTGCGGATGCCCAGGCCGTCATGTTGCTGCCCGCCCCCCTCGAAAGCGCCCTTGGCACGCCAGCACCTGGGGACATGAAATCGCATGTGATCGGTTCATTGCGCGACGGAATGGACGTGATCCGGCATCTGCTTTCAGTTGAGCATATCCAGCCAGTGACGGGCAATGACACGACACCCAAACAAATATATGGCAGAGCCTCGGCCATCGCGTTGGGGATTGGATTGGTTGCGATCTCCGGGCTGTTCTGGGTGCGCAACGATGCTGGGCCGGGCGACGCTGCGCCTCTGGCGCAAGCCACGATCCCGGATGGCCCTGACCCCGTCGCGCAGGCGCAGCAGGCGGAATTGACATCGCGCACGGCAACTCTGCCAGAACTGGTCATCCATCACGCACCTGATGGTGCGACATGCCGTGCGGTGCTGTTCGGCGGGAGGGAACCCAGAGTAAGCGTTCATTCAGCCCATGACGATGTCTTTGACACTGGTGCACTGGATAGGCCTTGCGCCCTTGGGCTGCGTCTGGATGAGGCCGCAGAGGACAGATATACCCTGCAGATGGATGACGCATTGCGCGCACGCATTCTGACCAGTGATTTCCGCCCGGATTATACGCTCGCGGCCGGTCAGGAGATTGTCCTGACCCTGCGCGGCTCTGTTGACGCTGATTTCGACTATAGCTGGGTGCTGAAAACTCCGGATGGCGACATCACCACGCTGTCGCATCGGGTGCGCGTGAAAACCGAATAATATTTCCACAGGCTTCGCGAATCCTCGCCTGCCCGGTCCAAGACACCGGTGCAGGCCAGGTGACAGCGTCCGCTTCCGGGTTCGGAACATCCAACACTGTCATCGAGGGGAGCCCCGCATGTCCGGGGCGCGCCTGCAGCTGCAGGACCACAGGCAATCAGTCTGTGATCGATGCGCCCCCATTCACGAGAAACATGAACCAACAGAACGCGGAGACCAGAAAATGACAATCCTTCTCAAAACACTCGCACTTGGTGCCTTTGTTGCAACGACACTGTCAATCAGCGCAACGGCAGCATCGGCCCAGAACCGCATTATCCAGCATACCGGCGATGCCGCACGCGCTTGCGTCAATCGCAGGCTTTGCCCTGCACCACTGTCCGGCGCGATCAGAGCATGGGACCGTGCTGGCTGGGAAATGGGCAACCATCTGAATTCGCGCCAGGGTCGCCCCACCGTGCCCTATCCCGGAACCCGTCGCTGACCCCAGCGCAAGCCGGGGGCGGGTTTCCTGCCCCCGGCCATCTTCGGCAGAAAGGACCGCGACATGTCTTTCCAGCACTATTGCTGCCTATGCTGCCTCGCGCTGGGGCTGGCAGCACCTGTTGCAGCAGCACCGCAGGCAGGCTCCGGCATTGGATCATCGGCCAGCAAGATACAGGACCGGCCGACCGGGTCATGTGAACCTTCGCCTGCATGTATTCACTCACATCATGGCACTGTTGGCGTGGATATCCTGATCAATCGGCCATCGCCACGCTGCCCGGGCCAAACCCTCGACTGAGCGACGGGCGTTCACCCGCAACTGGAATGACTGCTCATCTCCACAGAGTCACGAAAGGAAAACATGATGCATCCCTATCTGAGTTGGCTACCCGCGCTTGGTCTGACCGCGCTGATTGCTACAACAAGTGCGCTTGTCCCTGCCGTCGCTGCCGCAGAGACGTATGATGCGCCAGAATCGCGCAGCGCAGAAATCCGCGCACGACCGGAGTTGCGCGTCCCAGCGCCAGAAATCACCACAGAGGCAACTGGGCGCGTGCTGACAGTTTTTTTTGCCTTTGACCGGGCAGAACTTGCACCCGAGGCACGGCGCGCACTGGACCGCATAGGCCCGCACTTGCGCGACACGCTGCGCGCGGGCAAGACGGTGTTCATTGAAGGACACACAGACAGTTTTGGCGCAGAGGCCTATAATCACGCGCTGTCCGAGCGCCGCGCCCGGGCCGTGGGCGATTACTTGCGTGACGCATGGGGCATAGTGCCGGATCAACTGGTCTTCCGCGCCTGGGGGCAATCACTGCCGCGCGATGGAGCCACTGCGCAATCTGCCGAGAACCGGCGCACCGAGATCACTGTTGCGCCACGGCGCTCTGCCCCGAAACCCTGCGGCGGACAGTCTGGATCGGTCACAATACCTGCGCATCTGGATATTGATGATTTCGGCGGCGCACCAAACCCGTTGAGACATGCACTCTCCGACAAGACTCCCGTTATCATCTCCTGTGCGCCACAATAGAACATCATTTGAAAGGTAGTCCCATGACCCATGTTTCGCGAACTGTCTTCGCCGCTGGTCTTGCGCTGGCCCTGAGCGTCACGTCTGCGCAGGCGCAGAGTGCCGATGACATCAACACTATCATTCGCGGCCTCGCCCCGATCGCAGGGCAGTCGATGGCAGCACCCGCGCTGACATCACCCGCGCCGCGCGGGCCGGAGCGTGTTCTTGTCGAGCTGATTATCAAGGAGCGCGTGATCGTCATCGACCCGGCCCATGCGATGGATTTCAACGTGGTCTTTGCCTTTGACAGTGCCGAATTGACACCGCAGGCGCGCGCCGAGTTGCGTGCCTTGGGGCGCGCGCTGGAGTCCCCCGAACTGCGCCCCTATCGATACCTGATCGCAGGACATACCGATGCTGTGGGCGATCCGGCATATAATCAGCGCTTGTCAGAACGGCGGGCGGCAGCGGTCAGGGATTATCTGATCACCGCCTTCGCCATAAACCCGGACCGATTGATCGCTGTCGGCTTCGGCGAAGAGCGGCTGAAAGACCCCGCCAATCCGCGCGCTGGCATCAATCGGCGGGTCGAAGTGGCGATGATTGTGACCCCCTGAGCCGTGATCTTGCCGGGCAACAAAACAAACGCGGCCCCTGTTTGCCGGAAACATGCTATCAATAAGATCACGGACAAGGCCTTGATCAAACTGCACGGATATCTGGAATGTTCAAACACCTGACCCTGATACTGGCTCTGATTGCATCGCCATTCGCGGCACAAGCCGGGCAGTGGCAGATTGTTCCTGAAGCTGACCCCAGCCGCTGTGATTTCCGTTTCTCTGGCGTGATAGGGCAAGGCGATCTGACCGGGTTTGTCGACACGCTTCGCAGCACGCCGCGAAACGGACCGAATATCAAGATCTGCCTTGATAGCGAGGGCGGATTGACACTGGAAGTGCTGTCATTCATCGAGATGATGGATCAGGATCTGCCGTTATTTGCAACTATGGTTGAGAAGGATGCAATCTGCACATCCTCTTGCGCACTGCTATTCATGTTCGGCACTTTGATGGGCGCAAACAGTCCATATCCATGGCGGTATCTGGAGCGCGGTGGGCGTCTGGGCTTTCACGCCCTTTTTGCCGCACCCGATGAACGCGCGCTTGCCCGGGCTGATGAGGTGTTCTCGATTGCGATGCAGGCGGCAAGATTGATCACTGATCGCAGTTACAGGGCCTTGACCACAGAGGGTCCTGCCTTGCCGCAAGAATTGCTGAGCCTGTTTTTCGGATCAACTTCGGAAGACATATACTTTGTCGACGCTGTCGGGGAACTGGCTTTGCTGGGCATCGAAATGGATCGGTCTGTCCAAGATGTTATATTGCCCAATAGCGCAGCCGTGTTTGAGAAGACTGTCCAGCGCATCTGCGCTTCCAGCTATGTGCTCTCGCACCCAAGCTACTTTGTAAATTCAGGCTACAGTTTCGCAGATTTGGTGGAAGAAGTCAGGCGCAGAAAATCTCGCGGAATACATATGCAGAGATTGGAATACACAAGCAGCGGCGAGGATGGTCGCGGCACCATAACCGCATTGGCCAATGGCCCCTACTCGGTTCCACTTTGGTTCAGCGCCGGTGCTGCGCTTTTTTGCCAAGTGCGATTTGCCGTTGAAGCAGCCCCAGACGGCTTTCTGATCAACCGCTACAATGTTGGGTTTGGCCGAGTCTTCGATATGACAGAAGACTTTGTGGACTGGGGGGACCTGAAGATACAGGGACGGTCCGTCGGCCTCATCCCGATTGATCAGCGCTATGAATGACGCGCCAGAGGCAGAATTGCGTCTGCACGCACCCAAATGCGCTCGATCCTTGCGAGGCAAGAGCCGCCTTGCTAGCGTTTCAGACAGACATTCGGTTCCATTGCATCATGCATTTTCAAGATCGGAGGGAAACATGCTGCACAATTCTCGGATCATCCTTTCAGCCTGCGTTATGGTTCTGGGCATGACCATGCCCGCTGCGGGGCAATCCACATTGACGCTCGAGTCGTTCGACCTGGGCCCCAGACCAGATGCCCCGCGCCCGAATTCAGCCGTTGCGCGGTGTCTTGTAGACCAACTCGACTGCGATCCCGAAATGCGCAGCCAAAGGCGCTTCACGCTGAACGATGTGATCAACCTCGGGATCGTGAACCGGCAAGAGGTGGTCCGCGAGACCGAGACAGCAGCCGCGCAAGCCGCGCGCCAGACGATGCCCCTGCCCTCTGTCGATCTCGAAGTGCTGTTTGATTACGCGTCCTACGAATTGCGTGGCGATCAACTCGGCCCGCTTCTCTCGCTGGCAAGTGACCTGCAAGACCTCGACTTTTCGGACCGGCAGCTCATCCTGATGGGCCATACCGACGCCGTTGGTTCGGCGGCGTTCAACATCCCGCTTTCGATGCGGCGTGCCGAAGCTGTTGCCGCGTTCCTGAGCAGTCAGGCACGCATACCACGCCACAGGATCAAGACAGCGGGGATGGGGTTCGAATATCTGCGTTATCCACATGACCCGACCCATGCCGCCAACCGCCGTGTCCAGATCATGATGATTTCACAGTGATCCCCGGCAGCGCGCGAGGAAACGATTCAATGTTTCATGCAATTGCAAGACTCTCACTATTCTACGCATTCGCAGTGCTTGGCGGCATCGCAAAACCCGCACATGCAGACAGCCTTGAAACTGCAGCAAACCGGCTGTCGGACGCTCTCGCACCTCATCTGTCTTGCACACCCGGAACAACAGCGCGTCTGGGCATCTTCCCTTTTGACGAAGCGGATTTGCCGATTGCACCGGCGCGTGCATTCGCCCTTTACGAAATATTCCTGGGTCATTTGCTCGATGTCCTGCCCGACTGCGTGCGTCTGATTGACGGGCGCGGTGCATTCGTGACGCTCGAATATCTTTCCAGGGGGGAATCGCTGCGCGAAAGCGGTCAACAGCAGCGCCAGGATATCCGCGACAGCCTGCAACAGGCTGCGTTCGTGATGGACGGTTCGCTCATTGAAACCGGGTCCGGGCTGATCGTCGTATTTCGCTTGACCGCAATGGCATCGGGCATCGCCATCGGGCGCGCAGAGGCGGCAGTCCCCGACGCGGTGCAAGCGCAAAGCTGCGACGATGGGGCATTGACTGAATCTGTGGCCTTGCGATCCTTGAGTGACAGTATCCTCCAGCGCAGTTCAGCTGTGTCGCGGCTGCTGGTATTTGGCGGGCGCCATGCCCCAAGCGGTGCCATCACAGAGGTCGGTCAGTATCTCGAAGACCGATTGCTGTCCTATTTCGCACAAGGCGTCGAAAACCACATGACCGAGGCGACGCTCAGCATATCCGGAACCGACACCCCGATCGAGCCCGCCCAAGGCGAACACGCCCTGCATTTGCGTTATTGGCCTTGCGACGGCAATCAGGCTGCTCGGCTGAGCGCCACGCTTCGTGCGCCAGACGGTCGCAACATCACAGAGCACCGCACGATCAGTCTGCGCGCCATGCCTGCAGGTCTGGCACTGCTGCCACCGACGCCACCTGACCCACGCGGTCAGTTGCACGTTTCGCCCCGGATCGTGGGCCTTGGTGACGAGATCACACTTCTGGCCGCACCGCCACCGGCCTGCAATCCGTTCTTCTTCAATCTCGCTCCCTCCGGCACAATAACCCCGATTCCATTGGAATTCTTTCGTCAACTCGACCTTGGGGCGGGGACTATCCGGTATGAAATTTCACCGGCCTGGGATTTCGGCCTCGCTGTGACGCCGGATGATGAGGCCGGGCTCAATCATCTGGGGTATCTGTGCCAACCCGCTGCCATGGGGGCGGCGACAGAGATGCATGGGCTGCTGCATGAGATATACGACCGACTGCCAGATCAGGTGGACGGGAGGCTTGTCCTCGATCATGGCGTGAGCGTCTTCTATCAGGTGCAGGGTTTCGAGATACGAAAGTGAGATCACCAGTTTTGGAAACTGAGTTTCGGATATTGCAAATCAATGTGCTTTTTGATTTGTCAGAGTTTTTTATTCAGGTCGACCGTTTCGATCTGATCGAAAATTTCCCGAATACCGCACAATTAGTCGAGTGAAATCAGTATGACACCAGCAGGAACATACATGAAAACCCCACGGCTCACATATGTCGTTTGCATTTTTATTCTGATGCTGGGGGCTCTGGAAGGACGCCAGACCATCAACGCTCAAGGCACCGCGACAACAAGCATGGGCACACGAGCGGCAGGAGACGTGAGGCGCTTGAATCTCTTTAGTCCGGTTATAGGCCAGTATTCCCGTGTTATTTATTGGATCGACGGTAAGTATATTGAAGATTCGCTGTTCACATCAGCAAATTTTCTATCACGCATATCCAATACCAGACCCATCATAGACATACAGTTCCATGATGCCTTGGCTGCGGCTTCAAATCTTCTCAAAAACAATGAAGATATAAGAATTCTAGAATTTAGCTTCTTACCAGAAATTAATTCTTATCAAGTTCATTTATCCATAAATCAAAGAAGCCTGATGCAATTCTGCCGTGCATGGGCAAGTTTACAAAACATAAGCAGCAGAGCAGATTATTGCTCAAATGACCGTGGTAGCGATCAGAATCCCATGACGCTAGAAACTGAGATCGCCAGCTACAAGGTAATATACAGTCAACCGACTTTAGATTTTTGGGATGATCTCTACAACTTCAAGAAGGAGTCCCATCCATCGGGCGATGGCATGGTGATGTCTTTCGTACAGAACGCAAAACTGCACCAGAGAGCCGATCGACTTAGCGCTCCGCAACCAGATCTTCCATGCACGCATAGATTAACCGGCCGCATAATGCCCGAGGATGGCAAACGAATTGCAACTGCAATCGGCACACTTGCGGCGCGCTTTGAATTATCACGTCTCAACGGCATAGACACTGGTGGATTGTTTTTCTGCCTTGACTCCCCAGGGGGCGCACTGGCCGAAGCCCTCCAGATAACACGTGCCATTTTACAAAATGGAATTCCTACAAAATTGGAACCTGGCGCCAGCTGCTTATCAGCGTGTTCCTGGATTTTCATGGCAGGCAATATCAGGACGGAAGAAGGTTTGCGCCACGCTTGGCGTGTTTTGTCACCCAGTGCAACGATCGGATTTCACTCTCTCTCATTTAAGCCTGACCGCAATCATGTTTATTCAGCTGAGCAAATCAATGAAGCGATGCGTACTGGCATGGGCGCTGCGGTGGAAATACAAGGAATTTTTAACAGTGTAGGTAACTTTCTGGATGGAACACCTGCTTTGCGTGATTCACTGATGCGACGTGTAGTACGAACACCGATTGAAGAAAATTACCTCATCAAAACAGTCGATGATGCTGGACGATGGGGTATATGGATTGATCTCCCTCAGCGAACTTCATTCACAGCAGACGATTTTCATCGAGCGTGCCACAATAAGATTTTATGGGGTGAAGATTTCACAGCAAACTCTCATTTAGTAAGATTTAATGTGCACAAGGAAGAAAATACCGATGGAACGATAACTCTGCATCTGGAGGGTTCTCAACAAGTCCGGCATAAGTGTAGCTTTTCAGGTGTGGTCGAGAGACAAGAAGGCGTGTTCGAACTTCAATCAGAGACTTCTGACCTTTCACCCATCCTCTTCTTGCATCCAGGCACCCGGATCGATACGCTTCAATAGGTTCCTTGATCGTCATTTGAAACCGCCCTTGGCGGGGCATGACCGAGTGATCAATCAAGAGATGGGTTTCGTCATAGACTCTCCAAGTATAAATCAGAGTGGGGAGTTAGGGTAATCATCAAGGAATCTGCTGCTCATCCAGCCAAGCCTGCCTGTATCCGAGCGTACCCGCCACCAGACTACATTCGAGGTCCTACGACACCAATTCACCTTCGCGAGGGCATCGACCGTCAATGCTGGCATGTCAGAGAGGCGGCAGGCCGCGCGGCACTCTGCCGACAGGATCTGCGTAGTATCGGGGCGGTCGAACGACGGCGATACAGAAGCGCCGCGACTGACCTGTTGCAGAACTGGACTGTCAAAGCCCGGCTCAGAGCGCAGCGTCGCATAGGACTGCACCCTCTTAACCCTGTATGATCGAATATCTGCGCCGCAGATATTTCCGCCGCCACGTATATCACGCATACTCTTGGGGTCCGCCAAGGTTGCAAGCGGGGTGGCCAGCCCGGCCACAAGTGTCGGGGAAATCCGACGCGTCCGGGTCCGCGTGGTTTCCGCTGAACCCAACACCTCCGCAAAGGAGTCCTCCGACCCTTGAAAATATAATCCATACGGTCCGAATGTTGTCAGGTTCAGATAGGGTATCAGACGCGCCCCGGTATCGGGCCACCAATCCAGTACGCAACCCAGCCAAAAGGGCCACCCCTCACCTTCTGCCGAAACGAAATAGCCACGCCGCTGCCCCCCACCCCATTCATCACTGCCGCGCGGTTCGGGTAAATCGACAACCTGTGTTTCCCCGGTGAAAAGCCAGTTCGAGAATGGCGGCTTGGGGATTGTCGGGTCCATTTCCGGATTGACGTGGTGACAAATCTCAATAACCCTCTCATCTGACAACTGCGCGGGAAGCGAGCGCAGGCCAGTGATATCCACGCCGAGCGCCTCAACGCGTTCGGGCGTATCAATTTCGAGATATTCCTCTGTCGGTACCTCGAAAAAGGAAAGCGCAAAATCTGTCGTGATCCGCAGCTGGTCAAGTTCGCTGAACAAGCGCGCCGATGCAAGGACAGCGATGCGGAACGCATCTTCTACAATGCTGCGATGGAATATCCCATCTTCAACTATCAATGATGGCCCGTGGAATCCCAGCCGCGCTGTTACATGCTTGCTTCGTGCACGGTAATTCAGCAGACCGTCTTCAAACCCAACTGTTGAACCACCAAGGAAAATGATGGCGCATGCACTCAGGCACTCATCCTTGGCGGCAATATGGGTCCGGATCGCAGTCTCTCGCAGATAGAGCGCGATCTCGATCGCCTCTGAGAGGTCACCTCCCTCACTGTTCAGGCACAATGTTGGCTGCGCATCGATATATGTCCCATGATCCGGTGTCCCTGGCAGCAATTTGCGCAGCTTTTCTGCGTCGCCGACCGTGACCTTGCCGGTCAACAGGGCATGGCATCGCGCATGATAGCTGTCGACCAGGGTGATCGTCGCACTCAGCGCTGTCGAGGCCCAAAGACAGGCTATCACTGCCAGGACGGATATCTTCCATGTCTCTGTTTTTGACATATGCCGCTTTCCTCAGCAGAAGATCTGACATCTCATGACGCTCTCGGATGTTGCCTGAAACGCTGCACCCACCGGAACATCACAACATACCGTCAGAACCGACGCCCGGTTGTCAAGCGCCGCAGCATGACGCATCATCCCATTACCATGCGCGCCGCGGCGCGGGAATGTCGGCGGGCAGCAGGATTTTCTCGCCATCCAGCTCGACAACATGGCCCGCGAAGAAGAACACCGCCCCGTCGCTCGGCTGTACGCAGCTGGCAGATCTTTTCGGCGCCTGCAGCAAGGCCATGCCGTCGCTGTCGAGCATGAGATAAGACTGGAACCCGGCCGATTCACGCCTCTCCCCAACCGCACGCGCATCATTGCAGGCTTTCTCGAGCGGTGCGAAATTGTCGTAGGCACCAATCCCGACGACAGGTGCATGGCGGCTCTGGGCAAAGGCGGGCAGCGCCAGCAGGAGGACGGCGAGGAGGGTGAGGATACGGATCATTTTGCGGTCCAGATGCGCGCGGTGCCGTCGTGCGAGGCGGTGACGATCCGCTCCCCATCGGGCGAGAAGACGGCTTCTGTCACCCAACCGGTGTGCCCGCTGAGTGTGGTAATCTCGCGCCCGGTCTCAGCATCCCAGATGCGCGCGGTGTTGTCGCTTGAGGCGGTGACGATCCGCCCCCCGTCAGGCGAAAAGGCGGCACTCCACACCCGGCCCTCGTGCCCACTCATAGTGACGATCAAGTGCCCGGTTTCGGCATTCCAGATGCGCGCAGTGTTGTCGCTTGATGCGGTGACGACCCGCCCCCCGTCAGGCGAAAAGGCGGCGCGGAGCAAGGATTCTTCATGCCCGCTGAGTGTGGCGATCAGGTGCCTGGTCCCGGCATCCCAGATGCGTGCGGTCTTGTCTATCGATGTGGTGACGATCCGCCGCCCGTCGGGCGAGAAGGCGGCGCTGATTAAAGTACTTGTATGCCCGCTGAGTGTGGTAATCTCGCGCCCGGTCTCAGCATCCCAGATGCGCGCGGTGCTGTCGTCCGATGCAGTGACGATCCGCTGCCCGTCGGGCGAAAAAGGGGCGCTGCTAACCCCGCCAGTATACCCGCTGAGCCTAGTGATTTCGTGCCCTGTCGCAGCATCCCAGATGCGCGCGGTTTTGTCGCGCGAGGTGGTAACGACCCGAGCTCCGTCGGACGAAAAGCCAGCGCTGAACACCGCACCCGTATGCCCACTAAGCGTGGCGATCACGCGCTCGGTTCTGGCATCCCAGACGCGCGCGGTTTGGTCGCGAGATCCGGTAACAATCCTCCCCCCGTCAGGCGAGAAAGCAGCACTCCAAACCGGATCCGTATGCCCACGGAGTGTGACATAGGACGCGCTAGTCCAGTCGGGTTTGGGCTGGGATGCCGGGTTCAGAGCAGCGGGCATGAACAGAAACCGCCCATCCAACTGATCATAAACGGCGGGGAACTGGTCATGGTCGATTAAACCAGCCATTTGTCGCACTTCGCTACGCACTTCGACCACGATATCACGTAGCTCTAGACCCGGCACAGTAAGCCGGGGCAGCAGCGCGCGGGCAAAAACCGAATTCCGCGCAGGGTCAAAGGTGTCACCCACGCTCAGGGAATCCAGCGCACTCTGCCCAGCCCCGGCCGAATACATGATGAAGGTGCCCTCGGGAGCCTCGGTCCGGGCCAGGCCACGTGGCCGTCCAACAGAGCGTGACGCAACTTGCGGAAACGGATTGTCGCGGCAGGCGTCGAGGATCAGCAGGCTCAGCCGCACACCACGACGCTGGAAGCTGTCGATCACATCATCGACAGGCAATGCACGTCGCGTCACCACCAGCTCCTGCCCCGGGCCCACAGCAGGGACATCGGCGGGTAGCAGAAAATTGCGCCCGTCAATCTCCACCCCATGGCCCGCGAAGAAGAACACCACCTCATCGCCGGGCTCGAGTTGCGTTGAGAACAGTGCCAATGTGGTCAGCAGCGCATCTTCATCCGGGTCGATCAGCAGCTCGGTGCGAAACCCGATACTTCGCAAGGCATCGGCCACATCGCGCGCATCGTTACGGGCTTTCTCGAGCGGTGCGAAATTGTCGTAAGTATCAATCCCGACGACAAGTGCATGGCGGCTCTGGGCGTGGGCGCCGCCCAAACCGAGGGTGAACGTGACAAATGCAACTGCCAAAATCCAAAGACGCATCTGAAAAACCCTGTTGTTCTTCGCTCTGAGGCTACGGAAAAATCCAATGTCAGGCAATGCCGTTTGGCACCTTTGGTCTTGACCAACGCTTTAGAACTGTCGCAGCCTGACAGAGGCGAGCCTGCAATAAGGCGCGCGGACCAATGACCGCGCTCAGGAGAAAGATATTTCGCAATTCATGCAATGGAAGTTTTTTCCGCTCAGCCTGTCCGAAATGCACCTAAGCGGTCCAACTCAGTGGCAAGCAGGAAAAACCCACCTGTGAAGCGCCCAAAGTTAGACCATGGAGAATCGAAATGTTCCAGAAATTCCTGACATCCGCGGCATTCAGCCTCGTCATCCTCGGCACTGCTCCGTTTCTGCCGCAGGCGGCCTCTGCCGGTGAACAGCCCAATCTGTTGATCATGGGGGAAGATGCCGATCTCGACACGGTGCCGCGGAACAATCGTATTTTCAACCAGGTGCTGCGCGCGATCGAGGGCGAGCTTCAAGCCCGCGCCTTCCGTGTCTATGATGAAACCGCCGTGACCATGGGGGTGACCGATCCGCAGCGCGTGCGTCGCCCCGACGCTGAAATCCTGACTGTGGCACGGCGCGCAGAGGCTCCGATTGATGTCGCCGTGGTCTTTCAGGTCTATGCCGTTGCCGAACAGAACCCTTATGCCGCCATCACTGATCTGCGGATGCGCATCCCGATGCGCATGATCAATGTGCGCACTGGCGAAGCCATCGGCAACTACCAAAAAGCCTATGCGCCGGGGGACCTGCCCCCGCTACCGGTGAATTGCAACCGCGACTGCATCCTCGAGGAAGTTGGAAAACATGCCCATCGCGTTGGCGCGGACGTAGCCAATGTGATCGCGACACAACTGGCCTTCCTGACAGAGCCGCGCACGACAGGGAGTGACGCTGCCATCACCAGCGGGACAAGTGCGGCCGCCACAGATTGCGACGGGCTCTCGACCGCATACACCCTGAGCTTTCGCAGTTTTGACCCTGTGCAAATCTTGCGTGTCGAAGAATATCTTGTGTCCTTCCGTGGATATGAACACCATCGTCCGATGCAGTCCAGCGCGACCGAAAGCACCTATTGGTATGAGACCTGCTCGGATAGCGCTCGGTTGCGCCGCAATCTGGTCCTGATGGGCGAGCATATGGATCTGACGTTGGACCTGGATTTGCGCGATAACCGTATCCTTGTCACCAATATTCGCAGAGCTCAGCGGAACTGAGGTCAATGACACCGTCTTCGGTGCAAGCCGAAGGCGGTTCTATTGTAGCCATCATCATCGTGAGGCCCGATATGAACAAAAATTCCGCATCCAGACGCGCTACAAGGTGTTTCGTTCATATCTGCCCAGTCAAGAAATCGGTTTGTTTGATAGTCGCCTTTCTTTTTGCGACCTTCACTCCCAAAGCCCAGGCAGAGGCAGTTCAGGAAGCGGCCCAGACTCTGTCGGCAGAGCTCGGCCGCATCGCAGATTGCTCAGAAGGGGTGAACTTCCGGGTGGGAACGTTTCCGTTTGATGAAGCGCGCCTACCATTGCCCCAGCAGAATGCGTTTTCGTTATACGAGCGCTTTCTCGGACACCTGATCGTGAAAGCGCCCGATTGCGTCGATTATGTTGACGGAAGAGGTGCCCTGCTCAGCCTTGAGTATCTGACACGCACAGGCGGCCTGCATGAAGCATCGCAGGAATATCGCAGCCAGATCAGTGAAAACCTGTCAGATGTGTCATTCACTCTGAATGGGGGGATCATTGAAGGTCCAGACGGACTAGAAGCTGTGTTTGGCGTGACCGATTTCCGGTCCAGCCGTGCTGTTTCGCGCGTGCGCTTCGCAATCCCCGAAATATATCGCGAACGCGCCTGCGGCGCGGGGGCGCTGCCGGTAACGACCGCGCTCAAGCGCCTCGCAACGCGGTTTGCAGACCGGTTAAGTGATCTCCAGAGAATCGTCGTGCTGGGAGGGTATCTCGCGGAAACTGACGCACAAACCAGTTTCGGACGCTACCTTGAGCATGAACTTACAGATGCCCTTTCGAGGTCAGTCGAGAGCCCGATTACGGATCGAACGCTGGGCATCTTGCATATCCGCGACCAGGGGCACACACGCCTGCGCTCTATCAGTGGACGAGGCATAACACTCACGCCACGGGAGTTCGAAGTCGCGGCAGTTGATACACTCGCAGTGCCGGTCAACGAACCCGGAAGTTACCGAATGTCTTTTCGCTATTGGCTGTGCGAAGGCGACAGAACAGCGCGATTGTCTGTTACGCTGCAAGGCCAGCAGGGGCGCAGCTTCACCGAATTCACAAATATCAGCCTCAACAACCTGCCTGCAGGTCTTGATTTGCGCCCTGCGAACCCAAACACAATCTCTGACTGGGAACCTGAAGGAGCGTTCGCATTCCAGATGACCAGCCAGCGTGGTCCGAATCCGGTTTTCCGTGCGGGCGAGAAACTGGAAGTGCTTTTCCGGACCGGGCGCGACACATGGCTTTATTGTTTCTATACCAATTCCGAGGGACATACAGTGCAGCTTTTGCCCAATCCCTTCCAGCAAGATCAGCCCAAGGCGCATTTCTACACCGGCGGGCGGGCGCATCTGTTTCCTGATCCTGAACGCCAGCCAAGACCAGATCCGTTCGACATCATGATTACGGATGACACGGTCGGAACCGAAGTCTTCCGCTGCATTGCCTCGCCACGCGACTTGCGCAACGACCTGCCTTCAGAACTCCGTGGCACCAGCCTTGAGCCAATTTCACCGCGCTACATCACGCGACTGCGCGAAATCTTTGAACAACTCGAGGGCGGCACCATCGCCGAAGCCCGAATGACAGTGACCGTTCTGGAATGACAACGTCGAGTCGCGAAAAACATGAACGTCAAAAGCCCCCTTGATTTCAGGGGGCCTCTTGAAACGTTGAGTTGGCGTTGAGTCGTTTTGGTCGTGCGCATACACGAGTGAAACGCTCGGGTTTTAAGTCATTGATATATTTGGAAACTGGTTGCGGGGACAGGATTTGAACCTGTGACCTTCAGGTTATGAGCCTG
>JAFIEM010000223.1 GCA_020832555.1 Natronohydrobacter sp. | reverse complement strand
CGGTCACGACCATGCGCTTGTCGGTGGGTTCCAGATGATCGAAGCGAAACGCCGTGACCCGACAGGGCGTGCGCAGCACGGCCAGCACGGCGGCATCGGTACTGAACCGGCCCTGATGCATCACGAAGGTCTGCCCGAAATTCAACCCATCGCCTGCCGAGCCGCCGACCAGCGGGCTTTGTCCCAAAGCCTCTGAAAGCGCCCAGACAAGCTGATCTTCCATCAGGGACAGACCATCGGTCAGCAGAAAGGCCACCTCATTTGCCCAGTCCGCTGTCGAAAAGGTCACTTCGGCGCGCAGGTTGAAAGCAAGGTCGCGCGCGCGTTCCGGCTCGAAACTGCTCAGATCCGGCAATCGTCCCGTGGCCACGCGAAACAGGCTGCGTGGCAGGCCCATCGCCACGATCTGCCCTTCCAGATAGCCGCCCTTGCCGATCTCGCCCGCTGTGGTGCAGCCGATGATCTGCGTCACCCGCGCTACAGGCAAAAGCGCCTGTTCAATCTGGCCCAGATCATGACCTTCGCCGACAAAAAGCACGATCAGTGCCAGATTTTCGGGTGCGATCTGCGCCAGTATCTCGCGCATGGCCTGCGCGCTGTCAGGGGCAGAGGATTGCGCATGCGCAATGAATGGCTCTGACGACTGCATCCAGCACCCCTCCCATGGCTGTCAGATCCGTCTTTACACCAAACCTAGCGCAGGTTGCGCGTGCGGCGCAAAGGATTTGCGCCCTCGCGCGTGGTCAGGATGAGTTCTTGTCGCGCAGCAACTGGGCGAAACTGACGGAATTGGCAATCCGCACCGCCTGGGTGCGGCTTTGCGCCCCCAGCTTGCGCAGGATCGCCGTGACATGCGCCTTGACCGTGGTCTCGGAAATCGACAGCTCATAGGCGATCTGCTTGTTCAGATACCCCTCGCAGACCAGCGCCAGAATGCGCCCCTGCTGCGGGGTCAACTCGTTCAGCCGGTCAATCGTGCTGCGCTCGCCATCGGCCTCGGCATTCTTCGAGGGCGCGGTATAGCCCTGCGGCAGATAGATCCCGCCTTGCCCGGCCGCACGGATCGCGGTCACGAAAGCCTCGCGCGGGCTGTGCTTGGGGACAAATCCCGCAGCGCCCGCATGCAGGACCGCCG
Source organism: Natronohydrobacter sp. (assembly GCA_020832555.1). Lineage (GTDB taxonomy): Bacteria > Pseudomonadota > Alphaproteobacteria > Rhodobacterales > Rhodobacteraceae > Roseinatronobacter. Next base: position 1,420 of record JAFIEM010000223.1, on the reverse strand, counting down.
TGATGATCCGGTCCTCGGACATGGATGAGACCACGATTACCGGCACACCCGGCGCGGCATTCCTCAGCCGCGTCAGCCCATCCAGCCCCGCCACATCGGGCAGGTTCAGATCCAGCACGATCGCATCCACTTCCAGCCCCCCGCGGATACGCTCCAGCGCCGCGCCCAGCGAACTGGCCGTCTCGATCCGGGCCTTGCCGAGCGCCTCTGAAAGCGTCATCTGCAAGGCTTCGCAGAACAGCGGGTGGTCATCGATCACCAGTATCATCTCGTCCCTCGTGCTGGCGACAGCTTCCATGGTAATCATTGTCTCGCGCATGCGTCTGCTCTGTTCTTGCTGTCGACCATACTCCCCGAAATCAGGATACGCCGAAAAACCGGGGCTGACGCCCCCCCTATAAGTCTTAGGCGCGCGCGTTCAGTCGCTGTGCCAGATGCGCCAGTGCCAGAGCATAACCCTGCGTGCCGCAGCCCGCGATCATCGCATCGGCACGCGCGGCGATATAGGAATGATGCCGGAACGGCTCGCGCTTGTGGATATTCGAGATATGCACCTCGATCACTGGCCCGTCATAGACATTCAGCGCATCAAATATCGCGATCGAGGTATGCGTATAGGCCCCTGCATTGAGGATGATCCCCTGCGCGGCCCCGCGCGCCTCGTGGATCATATCGACCAGCGCGCCCTCATGGTTGGACTGGCGGAAATCCACCTCCAGCCCCAGACGCGCGGCCTCGGCGTCACACAGTCGCGCCAGATCGTCGAGCGTCTCATGCCCGTAAATCTCGGGCTGGCGCTGGCCGAGCAGGTTCAGATTGGGGCCGTTGAGGATGAAGATCTTGGGCATGGGGCGCGGTCCTGCATTGCAAATGCCCCCTCATGCCACAGCGACACGCGGCTGAAAAGCCTGTGACTACTCTGGGCGCGCGCGGATGATCCTGGCGAAAGGCCCGAAAATCTCGGCATTGGCGGCGATCACCTCGCCGCGCTCCAGCACATCCGAGCCCTCGCGGATCGGCCCGACAAAGCCACCCGCCTCGCGCACCAGCAAAAGCCCCGCCGCGATATCCCAGGCGTTCAGCTCGCGCTCCCAATAGCCGTCATAGCGCCCCGCTGCGACATAGGCGAGATCAAGCGCCGCCGCCCCCCAACGCCGCACACCCGCACAGGCGGGCATCAGTTGCGCCAGATCATGCAGCGTGGCGGGCAGGGTCTTTTTCGACGCGAAGGGCACGCCGGTCGCAAAGATGCATTCGATCATCGTGCTGCGGTTCGACACGCGCAACCGGCGGTCATTCATGAAAGCGCCCGTGCCCTTTTCGGCCACAAAGAGTTCATCCTTGGCCGGGTCGAACACCACGGCTGCCACGATCTCGCCCTTGAATTCCAGCGCGATGGACACGGCCCAATGCGGCAACC
>JAFIEM010000060.1 GCA_020832555.1 Natronohydrobacter sp. | reverse complement strand
CGGCGTCGGAAGTGGACAAGCGTTTCGGCGGCATGGTCAAGGCGTTCAAATTCGGCGCGCCCCCGCATGGTGGCTGCGCGGCGGGGATTGACCGGATCGTGATGTTGCTGGCCGATGAGGCGAATATCCGGCAGGTGATCATGTTCCCGATGACCCAGCGCGCCGAGGATCTGTTGCTGAAAGCGCCGTCTGATCCGACCAACGAACAGTTGCGCGAATTGGGCCTGCGGCTGGCTCCCAAGGACTGACAGCGCGGCCGCCTGTAAGGTGCGTGCTGAGCACGCACCCTACGGACCCTTCGGCGTCGCCTCAGATCAGCGGCTGATCTGCCAGCAGTTTGCGCAGATGCGCGATCAGCGGCACCACGCAGCCGGACATGCGCGCGTCGTGCACAGCCTCTGCCAGTGCCAGATCGCCCAGACTGCGCGCCAGTGTCGCCGTGAACTGCAATGCATAGCCGCGCCGGTCCTCCTGCGCGCGGCCGCAGAGCAGGTCGAGGGCAAGAAACAGATCGTCACGCAAGGCAATCGTTGTCCGGGGTGGTGTGTCGGGCCAGCCCGATGCGGCGCGCAGTGGAAAGAATACCGGGGCCAGCAGGTTGCGAAATTGCGCAACGCTGTCGAAAGGCTTGGCAACGAATGCGTCTGCCCCGGCACTCAGCGCCTGCGCTTCCAGCTCTGGCTGGCCGGAGATCGCGATGATCAGCGGCACGCGCGGGCGGCGCCTGACCAGATCCGCGATCAGGTCCAGGCCAGATCCATCCGGCAATCCCAGATCGACCAGCACCGCATCGGGCGTATAGAGCGACAGATGCCGGCGCGCGCCTTTCAGACTGTCGGCGCGGCGCATGCGCCCGCCCGCGCCCTGAAACATCAGCCGGATCGCATCGCATGTCTGGCGGCTATCTTCGATCAGCAACAGGGTTCCGCCACGTTGATAGGGGCGGCTGAGAATATTGAGGGGCAGGCGTTCCGGCGCGGTGGTCCGGGCGTGGGTGGTGGTCATGGCATCCTCCAGGGCAGCTATCCCCATCTCACCGCAGACTTGCTAAATTTGGGTTAAGCGGACGCGAGGAGATGCGGCCCTTGGTCACGCTGGCCGGTGCAGGGGCTTGCCTTGGCGCGCGGTTTTCGCATAGGCAGTTTTTACCCTGGCGCATGGAGGATGGAATGATCGGACGCTTGAATCATGTGGCGATTGCCGTGCCGGATCTGGAGGCCGCTGCCGCGCAATATCGCAACACGCTGGGCGCTGATGTGGGCCCTGCACAGGATGAACCGGATCATGGTGTGACGGTCGTGTTCATCACGCTGCCCAATACCAAGATCGAACTGCTCTATCCGCTGGGAGAGAACAGCCCGATTCAGGGCTTCCTCGACAAGAACCCTGCGGGCGGGATTCACCATATCTGCTATGAGGTCGAGGATATCCTTGCCGCACGCGACCGGCTGAAGGCCGAAGGCGCGCGAGTTCTGGGCACGGGCGAGCCGAAGATCGGCGCGCATGGCAAGCCGGTGCTGTTCCTGCATCCCAAGGATTTCAACGGCTGTCTGGTCGAGCTGGAGCAGGTCTGATGTCGATCATGTCGGCCATAGCACTCTACGGGATCATCTGGTTCATGACCATGTTCCTGGTGCTGCCCTTCCGTCAGAAATCGCAGGCCGAAGCAGGCGAGATCGTGCCCGGCACGCCTGCAGGTGCACCGCAGGATGCGCAGATGTGGCGCAAGGCCAAGCTGGTCACGATCATCTCGACTGTGGCTTTCGTGGTGATCGCCGCGATCATCCTGTCCGAAGTCATCACTTACGAGATGATCGAGAACATCACGCGGGGTCGCTGACCCGCGCCGGGTGCAGGCGGTGATACATATGCGTGAACACCGCCGCCCCCACCAGCGGCATGGCCAGATTCAGGATCGGGATGCTCAGACCGATGGCCAGAATCACCCCCGGTAGCCAAAGCCAGTAGAAATCGCGCTTGAAGAGCGCAGCCGCGCTCGCAGCGTCGTTCCGGCGGCGGGCGATCATGGTGAAATACTCGCGCGACAGCAAAAAGCCGTTCAGCGCCCAGAGAATCGCGATCCCCCAGCCACTGGAAATGGCAAAGACCGCCATGCCCAGCAGGTTGACCGCGACCAGAATCCCGAAATAGCGCAGGCTGTCGCTGATCGCCTCGCGCCAGGGCACCCGGTTGCGGGGCTCTTGACTGCGATAGTGTTCGGCCTCTACCGCGTCGGCCACATCGTCCAGATACAGCCCGGTGAAGATCGAAGCCACAGGCACCATCAGAAACACCGAAAGCCACGGCAGATAGAGCATTGTGCCCAGCGAGAATCCGGCGGAAATATCCTGAACCTGCCCCACAACCGGCAGGAACAGCGCGCCTGGGACAAGGATCTGGATGATCAGGAAAGCAATCGCTGCCAGACCGACCAGCAGCGCCAGTGACAGCGCCATGCCGATCCACAACAGCCTGCGATAGCGCGGATCGCGCAACTGGGCAAAAGCGTGGCGATAAGCGAAGATCATGATGTTGCCCCCTGTGGCCGGGTCTCGGTCAGTCCGTGGATCAGATGCGTGAAGGCGGCAACGCCGATCACGGGCATCAGCAGGTTCAGAAACGGCACTGACAGCAAAATGGCAAGCACGATCCCCGCCAGAATCAGATCGCGGCGGTGCTGACGGTTGAACGCCCGGATCGCGGCTGTATCAGCGCGGCGCTCGGAAATCATGGTCGTATATTCGCGCGACAAGAGCCAGCCATTCAGCGCCCAGAACAGCGCAATTCCCCAGATCATGCCAAAAAGCGCGATACCCGTGAAGGCCACGATATTGATGAAAAACACCATTCCGAAATAGTTGACCGAGTCGAGCCAGAGCTTCTGTGTGGTCTGTGGCCTTGGTGCTGCAAGTCGGGGATAGTGGCGCGCCTCGACGCTGTCCGTGACCGCGTGCAGATGCAGCCCGGTAAAGAGCGAGGCGACGGGGGCCATCAGGAAGATCGACATGAGCATCATGGTCGCGAGCGAGACTGTCGAGAAGAAATTTCCCAACCGGTCCATGCGCGTGCCATCGGAAAAGGTGAACACCTCTTCGTCGAATGTGCTGAACAGCTGGATCAGAAGCGCATAGAGCGCGAAGAGCAGCGCCAGCGAGAGCGCTGCGCCGATCAGGGCGGTCTGGCGAAAGCGCGGGTCGCGCAGATCGCCAAAGGCCAGTCTGTAGCTGTCGCGGATCATTCCCGCCACTCGGTCAGGTTGTCGATCTCGGGGCGCGGGCGTTCGGGCGGCGTGGCGGCGCTGGTGCCGATATGGACAAAGCCTGCGATCCATTCCTGTGACGCCAGACCAAGATCCTGCTGGATCTCGTCATCCATCGCAGGCCAGCCGGTCAGCCAGCACGCCCCCCAGCCCGTGGCCAGCGCTGCATTGACCAGCGACAGACAGACGGCACCCGCCGAGAGGGTCTGTTCGATCTGCGGGATCTTCTCGGACGGCTTGGGGCTGGCCACAACCGCCACGATCAGCGGGCTGTCAGCAAAGGTGGCGCTGGCCTTCTCGCAGGCATCGGGCGGCAGGCCCAGATCGGCCCCGCGTCTGGCGACGGTTTGCGCCAGTTTCGCATTGGCGCTCGCAGAAAGCACGATAAAGCGCCAGGGTTCCAGCTTGCCGTGATCGGGCACGCGCGCGGCGGCGGTCAGAAGCTGCGTCATCTGGGATCGGTCCGGCACCGGGGTCGTCAGCATCTTGGCAGGCCGGGACCGGCGCGAGAGCAGGAAATCCAGAACGGCGTTGTCAGAGGTCATATTTTCGCCTGTCATCTTCTTGTTGCGCCCTAAAGCTAGACCTTACGGTGGCTGGCGAAAAGGGCTATCCCGGAACGCATCATGGATTTGCGTAATCTTGCCGTGCCGGGCTCCACTTTTGCCATTCGGGTGACACCGGGTGCAAGCCGGGCCGGTCTGTCGCGCATCGAAGACGGTCAGTTGCGCGTGGCGGTGACGGCTGTGCCCGAAAAGGGCCGCGCGAATGACGCGGTGCGCCGGATGCTGGCCAAGTCATTGGGCGTCGCGCCAACGCGGTTGACGCTTTTGCGGGGCCAGACCAGCCGCGACAAGCTTTACCGCCTCGATTAAGGGTTTTTTCAGCCGGAATGCGGATAGTCGGGATCTGTTGCCCAAGGGTCAGAGCCCGCTGAATGACGATCATGCCCCCGCCATATGACGCGCTTGCCCGCGAGAAACGCGCGCGGTTGCGGGCGGAACGGTTGTATGAACAGGTGCAGCGCGAACTGCGCGCCGCGAATGACAGGCTGACCCAGCATGCTTTTGCGCTGTCGGATGAAATCATCGCCCAGCGCGAAGCCCTGTCGCTTGCGCGCCACCGCGCCGAGAGTCTGGAAGGCGCGAATACGCGCTATTCACAGGATCTGTCGCTGGCCAATGAACGCCTGCGCGCAGCGGTCGATACGCTGGAGGACGGGTTTGCCGTCTTTGACAAGGAACAGGTGCTGATCCTGGCGAATCACGCCTATCTGAGCGTGTTTCGCAATTTTCCAGAGGTTCAGCCGGGAATCCGTTACAAGCGCATCGCCGAGATCTGCGCTTTTGAGGGTCTGGTCAGGTTGGTCGATATCGCGGCGGAAGACTGGGTGTCGATGATGATGGACCGCTGGAACAGCCCGACCATTGCGCCTATGCAACTGCATTTCTGCAATGGAATCTCGGTGCGGCTGGTCGAGCGGCGGGTCGCGAATGGCGATCTGGTCTCGCTGTCCAACAACATTACCGAAACCCTGCGCTACCAGTCGGAACTGATCAATGCGCAGCACAAGGCAGAAGCGGCGGCGGATGCCAAATCGGCGTTTCTGGCCAATATGAGCCATGAGATCCGCACCCCGATGAACGGGGTGATCGGCATGGCGGAATTGCTGGCCGAGACCGATCTGGATGACGAACAGCGCAGCTATACCGAAACGATCACCTCTTCGGGGCAGGCGCTGGTCACGATCATCAATGACATTCTGGACTATTCCAAGATGGATGCGGGCAAGATGGAGCTGCACCCGGAAATCATTGATCTGGAAAAGATGATCCATGATGTTCTGAGCCTGCTGACCCCAAGTGCGCGCGCGAAATCCATCGAGCTGATTGTTGATTATGACATGTTTCTGCCCAGCCGCCTGATCGCGGATCCGGGGCGGATGCGCCAGATCCTGACCAATCTGGTGGGCAATGCGGTCAAATTCACGGATTCGGGCTATGTGCTGGTGCGGGCGCTGGGCGTGGGCAGTTCCGCCCATGGCCAGATGGTGAATATCACGGTCGAAGATACCGGTATCGGCATTTCGAGGGACCATCAGGATCATATCTTTACCGAATTCAGCCAGGTCGAGGAAGGTGCCTGCCGCCGGTTCGAGGGGACAGGTCTGGGACTTGCGATCACGCGGCAGATCGTCTCGGCGATGGGCGGCAATATCTGGGTTGAATCCGACCTCGGCATCGGATCGTGCTTCGGGATTTCTGTGGAATTGCCGCTGTCGCCCGATGCCGGTCCGGTAGGTCCGGTGCCATTGCCCGACACGATCCGGACCGTGTTGCTGATCAGCGATCAGTTGATCAGCCGCGAGATCACCGCGCGTCGCTTGCAGGCGTCGGGGGCCAAGGTGCAGACAGCGACACAGATCGGGGCGGCCCTGCGCAATATCAGCAATTCCAGACTGGATCTGGCGATCATCGATCAGGATCTGGGGACAGAGCCCGCCGATGTCGTCGTCTCGGAATTGCGGTTGCATTCCGCAAGCCTGCCGATTGTGATGATGTGTTCCAGCATGGCCGAAGCCCGCGCGCTGCTTGACCGGGGGGATCTGCGTGCCGTGTTGCCCAAGCCGCTGCTGTGGCGGGATCTGCTTGCCGTCATGGGCGGGCCGGGACCGGCAAAGACCACTCCTGCGGCACCGCGCCCCCCCGCCGGACAGACCACAAAAGCCGATGTCAGGCTTCGGGTGCTGTATGCCGAGGACAACAAGACCAATCAGCTTGTGTTCACCAAGATGGTCAAGGATTTGCCGCTGGATCTGCACCTTGCGGATAATGGCAGGCTGGCCGTGGAAGCCTTCGACAGCTTGCGACCCGACATGATCTTCATGGACGTGTCGATGCCCGAAATGGACGGGCGAGAGGCCACACGGCTGATCCGGGCGACAGATGCGGGGCGGGATGTCCCGATCATCGCCCTGACCGCCCATGCGATGCAGGATGAGATCGACCGGATTCTGTCGGCTGGCATGAATGCGATGCTGACCAAGCCGCTGAAGAAATCGGAATTGCTGAGCGCCTTGCAGGACCATGCGCCACAGGGCCTGTTCCCGCAGGCCGGGTAATGGCACGCAACCTCAGATATGGCGCAGGAATACGGGCGCGTCCGGCTCGGACAGTTCTGGCGCATGGCGATAGCCTGCCGTGTCGAAATCGCATAGCGCCTCGGGGTCTGTCAGCCGGTTCTCCAGAATGAAGCGAGCCATTGCGCCGCGCGCCTTCTTGGCAAAGAAGCTCACGATCTTTGGTGCCTCGCCCTCGCGCTGTTCCTTGAACACGGGCGAGATCACGCGCGGACGCAGCGCCTTGCGATCCACCGCGCCGAAATACTCCTGAGAGGCGCAGTTTACCAAAATCGCGCTGCCGGTCGCATCGGCGGCGTCATTGATCGCCTCTGCAATCCGGCTGCCCCAGTAGTCATAAAGCGACTGGCCGCGCGCGGTTTTCAACCGGCTGCCCATTTCCAGCCGGTAGGGTTGCATCGCGTCGAATGGGCGCAGCAAGCCATAGAGGCCGGAAAGAATGCGCAGATGACCCTCTGCCCATGCCAGCGCATCGGTATCCAGCGACGCTGCGTCAAGTCCGGTATAGGTGTCCCCGTTGAAGGCATGGATCGCCGGGCGGGTGGTCTCTGGCGCGGGCCGGTCTGCAAAGCTGTCAAACCGCTCAAGGTTCAGGAGCGCACGATTGTCGCTGATCTTCATCAGTTTTTTCAGCCCCTCGGTGCCGATCTTGCGCGCCTCTTGTGCCAGCGCAAAAGCATCCTGCTGAAAATCAGGCGTGGTCAGTGTTTGGGGTGTGCCCCTGTGGGACCAGTCGAGTTTCTTGGCAGGCGAGAGGACAACAAGCATCGTGGCGCGGTTCCCTGAACAATCTGGCGGCAAACTATCCTCTGCGCCCTGTTTGTCCAGTGTCCGCCCTGTCGCAGGGGCAAATCTGACCGCGCCCGTCTTGCCCTTTGCGCCCCGGCCCCTTAGGTTTGCGCCAGACCCCGGTGCCAGAGGTGTGCGATGCTGTCCCTGATCCAGATTTTCCTGCTCATCCTGAGCGTGGCGCAATTCATCATCATCGCGCATATCATCCTGAGCTGGCTGATCAATTTCAACGTGCTCAGCCTGCGTTCGCCCATCGTTGCCTCGATCTGGGACGGGCTGAACCGGTTGGTGGAACCGATCTATATGCGCATCCGGCAATTCCTGCCCGATCTGGGTGGAATTGATCTGGCGCCCCTGGTCGCCCTGATCGCGATTTATGCAATCCGCATCATCCTGATCAACAATATCGGCGTCTTTGTCTGACCTCATGCCGGATACATCCTCGGTCCTGTCGCGGGTATTCGGCTTTTCCGCTTTTCGCCCCGGTCAGGCCGAAATCGTGGATGCGGTGCTGGCGGGGCAGGACACGCTGGCGATCATGCCCACCGGCGGCGGCAAGTCGCTGTGTTTTCAACTGCCCGCACTCTGCCGCGAGGGTTTGACGGTCGTCATCTCGCCCTTGATCGCGCTCATGCGCGATCAGGTGCGGGGCTTGCAGGAACTGGGCGTGTCGGCGGGGGCGCTGACCTCTGGCAATACCGAAGCCGAGACGGATGCCGTCTATCAGGCGCTCTCGCGTGGCGAGATGAAGCTCTTGTATATCGCGCCCGAACGTCTGGCAGGATCGAGCACGGTTGATCTGCTGCGGCGCTCGAATTGCCGCCTGATCGCGGTCGATGAGGCGCATTGCGTCAGCCAATGGGGCCATGATTTCCGCCCCGATTACCTGCGTCTGGGCGATCTGCGCCGCGTGCTCGATGTGCCGCTTGCGGCCTTTACCGCGACCGCCGATGCCGAAACGCGGGCCGAGATCATCAAGCGGCTGTTTGACGGACGCGCGCCGCAGGTTTTTCTGCGTGGCTTTGACCGGCCCAATATCCGGCTGAATTTCGCGGTCAAGGACAGCCCGCGCAAGCAACTCATGTCCTATGCGAGCGCCCGCAAGGGGCAGGCCGGGATCATCTATTGCGCCACCCGCGCCCGGACCGAAGCACTGGCCCAGGCGCTGAATGACGCGGGCCACAATGCCCGCGCCTATCATGGCGGGATGGAAGCGCATGCCCGGCGCATGGTCGAGGAATTGTTCCAGCGCGAGGATGATCTGATCGTCGTGGCGACGATTGCCTTCGGAATGGGCGTGGACAAGCCCGATATCCGCTGGGTCGCCCATGCAGATCTGCCGAAATCCATCGAGAGCTACTATCAGGAAATCGGCCGCGCAGGCCGCGACGGGGCGCCTGCGGATACGCTCACCCTGTTTGGCCCCGATGACATCCGCCTGCGTCGCGCCCAGATCGATGAAAGCCCCGCACCCTTGGAACGCAAACAGGCCGATCACGCGCGGCTGAATGCGCTTCTGGGGCTGGCCGAGGCCGTGCAATGCCGCCGTCAGGTGCTGCTGTCCTATTTCGGCGAGGCGTCAAAGCCTTGCGGGAATTGCGACCTGTGTGCCAACCCGGTCAAGCTGTTCGATGCGACAACCCCGGTGCGCATGGCGCTCTCGGCGGCCTTGCGCACGGGTGAGAGTTTCGGCGCGGGCCATCTGATCGATATTCTGACCGGCAATGCCACCCCCAAGGTCACGCAGCGCGGCCATGATGCGCTGCCGACCTTTGCCGTGGGCCGCGACCTCAGCCGCGCCAAATGGCAGGCGGTGTTCCGGCAGATGATGGGGCGCGACCTGATCCGCCCCGACCCCGAACGCCACGGGGCCTTGCGCATGACCGACGCCGCCCGCCCGATCCTGCGCGGCGAGGCCGAGATCCATCTGCGCGAAGATACCATCGCGCGTGCCAAGGACGGCCCGGTGGTCAAGGCGCTGGTCTCGGACGAAGATGCGCCGCTTCTCTCGGCGTTGAAGGCCAAGCGCCGCGCGCTGTCCGAGGAAGCGCGCGTGCCTGCCTATGTGATCTTCACCGACCGCACGCTGATCGAGATGGCCGAGACCCGCCCGCGCGATATGGACGCGATGGCGCGGATCTCTGGCGTGGGGGCCAGCAAGCTGGAACGCTATGGCGCGCTGTTTCTCGAAGTCATCACCGGGGCCACACCCGACGCCCAGCACCCGCAGCGGCGCAAACTGGCCGGGCGGGATGCCGGGGGGCTCTATGACGAATTGTTCGAAATCGCGCGCAGTCTGGAACGCGGCGCGGATGGCACGGAAAAGCTGCTGACGCTCTCGCCCGCCACCCTGCGCGCGATTGCCGAAGCCCGGCCCGCGTCAGACGCCGCACTTGCACGGATCAAGGGCATGGATGAAGCCCGCGTCGCACGGTTTGGCCCGGCAATTCTGGAACGTTTGCAGATGTTGTGACGCAACGACGGGCCTTGACGCGGGCGGGCACGCAGCCCACGGCTGGACCGACACAGGAGCCGCGCCATGTATCCGATCATTCGTTTCCTCAAGGAAGTCATCAAGTTCCGCAATGCGCCTGCCTTGGGGATCACCGAAACCCATATCTCGCATCACCGCTGCTGGCCCTGGGATCTGGACCCCTGGATCGAGCTGAACAACGGCCGCACGCTCACGCTCTATGATCTGGGGCGTATCCCGATGGGGATACGCTCCGGGCTGACAGGCGTGCTGCGCGGGCAGGGCTGGGGGATCACGGTCGCAGGCAACACGACGCGCTATCGCAAGCGGATCAAGGCGTTTCAGCGCTTTGAGATGCGCTCGCGCTGTATAGGCTGGGATGCGCGGTTCTTCTATATCGAGCAGGCCATGTGGCTGGGCAAGGACTGTGCCAATCACATTCTGATCCGCTCGGCCATCACCTCGGCGCAAGGCATCGTGCCGCCTGTGCGCGTGCTGGAAGCGATGGGTCAGATGCAGGACAGCCCCGAATTGCCGGGATGGGTGCAGGCGTGGATCGCGGCAGATGCAGAACGGGCTTGGCCGCCAAAAATCTGATCTGATGACATAAAAACATATCTAGAAAATACAACTTTAGAAATGTTCTAAATCTTGACCCAGATCAAGGTGCTTGGGCTGCTGCCTCGCTAGACGTGACTCATACGCGCGAAATCCGCTAGTTTGACCACGAACAGGAGGCTACCATGACCCCCAGACACCTGCACCGGCTTGGCGCGACGGCCATCGCCCTGGTGCTGAGTGCCACGGCAGTTCATGCCGAAGACATCGCCGACTACATGGACTTCTTCGAGCCGCTGCCCTTCTTCCCGCCGATCCCGGCCGATAACACGATCACACCGGAAAAGATCGAACTGGGCAAGATGCTGTTCTTTGAACCGCGCATCTCGGCCTCTGGCGTGATTTCCTGTGCAACCTGCCACAACCCCGCGCTGGGCTGGTCCGACCGTATCCCGCGTGCCGTGGGCCATGGTGGTCAGGTGGGTGAACGCAACACGCCGACCGTGCTGAACTCGGGCTTCCTGCAGTCGCAATTCTGGGACGGGCGCGAGCCTGATCTGGAAGGGCAGGCACTGGGGCCGATTCAGGCCGATATCGAAATGAACATGACGCTTGCGGAAGCCATCGAGCGGCTGAAGGAATTCGATATCTACCACGAGCATTTTGCAGCAGCCTTCCCGGATGATCCCGATCCGATCAATCAGGGCAATGTGGCGCTGGCGATTGCGACTTTCGAGCGTACGCTGAACACTCCCAACTCGCCGCTGGACCGCTTCCTTGCGGGTGATGTGCAGGCGATGAGCAGCCAGCAGGTCGAAGGGATGAAACTGTTTGTCGATGCCGGTTGTGTGGCCTGCCACAATGGCCCCGCATTGACCGACAGCAACTTCCACCGCTTTGAGTTGCCCGGCTCCAAGGACGAGGGTCGCTTCCTGGTGACTGGCGATGAAGCCGACATGTTCGCCTTCCGCACGCCCACCCTGCGCAACGTGGCGGTCACTTATCCGTATTTCAACAACGGATCGGTCGACAACCTGCGGGATGCGATCCAGTTGATGGGTCAGCAGATGCTGGGTCAGGACTTCGCAGAGGAAGAACTTGCCAGCCTCGTGGCCTTCATGGACGCGCTGACCGGCGAAATGCCGCATATCGAGATCCCGGCCCTGCCGTGATGCGCGCAATAGCGTGACAGAACCGACCCGCCCGCCCGGCGGGTCGGTCGCTTTTCTGCCGCTCTTGTCCGGGTGGTCAGGGCATTTGCCGCCACCCTCAGGATTTCACAAAAAGTCTATAGTCATTTTGTCGCCTTGCGCATTTCCGCGCAGGCCCTATTTTCGCATATGATCTGGGCGAGATTCGCGCTGTCATGGCGCTATGTATCAGGGCCTTTGTGAATGAGGAGAGTGCAATGACCTTTTTGAAATCTATCGCCGTGGCTGCGGCTCTGGTGCCCTTCGCGGGTCTCGCGCAGGCGGGTGATGCTGCGGCAGGCGAACAGGGTTTCCGCCAATGCGCAAGCTGCCACGGCATCGCGTCGCCCGAAGGCGAGGTGATCCAGCGCGTGTCTCCGACCGGGCCTAACCTCTGGGGCGTGGCGGGTCGTCAGGCTGGTGCATATGACGGATATGCACGCTTTTCCGGGGCCATCGTGGCAGCGGGCGAAGCCGGCATCGTCTGGGACGAAGAGAATTTCGTGGCCTTCGTGAATGACCCAAGCGGCTTTCTCCGTGAAGTCACCGGCGATTCGCGTGCGCGTTCGAACATGAACCACCGTCTTCGTGGCTCTGCTGAAGATATCTTCGCCTATCTGGCGCAATTCGGCAGCTGACACAGCCGACCGAACCGGACATCCAGTAACCCGCCGAGTTTTCGGCGGGTTTTTTCGTGGCTTTCGCGCCCGGACTGGTCTGCGGCGCAGTTTGCGCCAGCGCAAGGACGCAAGGGTTGCAAGCTGCGATGATCCCGGCTCAGGCTTGATCATGCCATGAAAGGAGACAGCCATGTTCGATTTTTCCGGGAAAACCGCCATTGTGACAGGGGCCGCATCGGGGATTGGTGAGGCCATCGCGATGGAACTTGCGGCTAGCGGGGCGCATGTGATCGTGTCCGATCTTGATGCGGACCACTGCGACCGGGTGGTGGCGACGATCCTGGATCGCGGGGGCAAGGCCACGGCCTTTGCCGCAGATGTCGCCGACCCGGCAGCGATGGAAGCGCTTGTCTCCTGCGCCGAATCCGAGACCGGCGCGCTGCATCTGGCGGTGAACAATGCAGGCATTGGCGGCGCGCAGGCACCGACGGGGGAATATCCGCTGGATGCCTGGCACAAGGTCATCAACGTGAACCTGAACGGGGTGTTCTACGGGATGCGGTATCAGATCCCGGCGATGGAACGCGCGGGCGGGGGAGCGATTGTCAACATGGCCTCGATCCTTGGGTCAGTGGGCTTTGCCAATTCAAGCGCCTATGTGGCCAGCAAACATGCGCTTCTGGGCCTGACCAAGACGGCAGCGATGGAATACGCGGCCAAGGGAATCAGGATCAATTCGGTGGGGCCCGCCTTTATCGCCACACCGCTGCTGACCAATAACCTGAGTCAGGAGATGCTCGATGGTCTGGCCGGGTTGCACCCTGCGGGCCGGATCGGCACACCCGAGGAGGTTTCGGCGCTGACCTGTTTCCTGTTGTCCGAGCGGGCGAGCTTCATCACTGGCAGCTATCATCTGGTCGATGGCGGCTACACGGCACCCTGACAGGACGGAGCAGGCATGAACGAGCAGAACTGGTGGACCCTTCCGGCCAATCAGGTGCTGGAAGGACTGGAGACATCGCGCGACGGGCTGGACAAGGCGACGGCTGACGCGCGTCTGGCCCAGCATGGACCGAACAAGTTGCCAGAGGCTCCGCGCCCCGGCGCGCTGGTGCGGCTTGTGCGGCAATTCAACAACCTGCTGATCCTTGTGCTGATCGGCGCGGCGGTGATCACGGCGGCTCTTGGGCACTGGATCGATACAGGCGTGATCATGGCCGTGGTGATCATCAACGCCGTGATCGGTTTCGTGCAAGAGGGCAAGGCCGAAGCGGCGCTTGAAGCGCTGCGCGACATGCTGGCCCCCAAGGCGAATGTCATTCGTGCCGGTGAGCGGATGACAGTTCCGGGCAGCGATCTGGTGCCGGGTGACGTGGTTGTGCTGGAAGCGGGTGACAAGATCCCGGCGGATCTGCGCTGGCTGGAACTGGCCGGGCTGACGGTCGAAGAGGCCATCCTGACCGGCGAATCCGTGCCCGTGCGCAAGGCTCTGCACCCGGTGGCGGAAGATGCGGCGCTGGGCGACCGGGCCTCTGCCGGGTTCAGCGGCACGATGGTCGCCGAAGGGACCGGCACCGGGGTCGTGACCGCCACGGGGGTGCAGACCGAAATCGGGCGCATCAGCACGTTGATGGCCGGGGTCGAGACGCTGAAAACCCCGCTCATTCAGCAGATGGAGGTTTTTGCCAAAGTTCTGACCGGCTTCATCATGGCGCTTGCGGCGGGGATTCTGGCCTTCACCATGCTCTTGCGCGATATGGCCTTTTCCGAGGCCTTCATGATCGTCGTGGGCCTGTTCGTGGCCGCAATCCCCGAAGGTCTGCCCGCCGTGCTGACCGTGACCCTCGCCATCGGCGTGCAAAGCATGGCGCGGCGCAACGCGATCATCCGCCGCCTGCCGATCATCGAGACGCTGGGCGCTGTGTCCACGATCTGCTCGGACAAGACCGGGACGCTGACGCGCAATGAAATGATGGTGGCGTCTGTCGTGACCGCGCGTGATGTGGTCACGGTCAGCGGGCAGGGCTATGCGCCCGAAGGCGAGGTATCAGGCGGCGACACGCCGACACTGGCCGCGATGGCGAAGGTCGCGGCGCTGTGCAACACGGCGGCGCTGGTCCGGGGCGATGCAGGCTGGCGGGTCGAAGGCGACCCGATGGAAGGCGCGCTTCTGGCCTTTGCGGGCAAGCTGGGCGAGGGGGTCGAGAGCCGCCCGCGCGCGCAAGCGACCATCCCGTTTGATGCGCGCTATCGCTATATGGCGGTGTTGCAGGACGGGCTTGTGTTGCTGAAAGGTGCGCCTGAGCGCGTGATGGCGCATTGCGCGTCGCAGATGGGGCCGGACGGGCCAGAGCCGCTGGATAAGGTCCATTGGGACGAGGCCAGTGCGCAGATCGCGGATCAGGGGCAGCGGGTGCTTGCGCTGGCGCAGATGCCGTTTGACAGCGGCGAGTTGACACATGAGTCTGTGTCCGAAGGGCTGGTATTGCTGGGGTTGGTCGGGCTGATCGACCCGCCGCGCGATGAGGCGATTGCCGCTGTGGCCGAGTGCCATCAGGCAGGCATCTCGGTCAAGATGATCACCGGCGATCACGCAGGCACGGCCGCCGCGATTGCGCGCCAGATCGGCTTGACCCAGACCGATCAGCCCCTGACCGGGGCCGAGATCGACCAGATGGACGACTCAGCCCTCGAAGGGGCGATCCGGCGCACGGATGTCTTTGCGCGCACCAGCCCCGAGCACAAGCTGCGGCTGGTGCAGGCGTTGCAGGCGCGCGGGCAGGTCGTGGCCATGACCGGCGACGGGGTGAACGACGCGCCAGCGCTCAAACGCGCCGATGCCGGGATCGCGATGGGCCAGAAAGGGTCCGAGGCCGCGCGCGAGGCCTCCGATTTCGTGCTGGCTGATGACAATTTCGCCTCGATTGCCGAAGCCGTGAAACAGGGCCGCACCGTCTATGCCAATCTCAAGAAGGTCATCGCCTTCCTGCTGCCAGTGAATGGGGGCGAGTCGATCTCACTCATCATCGCGGTCCTGTTCGGGCTGATGCTACCGATCACGCCCTTGCAGATTCTGTGGGTGAACATGGTCAGTTCCGTGGCATTGGCGATGTCACTGGCGTTTGAGCAACCGGAAAAGGCGATCATGCGCCAGCCGCCGCGCCGCGCCGATGCGCCGATCCTGTCGCGGTTTATCCTGTGGCGGGTGTTTCTGGTCTCGATCCTGTTTGCCATCGGGATTTTCGGACAATTCGCACTGGCGCAGGTGCAGGGGGCAGGTGTCGAGGAAGCGCGCACGATGGCGCTGAACACACTTGTCGCAATGGAAGTGTTCTACCTGTTCTCGGTGCGCTTCCGGCATGGCTGGTCGCTGACCTGGGAGGGGGCCAAGGGCACGCCCGCCGTGCTGATCGCGGTCGCGCTGGTCGTCGTGTTGCAGGCGGGGTTCACCTATCTGCCCTTCATGCAAACGCTGTTCGAGACTGTGGCGCTGTCGCCGTGGCAGATCGCACAATGTGCTTTCGCCGGGGTGGTGCTGCTGCTGGTGCTGGAGTTTGACAAACACGCCGCCGCGATGTGGAAGCGGCGGGGTTTGGCGCAGGCGTAACGCGCGATCCGGTCCGTAGGGTGCGTGCTCAGCACGCACCTTACCCGTTCTCGCGCAGGATGCCCCCGGCCAGATAGAGCGATCCGCAGATCAACACATGCGCTTGCGGGTCTTGATCCGCGATCAAAGCCAGCGCCGCCTGCACGCTCTCGGCGGTGCTGGCGGTGATCCCTGCATCGCTGGCGGCCCGTGCCGTCGCCTCGGCAGGCAACGTCGCCGCTTCGCCGGGGATCGACACGGCATAGAGATGCTGCGCCACATCGCGCAGGGGCCGCATGAAGCCCGCCACATCCTTGGTGTTCAGCATCCCGCAGATCAGCCAGACCCGCCCCACGCCCATTTGCGCCAGTGTCGCGGCAATCGCCTCGCCCGCTGCCGGGTTATGCCCGCCATCCAGCCAGAGCGTGCCCTTGGGCAGGGCCTCGACCAGCGGACCTTGGCGCAGGCGCTGCATCCGGGCGGGCCATTCGGCGCGGGTAACCGCCCCTTCAGCCCCCGCGCCGCGCCCCAGCGCGCGCAGCGCCGCAAGCGCCATGCCCGCGTTCTGGATCTGATGTGGCCCCGCAAGGTTCGGCAGCGGCAGGTCCAGCAGGCCGCTTTCGTCCTGATAGACCAGCCGTCCCGCTTCAACTCCGACATGCCAATGCTGGCCGAAGGCCAGCAGCGGCGCACCCAGACGGGCAGCGCGGGCCTCGATCACCTCCAGCGCCGCCTCTTCCTGCGGGCCGACGACACAGGGCACACCGCGTTTGAGGATCCCGGCCTTCTCGCCCGCAATCTCGGGCAGCGTTTCGCCCAGATATTGCTGGTGATCCAGACTGACCGGCGTGATGACCGTCAGCACAGGGCTGTCCACGACATTGGTGGCATCCAACCGCCCGCCAAGCCCGACTTCCAGCAAGGTGTAGTCGGCAGGGGTGCGGGCAAAGGCCAGAAGGGCCGCACATGTGGTGATCTCGAAATAGGTGATCGCATCTCGGCCATTCGCGGCCAGCGCCTCGTCCAGCAGGGCAGACAGCGCGGGTTCCGAAATCAGATCGCCCGCCAGCCGGATACGTTCATGAAACCGCGCCAGATGCGGCGAAGTATAGGCATGGACGCGCGCGCCACTGGCTTCCAGTCCTGCGCGGATCATGGCCTGGGTCGAGCCCTTGCCATTGGTGCCCGCGATATGGATCACTGGCGGCAAGCTACGCTCGGGATGATCCAGCGCCGCCAGGAGCCGCCAGACACGATCCAGCGTCAGGTCGATGATCTTGGGGTGAAATTCCATCATCCGCGCCAGAAGCGCGTCGGAATCGGGCGCGCTCATGGGGCAGGGTCAGCGGACGGCGGCGGGGGTAGATCGCCATGCACGACCGCGCTCTGTCCGGTCAGCATGCGCAGGATCGTCGCGATCTCAACCCGCAGATGTTTGCGCGCGGTCACGCGGTCCAGCATGCCATGTTCCAGCAGATACTCGGCGCGCTGGAACCCTTCGGGCAGCTTCTCGCGGATCGTCTGTTCGATCACGCGCGGCCCGGCAAAACAGATCAGCGCATTGGGCTCGGCAATCTGCACATCGCCCAGCATGGCATAGCTGGCGGTCACGCCGCCGGTGGTCGGATGGGTCAGCACGACGATATAGGGCAGGCCCGCCTCGCGCAGCATGTCCACGGCGACGGTGGTGCGCGGCATCTGCATGAGCGAGAGAATCCCCTCCTGCATCCGCGCGCCGCCTGCAGCGGAAAACAGCACCAGCGGCAATTTGCGCGCCACGGCATGTTCGCAAGCCGCGACGATTGCATTGCCGACATACATGCCCATCGACCCGCCCATGAAGCTGAAATCCTGCGCCACGGCGACAAGCTTCGTGCGCAGCACTTCGCCTTCGCCCACAAGCATGGCTTCTTTCTCGCCCGTCTGCTTCTGCGCGGCTTTCATCCGGTCGGGGTATTTCTTCTGGTCGCGGAAATGCAGCGGATCGGCCAGCGGTTGCGGCACCGCGATTTCCTTGTACATCCCGCCATCGAAGAAACTATGGAAGCGTTCGCGCGGAGTGATCCCCATGTGATGCCCGCAAGAGGTGCAGACGCGCTGATTATCCGCAAGTTCCCGATGAAACAGCATCGTGCCGCATTCGGGGCATTTCTCCCACAGGTTCTCGGGCATTTCGCGGCGCGAGAACAGCGAGTTGATTGTCGGGCGGACGTAGTTGGTGATCCAGTTCATCGGCGCATCCCTGCAAGACTAGGGGCCAGATAAGGCGTCGTCGTGAAAATTGCAATCAGCGCCCGCGCAAGGCATAGCGACAGGCGGCCCAGACAAGCACCATGCCGATCAGATCGACCGCCAGCAAGGGCAGGATCGCCTGCGTATCGCTGACCGTGAAAGGCAGGCGGTAGAGGGCAAGCCCATCCAGCGCCTCGCCCGTCGTGAAGAGCAGGATCGCAAAAAGGTTATTGGCGAAATGCAGCCCCCAGGCCATGCCAAGCGCGCCCGAGCGCGCGGTCAGATCGGCCATCACAAGGCCGAAAAAACCGGTCACGAACACCAGAAGCCAGACCGAGTCGCCCATTTCATCGGGCGCATAATGCACCAGACCGAAAATGACCGAAGGCAGCACCATCCAGACCCAGCGCGAGGCAAAACGCGCGGCGAGTTGCTGTTGCATATAGCCGCGAAAGACCAGTTCTTCTGCCCCGGTCTGGATCAGCAGGCCGATCAGCGCAAGCGGCAGGAAGAGAAGCCAGATATGCCACGGTGCATTGGGCGTCAGATCCAGCGTGAGGAAGAACCACAGGATGCCGGGCAGGGCAAAAGCAGCAAAGATGCCAAAGCCCATGGCAAAGTCGCGCAAGACGATCTGCCGCGGACCGAACAGCGTGGCGATGGGGCGCTTGTGCAGCCAGCGTGTCGCCGCAAAGGCGCCAAGCGCCATGCCGACAAAGGTCAGCAACAGCAGGATCAGCGACCCCGGCGTGCTGCCGGTGCCGATGCTGCCCAACGCCCGGTCCAGCCCGGTCTCACCTTTTGCAGCCCAGATGATCCCGGCCATCAGCGCCATCCAGCCCAGATAGATCAGCACCACCAGACCCAGACCGACGATCAACCGCCACAGTTGCGGGCGCAGGCGGGCCGGGGCTACGAAACGGTCGAAGGCAAGCGGGCTGAGCAACATGGGCGAACCTTTGGGGCAATCCACAATCTGCCGCCTTTAGACAAGCTTCGCGGGCAGGCTTCAAGCGACAACCCGCGCCGGGCGTGACTTTGGTGCAGCGGCGTGAGAGGGTGAGCGGGACTCGGCTCAAAGGGTGTCCGCGTGACCGGCGCAACAGTGGTTCTTGTATTCCTCTTGCAGGTGGCCTTTGTCATCCGCGCGCTCTTGCGCGCGGGTCTGACCCCGGCAGCGCGGCTGGCCTGGGTTGCGGTGATATCGGCGTTGCCGGGTGTCGGGATCGCGGCCTATTTCCTGTTCGGCGAGATCCGGCTGGAGCGCGCCAAGCGCGAGCGGATGCGCGAGGTCCGCAACCAGTTGCTTGAAGCGCAGGCCGCGCGCCCGGACCTGCCCATGACCATACGCGGCCCGGCCCGGCCCGCCTTTGCGGCCGGGCATGCGATCAGCGGGTTTCTGCCCGTGGCGGGCAATCGCCTGACGCTTCTGCCCGAGGGCGACGCCATGATGGAAGAT
Source organism: Natronohydrobacter sp. (assembly GCA_020832555.1). Taxonomy (GTDB): domain Bacteria; phylum Pseudomonadota; class Alphaproteobacteria; order Rhodobacterales; family Rhodobacteraceae; genus Roseinatronobacter. The sequence goes on along the minus strand of JAFIEM010000060.1, from coordinate 1,292 downwards.
ATGCTGGCCGCCATCGAGACCGCCACGCAGCATGTCCATGTCCTGTTCTATATCTGGCTGCCCGACACCACCGGCACCCGCATGGCCGATGCGCTGTGTCGTGCGGCGCGGCGCGGTGTGGCCTGCCGGGTGCTGGTCGATGATCATGGCGCGCGCCGCCTGATCCGTTCGGCCCTGTGGCGCCAGATGCAAGGGGCGGGCGTGGCGCTGGAACGTGCCGCCCCGGTCGGCAATCCGCTGATCAGCCTGTTGTTCCAGCGTATCGACCTGCGCAATCACCGCAAGATCGTGGTCGTGGACAACCATCTGTCCTGGGTGGGCAGCCGCAACTGCGCCGATGCGGCCTTTGCGATCAAGCCCCGCTATGCCCCCTGGGTCGATATCCTGATGCGGCTCGAAGGGCCTGCCGTGCGCCAGCAACAGGCCGTGTTCCTGCATGACTGGATGACGCATCATGCCGAGGATCTGAGCGCGCTGTTGCAGGAAGAACACCCGGTGCCGGTTGCCGGGCCGGTGAGTGCGCAGGTGATCGCTTCGGGGCCGGATGATATCTATACCACGCCCTCCGATGTGCTGCGCGCGATGATCTATGCGGCGACGGACCGGCTGATCCTGACCACGCCCTATTATGTGCCCGATCACGCGCTGCACACCGCGATCTGTTCCGCGGCGGAACGCGGCGTGCGGGTCCGGCTGATCCTGCCTGCGCGCAATGACAGCCGCATCGTCGGCGCGGCAAGCGAGAGCCTGTTTCCCGATCTGCTGCGGTCGGGCGTCGAGATTTTCCTGTTCCGGCCAGGGCTGATCCATTCCAAGATCGTGACCGTGGACGGGGCCTTCGGGATGGTGGGGACAGCCAATCTGGACCACCGCAGTTTCGACCTGAATTACGAGAACGGGCTTCTGATTCACTGCCCGGAGGTCATGGCGGCGCTCGATGCGCGCCAGCAAAGCTATATCGCCCGCGCAACACGGCTGGACCGCGCGGATGTGGCGCAATGGTCAGCCCTGCGGCGGTTGCGGAACAATACGGTGGCGCTGGCTTCGCCCTTGTTGTGAGGGGTAGTCAGTGTTTCACGTGAAACGCCAAGATACTGCATATAAAGGATAAATTATCGTATATTTGGCGCGCTCTGCCGGATTCGCGCTGCCTGAAAATCCGGTGCCTCAACAGGATTTGCGGCTTCAACGCAGCTCACCCCCACTTGCATCCGCTCCGCCTCTGGCGCATACCGGTTTTCATGAACATGTGAAGGGTCTCCGCCATGAGCCTCGCCGCCGCCACCCCTGCT